>JBDSIO010000416.1:0-7247 GCA_039917895.1 Fibrobacteria bacterium | reverse complement strand
AAGGATTTCTCCAACCTGCTCGGCCCACAAGGCGGAATCCTGGATCGTATCGACAGCTTGCTCTGGCTGGGTCCAGCGCTTTGGCTGGCTGCGGCTGTCGGTTTGGAACGGTAAGCGGCGGATCTTGAATCGGGCATGGTTACCCCGCTCCAAGTCCCCCCCGTCGTACTTAGGCGGGGCGAATGGTTGGCGTGGTGACTGGGTTGGCGTGAGTGGCATGAGTTGCGTGACTGGCATGAGTTGCGTGACTGGCATGAGTGCGTCAGGTGGAGAAGCCGAGCTGATTGGCGGAATGGAACAAGGAGATTTGGCATGACGGTGAACAGCGGATTCTTCAAGCAACTCCTGGAACGTCTGCTTCAGGGTTCCTCGGTCGAGGCGTTGGGGGATCGTTTGAGTCCGCGATTGCCCAAGGAGGTTCCCTTGCAGGCGGCCATACCTTCCGCCAAGGACATCGCGCTGAAGGGCGTGGGCATCGTGGCGGACGCGCTGCTTGCCCAAGGCATCGACTTGCCGGTGGTGACGGGACGCAAACCCATGGATCTCCGGCCGGAAACCTATGAACGCAATATCGAGAACTACATCGGCATGTGCGGCATCCCCGTAGGCGTGGCCGGTCCCTTGCGCGTCAACGGATTCCACGCCCATGGCGATTACCTTATTCCTCTCGCGACCACCGAGGCCGCGCTGGTGGCTTCCTTCCATCGCGGTTGCAAGGCGCTGACATTGTCCGGCGGCGTAACCTCCACCTGTCTGGTTGACAAGATCGGGCGAGCGCCCATCTTCGTCTTCAGGGACATGCGCGATGCCTTGCGTTTCTGTGCCTGGCTGGGAACGGTTTCGGACGAGATTCAGAGGGTTGCGGAAAGCACCAGCCGCTACGCCAAAATGGTCGATTACAACATTTCGCTCAATGGCCAGGACGTGGTCATCCACCTGGAGTTCACCACCGGCGATGCCGCGGGCCAGAACATGGTGACCCTGGCGGCAGACGCGGCCTGCCATTTCATCCTGGCCAACAGCCCCATCAAGGTGCTGCGCTGGTACATCGAGTCCAACATGTCCGGCGACAAAAAGGCCAACGCCATGGCCTTCATCCAGACGCGCGGTAAACGCGTCACGGCCGAGGCGCGCATCCCGGCCGAGATCTGCCGATTCGTCCTCAAAGTCCAGCCCGCCGAAATCCTGGAGGCCTGGAAGATATCCATGGTCTCGAGCCTGAAATCCGGTTCCATTGGCAGCCAGAGCCATTTCGCGAACGGGCTGACCGCGCTGTATATCGCAACGGGCCAGGACGTGGCCTGCATCGCAGAGGCCGCGGTGGGCATGACCGTATATTCCGTGGATGAGGAAGGATCCCTGTTGGTGAATGTGTGCCTGCCTAACCTGGTGGTCGGTACGGTGGGGGGCGGAACGGGCCTGCCCACGCAGAAGGAGTGCCTATCCATGCTCGGCTGCGCCGGTCCCGGGGGCGCTCACAAGTTCGCCGAGATCGCCGGCGCTCTCACCATTGCGGGGGAAATCTCCATCACCGCCGCCATTGCCGCCGGACATTTCACCGAGGCGCACCGTAAACTGGCGCGCGGGCCCGCCGGAAGCAATCCCGCGTGAGCGCAAGCTTGCGCATCCTTTCCCAACCCGAGTTCACCCGGGCCGGCCGTGATTTGCTGGCGAGCCTTTGGGACGCGGGGCAGGAAACCTACGAAGCCTATTGGCTGGGGCCGGAATCCCCATCCCATTTACGGGGCGATTTGCTCTTGTATGGCTGGGACGATGGAACCGGACTGCGCGGGCGAATCGCGGTATATCAACCCAATTTCGGGGATTGCCTATTCATGTCGTACGCGCGCGCCGCCGACGCGCTTGCCTGCGAAACGTCGGCTTTCCTGACGGCGGTAAAAGCGCATTGCAAGGATCGCGGCATCCTCTCCCTCACGGGCCCGATGCAATTCTCCACCTGGCATCCCTATCGTTTCATCAAGCGCATGGGCCGTCTTCCGTTCTTCCCCGGGGAACAGCGCCTGCCCGAAGCCTACCACGGGGATTTTCTGGCGGCGGGATTCGCGGACCTTGCGGAGTACCACAGCCTCCACGTGCGCGGCTATGCCAAGGCCTGGATCATCGGAATGGCCCTGGGGGTGAAACGCGGATTGCGGGGTATGGAGATCCGGACCTACGGCGCCGACGACATGCCGGCCATGCTGCCGGAGATTTACCGGCTTTCTTGCGACATCTTCAAGGACAACTTCCTCTACGAGCACATCGACTGCGATGAGTTCCTGAGACTGTCTTCAGCTTCGAAACCGCGGGAGGCTGCGCTCATCATGCTGTTGCAGCGCGGCGTGCCCGCCGCATTCGCCTACAGTTATGGTATCGGTGACTATCCTCCAGCCGCTCCCGGCCCGGACGGTTCGGGGGCGGGGGGCGCCACCGCCGTCCTCAAGACCCTGGGCGTGGCTCCGGCTTTCCGGGGCCGCGGGCTGGGGTATTCCGTGAGTTACCTGACCCATCTCCATTGGAAGGAGCACGGGACCCGGAACATCATCCATGCCTATATGAAAAGCGATAACCGTTCCCGGGCCATGTCCGGGCGCTTTGGGAAAAGCATCCGCACCTATGCCCTGATGAAAGGGATCCTGTGACTCCCGTCCGGAGCGAAGCCGACAATATCGGCGGGGAAGTCCGCGCCCAGGCCCTGCGTAATCCCACGGCCCTGGCCTTGGCGGAATGGGACGCGCGCGGCCGGGAGACGCGCCTGGATTTCGGCGGCTTGGAGGCGCGCACGGCCGCTTTTCGCGCGGGTCTGGCCGAGGCCGGAGTGTCGCAAGGGGACCGCGTTCTTATGCTGATTCCCATGAGCATCGATCTTTACGTCGCCATCCTGGCCGTCATCCGTATGGGAGCGGTCTGCGTCTTCGCGGATCCCTACTTGGGACCGAAGCGGTTCGACGCCTGTTGCGCTTCGGTGCGGCCCAAGGCGTTCATCGGAGTCCCTAAAGCGCACGTATTCCGCCTCCTCTGCCCGAACCTGCGCAAGGTGCCTGTGCAGATCGCCACCCGGTGCTTCCCGCGCTGGTTGGCCAAGGATATGGGAAGGATGATTGCGCGCCATGCGGACGCGGTTTCCGAGGTAGCCGCGGTCTCGCCCGGGGATCCCTCGCTCATCAGCTTCACCACCGGGAGCTCCGGGGAACCCAAAGGCAGCAATCGCACCCACGGTTTCCTGCGCCGCCAGATGGAGGCATTGAGCGATCCCCGCAAGACCGCCTGTACGACCGATTTCCCGTGCTTTCCCATCCTCCCCCTGGAAAACCTCGCGCGCGGGCGCTCGACCTATATTCCCCGCGTAGCGCCGGGCAAGGTCCGGGAAGCGGGAGCTACCGTGGTCACGCAGGCCCAGGCGTGGAAACCGGAAATGATGTCGGGTTCTCCGGCCTATCTGGAAGCCGTCGCGGACGCGGCCTTGGCGGCCCGGGTCGTTCTCGACTCAGTGAAAATGCTGTTCACCGGGGGTGCGCCCATCACGGCCAAGGCCCTGGAAAAACTCACGCGCGTCTGGACGCGGGCGGAGATCGTAGTCATCTACGGATCCACGGAAGCGGAACCGGTTTCGAGCCTCGGTACCGGCGAATTGCTGAGGGAATGCCGTCCGCTCTCGGCCCGGGGTCTGGGTTTCTGCGTGGGGTATCCCGTGCCTTCCCTGCGCGTGATCCTGATCCCGCTCGATTTCCGGGATTCCGAAACCGAGGATTTGGAAGCGATGGGTCTTAGCGTCGGCAGGGTGGGGGAGATCGCCGTGCGGGGGCCCCACGTGAATACGGAGTATTGGAACAACGCCCCTGGGGAACGCGCCAATAAGATCCGGACGCCAGCGGGAATCTGGCACCGCATGGGCGATGCGGGCTACTTTGACGCCAAGGGCCGCCTGTGGGTGGTGGGACGGGCGCATGCAGCCCTTCCCAATCCGCATTACCGCGTCCAGGGTCCGCAAGGGATTTCGGCCTCCCGCGCGGATCCGGCGCCGTCGGATTGGGAATGGATTTTCCCTTACCAAGTCGAATGCGTGGTCGATGAGATGCTTAAGGTACGCAAGTCGGCCTACCTGAAGGCCATGGGCGCGCATTGGGTGGTGGTGGAGACCGTGGATGGCAGCCTGGACGATCCGGATCTGGCGGCGGCGATCCGGTCGGCTTTGGGGGACTTCCCCCTCGCCGGCGTGCGTTTCATCAATCGACTGCCCGTGGATCAGCGGCACAACTCGAAAGTGGAATATGCGAAAGTGAAAGCTTTGCTCGAAGGGAAGCGGCGATGACCGGCGGATTTTCGCCCAAGGCGTTCCGGGCTTACCTGGCCGAACGCTTTCCTCCCGCCTTGAATGGTCTCGCCATTTTCCTGCTTTATTCCTGCACGCTGGCGGCGGCGCAACGCATGCTGGGGCTGGGTCGGTCAGGCTGGCCGGCCTATCTCAGCGGATACCTCTGGGTCCTTGGGGTGTTCTACCATCTGCGCGTGCTGGACGATCTCAAGGATCGGGACAACGACGTCAAAGCCTATCCCGGACGCATCCTTTCGCGCGGACTGCTTACATACCGGCAATTGGCCTGGACGGGCGCGATCGCCATCCTGGCCGAAACCGTCATAGCCTGGGGTTTCGGCCCCAAGATCCTGGTGTTCCATTTCCTGACCCTGGGCTATTCGCTGGCGATGTATAAAGAGTTCTTCGTGCGCGATTGGCTCAAGCGCCGCCTTTTCCTCTACGGCATTTCCCATATGCTGATCCTGGCCTGCATCGATTTCACCATCCTGCAGATGTCGGTTCCGCATGCCGGACTGGTTCGCCTCCCCGGGTTTTTCCTATTCGCTTTCCTGGGCTTCTCCATGACTTTCTCCCTGGAGGTCAGCCGCAAGATCCGCGTGGCCGCGGAGGAACGGCCGGAAGTGGACACGTATTCCAAGGAAATCGGGATCGGACCTTCGATGGCGCTGGTTCCGGCCTTCCAGGCCGCGGTGATGATCCTGGCCTGGCTGTTGCGCGGATATCTGGTTCTGCCTTTGTGGTTCCATGCCGCGACCTTGGGAATTTGGCTGATGATTACCGGCGTCTTTATCGCTTGGGGCCGTGCGCTTACGGAACCGCATAGCCGCAAGCTGGACAAGGTGGCTTCCCTCTTCTACCTGCAATTCTACATTTCCCTGCTGGGAATCCTGATATGGCGGAAGTGACCATGGCTAAGCCGATAGACACTTTCAGCTCCGGGCCGGGTGCGGTGGGCGGCAAGGCCGCCAATCTGATCCGGTTAACGGGTATCCCGCAGGTTACCGTCCCTGCTTTCCGCGTGATCGATTCCTCCTGGTTCCGGAATTCCCTAGGCGCCATCGCCGACGGTATCGAAGCGAGGTTGGCCGGCATGGCGATTCGGACGGTCGTGCGGCAGGCCGCGGATACCGGAGACGGAGGCCTGGATGTGGAGCTGAGGAAAGCCTCCGCCGGGATTAGGTCATCCATCGAATCCCTGGATCCGGGAGCGGATTTCCGGTCCGCAATCGCTTTGGAGCTTGAGGCTTTGCGAAGCGATGAAAAGCAGGGTGTGGGAAACAGTGCGGAAAAAGGCGGTACCGGTAAGAGGTTCCTTTCCGTGCGCTCCTCAGCGGTGGGGGAGGATTCCGCTGAAGCCTCCTTCGCGGGCCAGTTTGATACCGTGCTCAATGTTCCCGTCTCCGACCCGGCCGCGGTGAGTTCCGCCATCCTGCGTTGTTGGGCCTCGGCTTACGGCGAACGGGTGCTGGCCTATCGGCTGAAATTCGGGTTGCCAGCGCCATCCATGGCCGTGGTCCTGCAAATCATGATCCCGGCGGATATCGCGGGGGTATGCTTCACCTTGAATCCCGTCACCGGGGATACCGGAGAAATGGTAGTCTCAGCCTCCTGGGGGCTCGGCGAAGGCATCGTATCCGGTCGGTTCGAAGGCGACCAATTCACCCTCTCCCGCGAAACGGGACTCTACTCGGAACACATAACCGACAAGCCGGCGCAAATCGCGGCGCTGCCCGATGGGGGAACCCGGGAAGAGCCCGTTCCCGAGGCGCGGCGCGCCATCGCATGCCTCAATCCTTCGCAATTGCAGGCGTTGAAGCGCGCGGCATTGTCCATCGAATCACACTACCGGGAACCGCTGGATCTGGAATTCGCTTTTCGGAACGGAAGCCTTTATTTTCTCCAGGCACGTCCCGTCACCGCCGCCGATCCCGCCGCGCGCGCGCGCTGGGGCCGCAAGATCCTGTGGGACAATTCCAACATCGTGGAAAGCTACAACGGCCTCACCGCCCCGCTGACCTTCTCATTCATCGCCTTCGCCTATCAGGAGGTCTACGAGCAGTTCGGCCGCATGCTGGGCATCCGCCGCCGCCTGCACGACGAGAACCAGATCGTCATGCGCAATTACCTCGGCCTGATCCGGGGCCGGGTCTACTACAACCTGATGACCTGGTACACTTCCCTGGCGAATCTGCCCTTTTTCAGCTTCACGGGCGAGGCCATGGAAGCCATGATGGGCGTGCGCCAAGGCCTGCCCATCAAGAACCTGGAACTGCCCGACGCCGGTTTCAAGCGCGGTTATGATCGGTTGCGCTTGGCCTCGCGGGCCCTGTGGAACCTATTCCGCGCGCAGGCCCGGGTGAAGGAATTCCAGGGGCGTTTCGCCCGGCAATTCGCCCTGTACGCGGCCACACCTTGGGACCGGTTGTCGCCCCAGCGCCTGATCAGCATCTATGAAGAGATGACCCTGGTTTTCCTCAAGAAGTGGCAGGCGCCCATCCTGGCCGATACCCTGGCCATGGTCTTCTACAAGGCTCTCGCTTCCCTGTGCGCCAAATGGGTGGCGCCAGGGGATCCGGGCTTTCAGAACGATTTACTGGCCGACCGCGGCCAAGTGGAAAGCACCGAACCCACCCGCCGCATCCTGGAATGCTTCCGCGAGATCCGGAGCAAGGGCGACGGGCCCCTGGCCCGTATCCTGCGGGATACCCCTGCCGCCGGCACCTTGGCCGCGCTCAAGGCCTCCAGGGAACCCGATGCGGGCGCGCTGCTCGGCTGGCTCGATGGATACCTAGCCCTGTACGGCAGCCGGTCCATGAACGAACTCAAGCTGGAAGTCCCCACCTTGGAAGAGGATCCGTCCTTCATCTTCTCCACCTTGAAGAACTATTTCTCCGCGCCGGATCTGGCCATGGCGGCCCTGGGACATTCC
>JBDSIO010000415.1:0-6546 GCA_039917895.1 Fibrobacteria bacterium | reverse complement strand
CATGGGGCGGAGAAGCTGATGGTGGCGGTGCTGGGATTGGAAACGTTTCCCGAATCATCCGTGGCTTTGGCGCTGAAAGTGACCGCCGCGGTTCCGGAACTTTGATAACTGAAACTCAACGGCGAGGTTGCGCCGCTCGAAAGCAGCTCCGTGCCTTTGTAGAGGTCGATTTTGGTCAACTTGCCATCCGCATCGGTCGCCGTCACGACGATATTCAGCAGCGCGCCCGTGGGTACGTTGATCCCGTTGGCCGGCGAGGTGATTCGTACGGATGGCGCCCGATTTTTCGGTTTGCCGCCGCTCTTGAGCCACATGTGCCCGGCCATGCCGAATATGAAAGCCGCGTTGTAATCGATGGCTACTTCCGTCTCTTGAAAATTATCAACATTGTCGCTGTAGGAATCGTCCGTGGGTCCACCTACCAGTCCTCCTATGAGGCCTTTAAGAGCTCCCCCCTTGACGGGTTCGTTGGCGCGGTGATGGGGGTGAATAGGCGGATTGCGTCCCCAGCCGGTAAGATAGGACCGGTTTTCCGGGTTTGAGCCGAGTGTGTAATCCATAATCTTGGCGCCCAAGGTATTGAATCCATTGTAACCGAGCAATTTAAAGGCCGAAAACCCTAGCCCCGCTTCCGCGGACGCGTAACGCAAGACGCCCCAGGTGTCGATAATGGGTATTCCAAACGGAGACTTGTTGGAGACATCCCGGGCCCACTCCAGATTCCAGACTATGCCATCGTAATATTCCTGTTTTCCGGTTATTTCGGCCATTTTGAGGAGGGTGAAAAGGTTGTTGTCATCCCACGCCGGCGACCATTTTTTCTGGTAATGATTATCCCCGGGATCGTTGGGAATCTTGGTCCACGCTTCTACGGGGTCCAGATACGAGGCGGTTCCCGTGGCCGTGTACAGCCAAACCGCTCCCCAGGCAAGATCGTCGTAATGGGAGGAGGTTTTGTAAAAGTTGCCTCCAGAGCCATCCGAAGACCTTGCGGTTGCCGGGTTATCGGCAGCGGCCAATGCGAGTTTATAGAGATCCTTGGCCGCTTCCAGGCATTTCGCGGCATAGGCGGCATCTTCGCTCTTGTATATGAGGGACATAAGCGCCAACGCCGCTGCGTGTTGGGCTAATACATCCGCTCCTGGGGGGGCTTTGAGGGCCGGACGGGGTCCCGTCTGGGCTTCAGGCGCGCCCCAATAGCCATGGTCGGCATTTCCGTCGCCGATGTTATACCAAAAGACATCGGGACTGGGATGGCTTGCCAGAAAATAATCCGTAAAATACTTGAGCATCCGGAAAAAATCCGCCTTTACGGGGGCGAACACGGTCGGGTATTCATAGTACGCCCAAGCCAGCGTCGCTGCCGACCATCCCTGGGGCATCCCGAATTTCACATGATCGCCCGCATCGTGATAGCCACCCGGGACCTGGTCATCTTTATGGCAAGCGCCTCTCCAGGCGAATTTATTTCCCGTTCCGGCGTCCGGACCGCACCTGTTGGCGTCGAAAAACGTGATTGCGGCCTTGAGCGCGCTGGGGTAATCGAGCTGCGCGAATGAGCTCATCCCGGTGAGCGATATCGTGGTACAAATAAAAGCCAATTTCTTCATTTTGCCTCCGATTGATTAAAGCAGGAAATGAGGCAAACCTTATTTCATAGAATAAGGCTCATCATTGGTGATCAATGACTCCACACAGCGGATTAGTGCATTAAGAGATCCAAAAAGTTCAACTTGAACGACCAGAGCCCCGAAAAAAATGGAAATCCATGGGGATGTGTCGGAATTAAGGGTATTTCCGCACAGATTCCATTTTGCCAAGGAAATCATCGGAAGCTGCGAAGCGGGGGGAATTGTAACATTTTCGACAACAAATTCAGGCCGTCACCAGGGCGAGGAATTTGCCGAATTCCACTTGGAAGCCTGAATCGCACCGTCACCCTTTAGCAAATCGAGGGACCGATTCAGGCTATTGAAAAGCTTACTGAGCAAAAGACGCATCACCGCCTGTGGGGCGAGGATTTGCTTCACGCGACATCACGCGAGTTGTAAGCGCGGTTCGTCTTTGTAGCAACGGTGGGAATAAAGTCCGAAAAGGATCTCGATCAGTGGATCGCATCGGGAGGAGGCGATTTCCAAATCTTGAAACGACCGAGAAGAAATTCAGGACTAATCGCTATAACCAAGGAGAGCGGTTTGATTGAGGTTCCGGTGCGCAAGGTTATCCAGGTCAAGGTGGGAAGGTAAGGGAGTCAAAGATTCACCAGTGCCGGTTAAAATTGTATACTCCCCTAAGTCCTGATTCGGGCATTCGGGAAAGCAGCCATGATGGAAACAAAATCGGCGAATCCTTTCGAGGAGGTGAATTCCAAGGCGTTCCTGGAAGCATTGGTGGGGGGAGGAGCGAAGGCGCAGAAAGCCTTCGCCGAGCTGTTCGGTGCCACCCATGAGAGGATCCTGAATTATGTGCGCAGGTATCTGGGTTCGGTCGATGAGTGTCAGGAGGTTCTGCAGGAAACTTATTTGGCCGTGCATAAAGGAATTTCCAAATTCGAAAGCAAATCGAAATTGACTACCTGGATCTATTCCTTAGCCTACCATAAGACCTGCGATCGGATGTCCGAGAAGGATCGCAACCATCTCGAATTCAACGAAGAGCGGATGGCCCTTGCCACGGGAGAGTCCACGCCTTCCGCACTTTTCGACGACATCTCCCCCTGGGATATGGCCTCGGATGCCGTCGCGGAAAAACGCCGTCTGGAAGGCCTGATTTCACAGGCAATCGAGTCACTTCCGTTGGCTCTTAGGCATGTCTACCAACTTAGGGATGAGGAAGGTCTTTCGGGAGAAGAAATCGCCGTTATGCTGGGAATGCCTTCCTCGACCGTTCGTGTCCATCTGCACCGGGCCAGGAACCAGATTGTCCAGTCCGTCCAGGAAAAATTGACGCGAAAGGCGTTCAAGGCTCCGGAGGACTTCAAGACAAAGAGCCAGAGCGCCGAGGTGGTGAAGCCATGATGTCCCACATGGCTTCCCTCATGATGAAGATAATGTATCCCTGCGCCAAAATCCGTGAGTTCGTCTACGACTACGCCGAGGGAACCTTGGATCCTATCGTAGCTATGCGCTTCAAGCTGCATATCTCCATGTGCAAGGACTGCGAGGAGTATGTCCGGATTTACCGCATGACGGCGGACGTCCGTTCTTTCCGGAAACGGAGTCCTCCCCCACAGGAATTCGTGGATCGGACCAAGGCGTTTCTTGAAAAGAGCGGTATCGCCGATTTTTCCGGGGATCCTGGAAGCAAGATTCCCTCCCGATATCCATAGCCTGGTACTTTTCCAGGCTGCCGGAACTTTTTATCCCCGCGGCGTCCTGAGCCTTGAGAATGGACCGCCGGAGGGCCGCTTCGACAGCAGAATTTCCCTGGTGGACAAGCTCAAGGCAGGACGTCGCACAAGCTGCTCGCCTGGGAGAACAACCGGGGAGAAAAGGGAGAACTCATAACCCGGGTGTGCACGGTCTGGCCGGCTTTATTCTTCAAGGCGACATGGTAGAGCCCTTTTGAATAACCTCGCATATCCAGATCGGTTTTTTCCCCCGTGGCGCCTGCTGATGGCGGCCGGAAAGTCTCGGCCTACGCTTTGTCTTCGCTGGAGGAATCGCGCCCATCACTTATGGGAAATCTCCCCGCCGCAGCTCGATCCGGAACCGGCCGTGCATCCAAAGCAGTGATTTCCAAAACGGATGCTACGGGACAAGAAAGCGGACGTATTGAATTCTGAAATATGGGAGACCTGCTCCGATTTCAAGTCCAACATCTGGTTGAAGTCGCAATCGTACACCCCACCGTCGTACCCGACCGAAATCTGGTGGCGGCACATCAGGCCCTCCAAAGTCGAAGGATTGTAGGCCCCGGCCAGAAGGTCCATGTACTCCTGTAGTTTTCCACGCCGGACCAGGGATTCCAGGAAACGGCTGATGGGCATATTGTTGATGCAATAGAGGCTGTTGAATTCGATTCCATATTGCTCCCGCAGTCTTCCCTTGAATTCAAATTCCAGTTGGGCTTGGGAAGAGCTGAGGTAGAATCCATTCGGATTGTAAACGAGGTTGAGCGGGATTTCTGTCCCATATCCCAGGGTATTCAGCTTTTGCAGGGCCTTGATGGAAGCCGAAAACACGCCGGGACCCCGCTGCTTATCGGTGCTGGCTTCGGAAAAATGGGGCAGGGAGGCGGTAATCTCCACCTTATATTCCGTGAGGAAATCGTATAGGTATTCGAATCCGGGCTCCTCGAGAATAGTCAGGTTGCACCGGTCGATGACATGCTTGCCCAACGCCAGGGCCTCTTCCACCAGGTACCGGAAATGCGGATTCATCTCGGGCGCGCCGCCGGTGATGTCCAGGATTTCGAATCCGTCGTTTTCCCGCAGCGCCTTCAGGCACGCATCCACGGTTTCCTTAGACATGGTTTCGGTCCGGGCCGGAGAAGCGTCCACATGGCAGTGACGGCAGGCCTGGTTGCATTGCTTGCCCACATTAACCTGGAACACCCGCATCGAGAGCGGGGAAATAGCATCCCGGCCCGGTAAACCGTCCCCGAAGGATCGGGTCGTTCCCTCCAGCATCTTAATTTGCGCGTCAACCACCATGGAACATCCTCACATCGAAAGGTCGTCGACCTTGTTCATCATCTGCACGCTATGCACCATGGTTATCCCAGCCGCCATGGCCGCGGCCACGTGCACGGCCTCGTTCATCTGGGCTTCATCGGCGCCCTTCTCCAGGCACGCCGAGGAGTAGGAGTCGATGCAATAGGGGCACTTGAGGGCATGGGATACGGCCAGGGCGATCAAGGCTTTTTCCCTTTCGCTCAAGGCCCCAGGCTTCATCACGTCGTTAAACCAGGAAAAGAACTTGTCGCCGAGGGCCTTGTTGGTACGGGTGATATTGCCGAACTTCTTAAGGTCGCAGCTGTCGTAGTAATTGCTCATCCTCCTCCTCTCATTGTTCAGCAGCAGGCTCCGACGGCCTGATTGGGATTTTCCCCGCTTGAAACGGGAGCGCACTCGAACGGGCCGAAGTGGACAGAGCGATCGCCCGTGACCCGGAAATGCTCCGCAAACCGGGTGTCCGCCACCATGGATGCCGTATTTCCGCAAACCAGCATGGGCTTGCCCGCCTGGAAGAGGTGGTGATCATCCAGGGCGAAGCCATGAGGCATGTCGGGGATGGTACCGAGGTAGGTGGCGGTTTGTCCGTAATCTTCGCAGATATCTTCCAGGTCGGCAATTTTGAAGGCCCGGACAGTCGCGGAATAGAAATCGATCATGCCGACCTTGGCCTCGAGTTCGGAATTGCCCAACTCCATTTTGCGTTTTGAAACCAGCCGATAGTCCAAGCACCCGGACTGGCGCATGAGCCTGCGGAAATCTTCCCAGTACTGGGCTCCCCCCAGGCATTCCCCGCGGATGACCGGATCGGCCTTCAGGTTAGCTGGGATGCGCCGCCCCGCGAATACGTCGGAAAAGAAAAGTTCGCCACCCGGTTTCAGGACCCTGAAAATCTCGCGGAAGACCGCTTCCTTGTGCGGTGACAGGTTCAGCACGCAGTTGGAGACGACGATGTCGATGGAATCGTCCTCGATACCGGCCGCGGCCAAGTCCTCGATATACCCCTGGCGGAATTCCAGGTTGGCTTTTGGAAACCCCCAGGCTTTCATCTGGGAGCCGACATACTTATCGGCCGTTAGCAATTGCTCGTGGGTCATGTCGATTCCGATGACACGGCCGCTGGGCCCGACCAGTTTGGAAATCAGATAGGCATCCCGTCCGCTTCCGCAACCCAGGTCGAGCACCACTTTCCCTACCGGATCCGGGGGTATCGGCGAGCCACAGCCGTAGAATTTTTCCAGGATTTCGGACGGGATTTCCGCCAGGATGGCCCGGTGGCGTTCGGGGATGGACTCGCTCGTGCAACAGGCATTGGTCTTGAGGTCGGATGTGCTTTTCAGGACCTTTCCATAGTATTCCTGGATGTCTTTTCTGAAGTTTTCCGTATCTCGCATGAATCCGTCTCCCGACGATGAGAATGTTCTTGTTTAGTCCAAGGTGGAATGAAATCGTTTCAGTAGGATTCTACCAGGAATATCCGAAACGAATCGGGACCGGGGAGGGACTCATACGAGAATTCCGAAGCCCTGCTGAGTCGGGGCGCCGAAGCTTCCGCCGGGCTTGTCATCGCGGGAGGGGCCGCGGTTCTCGGGTCGAGGGTGGCCCTGGTCGAGAGGGATGAAACAGATCCCTATATGCCGGAGACTCAAGGAGCATGAATAAAGCCCCGCTATGCTTCCTATTTCTTTTCGCCGGTTTGTTTTGCTTCACTCCGTCTCAAGCCAATGCTTTTCGCATCTCGGGACTGGCCTTGGGCATTGGAGACTGGATTAACGTCTCGGACGGGGATTGGGATACCCGGGAAGACTATGGAACCTTGCCGGCGGCCTCATTGTATTGGGCTGGTTGGGGCTGGAACGGCAGCCTGGGCG
>JBDSIO010000414.1:0-5255 GCA_039917895.1 Fibrobacteria bacterium | reverse complement strand
GCGCCAGTGAGCTGCCGGAAAGTTCCTCCGAAAAGAACAGCTGCAGGGAATCCGGCGCTCCTCCCTTTCCCCTGCGGAGTACCGCCCTGCGGATGACGGGCGCCACTCCGTCCTGGATGGCCACCGTGCCGGCATGCAGCATTCCGTCGGCTTCCGCCGCAGGAGCGGGAATGGTCAGCGATTCCTTACCATCCGCCACCGCCAAGGAATTGGGAGTAAGCATGAGGAACAGGGTATCCTGGGAGATACGGTATCCGGCGGAGACAAACCCCGAGGTGAATTTGGATGCGGAAAGCTGGCCGCCTATGACGGTGGGGTCGGGCCGGCCCAGGGTCGTGTCCAGCAGAATAACAACCGCATCGGCGTAGCCATCGGCATCCCCATCCCGGAACACCGCGCGGCGTATGTTCACGACCGAGTATTTCGAGATCTCGTATTTTTCTTCCAGGACGGCGCTGTTTCGCCAGTCTGGTTTTAACGCGATGGCCCTCAGGGTCAGGGATTCCTTGATCAGGATGGGCCCTGCGAAGGCCAGGCTGCCGGGAGAATTCGGCGTGGGTAACGACCCGTCCAGGGTATACCAGATGGCGGCTCCGGGAGTTGGGGTAGTTAGGTTTACGAAGAAGGAATCCTTACCTGCCTTACCGGCGGGATCGGCCACGGGCTTGGCCACTTGCGGCGGCGGCGGGGGAGGGGCCTTGATCCAATTGACGATCAACTTGCGGGACTCGACGGCGCAATTGGCGGTATCCCAGGCGATCACATCGAAAACGTTGGTCCCTTCGGTAAGGGTATAGGCGCGGCTGAACTCAACGCCCGCGGCCGAACGTTTCAGGGAAGTTTCCTCCAAAGTGGCGCCATTGATGACAATGGCATCGATGCGCCCGTCCGGATTGCTGGAAGCGCGTCCTGCCAGCACCAGGTTGCCGGTTTCCTGGCGGAGATCGAAGCGATCCTGCGGGCTGGTTACCGGCAAGGTGAGGTCGAGGCTGGCGGTGCGGTTCATCACCAATTTATCCGTGGTCTGGTAATCGGGACCGTATCCGAAAACGTGCACGCCCTTGTAATAGGCCGTGATGTACGGATCCTCCGTATAGGTCAGGACGCTCTTGCCGTTGACCACCACCACCATTTCCGGATCCTTGTAAACCCCGGTCGCGCCTTTGGTAAGATCCACGCCGCCGAAGGCCACCGGATCGGGCGGTTTCGCATGGGCGCGGATGGACCAGGCGTTGTTGAAGAAATCGAAAGGCACATCACCCGTGCTATTGTTCGGACCTCGCGAATTGATCTGCAATTCGAAACGGGCGCGGCCCGCCACGGGCAAGGTATCGTTGATCGTTATGGGGAAATACCATTGATCGGGCATGCCCGTCACCTGCTTGGCGGCCCCGAATAGGATAGTGGAACCGGCGGCCAATTGATGGGGGATGCCGCCGACGTCGAAGATCTGGTTGTCGTACCCGATGGCGACCATCCCCGCGGCCGTGGCCGCATCGGCGGTGAAATAATAGCGCATCTCCAAACCGAAATAAGGCTTGCTTTCATTATTGGCCATGTCGATGTAGAAATGGGTGCCCTTGCCTCCAGAGGCCTTGCTGGTGGGCTTGATGCGCACGGTATAGTCGACCAGGACCTGGGTGGTGGAAAAGGAATGGAACTTCCCGCCGTTGTCATCCTTGGCCGAACCGGAAACCGCCTGGAAATAATACGGCGTCGCCGCCTCCAGTTCCTTCAAGGTCACGCGATGGAACTGGGTGGGAATGCCCGCATCGTCTGGGGATTGGCTCAACCCCAAGGCCGTGGACTTGCCGTAATCCACCTGGCTCGGAAAATACCCGTTCTTGGTCCACCAGGTTACCAGCGCGGATTCATGGGTTTCATTGCAGACGCGCACATCGGTGATGGCGGCGGCCACGGCATTGGCCTTGGTCGTGAATTTCCAAAAAGCGCCGTTGTTCATGTCCACGGTGTAATTGCGGCGCACGTCCATGCCGGCGAAATAGATGTAGTAGGTGGTATTGGGGGTCAGCCCCGGGATGTTCACCTGTTTGGCTTTGGCCAATTGCGCGGCCGGCAAGGTCTGGAGCAGTTTTCCGCCGGGAGCGTCCAATAGGAAAACCGTGTCGCGCGAAATCTCGTCCGTGGTCCAGGTAACCAAGGCGCTACGTTCTTCGGGGAAGATGTTCACGTTGCGGAACTTGGGGCCTTCGGTATCCGGGGGCAGGTCGGCGGCCAGGAGCTGGGTGGGCATCAGGATTTGCGAGGAAAAATCGATGCAGGTTTCCGTATTGTCGTACTCGAGCCAGAAATCGCGCAAGGGGTCCGTGGGCGAACTGCTACCCATCAAGGCCCCTTTGGGAATCCGGTATGGATAAGGGAATCCCCCGGCATTATAGCCTTCCGGGTTGGCGGCGCGGTTATGCGGGTGCTGCAGGTTCTTATCGCCCGCGCCCATGATGAAACTGATGTCCCAGGGATTCATGCCGAGCACATAGTTCAGGTTGTCGAGGCCGATATTGTAATAGGTCTGATCATGGGTCAAATCCCAATACAGGAAAAGTTCCAGTGCCACGCCCATGTTGTACCGGTTCCAGCCCCATTTCTCCTTGAACATATCGTGATAGGGCTCGTTGGCA
Organism: Fibrobacteria bacterium; assembly: GCA_039917895.1. Taxonomy (GTDB): domain Bacteria; phylum Fibrobacterota; class Fibrobacteria; order UBA11236; family UBA11236; genus Chersky-265. The sequence continues at coordinate 2,616 of JBDSIO010000414.1, read as the reverse complement.
TTGATGTCCCCGAAATGGGCGGTGCCGCCGCTGGCGACCTTGATGGAATATTTGAGGGCGGCAATCGCGTCCTTCTTCAGGGAATCGGCGGTCGCGGCGGACAGGCCATAGGCGGCTGCCGCTTCCGGTTTGCCCAGGATCAGCTTCACGAGGCCGTATAGGGTGAAAGTATGGGTATTCTGGTAGTCGGTGGGCCACCCGCCGGCATGGAACGGCACGTTGTTTTTGTTGGCCAGCAGGCCGGTGGGAAAGGTGCCTTGATTGAACATGGAGAGGTTGTTCTGCCCCAGCAAGGGATCTTCGAGCAAATCCTTGCGGTAACGGGCGTCCTTGGTCACATACCACATGGCGAGGGCCGCCAAGGCTTCGTCATCGATCTGGGGCCCGGATCCGGCGGTATAGAATCCCTGTTCATTCATGGTCGCGGTGCCGCGATGACCGGCGATCAGGTTGTCATACATGTCCTTGGCCGCCGCCAGGCATTCTTTGGCGTAGGCCGGGTCGAACGGTTCCCAACTCCTGGAGAAGAAAGCCAGGGACGCCACATACATTCCCGCGACGTCCGAGCCGATGCCGGCCCGGGGAGTGCGCGGTGGTCCTCCTTTGGAGTGCGGCGCTACGTCTTGATGCTCGGGAACGTCCCAGTAGGCATGGTCCTCCCCATCGATGATGCTGTGGTACATATCGTGCTTTTCGATCATCCCCAATTCCTTGCTCACCTTGTAGAGCTTGAGGATATAGTCCGCGCCGATCTTGGATTCATACAAAACGTCGGGAATCCCATCGGTGCCGAAGGGCAAGGTATCGTCATAGGATTTTCCGTAGAAATCTTCGGCTTTTTCCGGCCAAAAGGCATAGGTCAAACCGAGCACCACGGCCGCATAGCCGGAAGTTTCCGCCACCTTGATATGATCGCCGCAGTCATGCCAGCCGCCGGACAGCGCGCCGGAATACTTGGCTCCCAGGAAATCGCCGTCCTTGAGATGGCAGGCGGCATGCAGCCAACTGTCCGTCTTGCCGCAACGCTGCGCGCCGAAGAATTTTATGGTGGTCTCGAAAACGAAATTGTAGGTCTTCGCATCGATTTGGAAATGGGCGGAAGTGTCCGCGCCGCATTTGAGGTAATAATCGCCCGAGGTTTTGAAGGCGGAAAAATCACCACGGTAGAGATGCTCGTTCGTCGCGGGGCGGTGCAACTCGTCCAACCGGGTGATGGAATTGTAATAGGTAAAGATATCGATGGCGGGCCCGATGTGGCTGCCCACATCCTTGAGCGTGCCGGTGAAAACCGTTTGTCCCGTTGCGGCGGCCACCACGGTGAAGGACGTTCCCGCAGGATCGGCGAAGAAGGCGGCCTTGTTCTCGTCTTGGGGAAGATAGCCCACCTGGTTCAAGCGGATTTTGCGGACCTGGATGTTCAGGGAATCGTTTTTAAGCCGCGAACAGGCCGCGCAGGTTTTGTCGATGGCCGGTTGCGCCCGTAGCCCGGATTGCGGCAAGACCAGCGCAAAAGCAAGGATGAAGAATAAGTTTCGCATTGGACTCATCTGGATAAGGCACCCTATCTGCGACGCCCTATCTGGATGTCAAGAACGGAACAGGGCGGATAGGAAATGTAGCAAAGGTGGGCCGCCTGGGGTTCCTATCTTGTGTCGAGCCCGGCTCATCGGTTGTCTTCTTTGAGTCGAACCTCACGGGCGGAATTGACCACCATAGTTATTGCCCTCCCCATACTGGATCCTGGTCATCACAGGGGTATTACTGAGGTTACCGGGTCTTCGCAACGGCACTTCTATGCTGCAATGGGAAATATTCTGCTTGAAATCAATTGCCCGTCCAGGGTCCCCCAAGTTCGGGATGGTGTCGCCGTCCTGGACGAAGATAGGAGAACCGAAAGCCCCTGGGGGGCGTTGATTATGCGCAAAATCAGCCGATTTTGGGAATAACCGGAAACATTTTCTACCTCGAAATTCGTAGAATCACCCCACAGAAATCCTCTGTTGGAGGGAGATTAAGAATTCAAACCCTTTGGAAAAGAAGCCTGTATGAATTCGGAATGGAAATTCAAATTCGCCATTTTCAATTTCGCTTTACTTGCGGCCGGATCCCTATGCTTGGCCCAATCCCAAACCCAGGGAGTGCATCCCGGATTTACCCTCACCAACCTGCGGCCTTCCGGATTCAATACCCAAGTAAGCGGTTTGGATTTCATGCCAGACGGAAGTCTGGTGGTTTCAACCTGGGAAGGCTTCAGCACTACCAAGGCCAATGTCTATATCGTATCCAATGTCCAGACCGGGGATGCGTCCAAGGTCACTTTCAAGAAATTCGCCGGCAATCTATACGAACCGCTGGGCGTAAAAGTGGTGGACGGAAAGATTTACGTTCTGCAAAAGGACCAGCTTTCCTTATTGCCCGACGCGAACAATGACGGGGTCGCCGAAACCCCGGAGAAGCTTGTTTCCGGGTGGGGAATTACCACCATGCCGGCGGGAGTCAAGAATCTGGAATTCGCAATGGGCATGGTCTATAAGGACAGCCTGTTCTGGGGCGCCTTGGCCTCGGCTTGGCCCTTTGAAACCAAGGCTACCAATGAACGCGGCTGTGTCATCAGCA
>JBDSIO010000413.1:0-7355 GCA_039917895.1 Fibrobacteria bacterium | reverse complement strand
TTCCTGGCTGGTCGATCTCGTCGCGGACGGCGTCATCGGGGGCCTGGGTTCCGTGATCATCTTCCTGCCGCAAATCGTCATCCTGTTCTTCGCCATGGGCTATCTGGAGGATTCCGGGTATCTGGCGCGCGGCGCTGCCCTGGTCGACAAGCCGCTTTCGAAAATCGGGCTTAATGGAAAATCCTTCGTGCCACTGCTCTCTGGTTATGCCTGCGCCATTCCCGCCATGATGGCGGCCCGCACCATCCCCAACCGCTACGAGCGCAACCTCACCATTTTCATCATTCCTTTGATGAGCTGCAGCGCGCGTCTGCCGGTGTATACCCTGCTCCTCGCTTTCATCACCCCGCACGACAAACCCTGGATCGGCGGCATCGCGCTGACGGGCTTGTATCTGGCCGGCCTGGCGCTGGGCGCAGCGATATCGACCATCATCAGCAAGGTAATCAGGAACAAGGAGATCTCCGGATTCATCCTGGAGCTGCCCGCCCTGCGCAAGCCGGTGCTGCGCGTGGTGCTGGCCTCCACCTACCACAAGGCCGAGCAGTACCTGCGCAAGGCCGGTACCATTATCATCATGATTTCCCTGGCCCTGTGGGTTCTGACGCATACGCCGCCGGTTGAATCGGTGCAGGCGGCCCCTGACGCGGTCTCGACCCCTGCCGCGGCAACCGGCCGCGAATACGTGGCCGTCTCCCACTCCTATGCCTCCCAGCTCGGACACTTCCTGGAGCCCATCACCCGGCCCATGGGACTGGACTGGCGCGGGGGCGTGGCCATGATCTGCGGTTTCGCCGCGCGCGAAGTGTTCGTCAGCGCCATGGCCCTGATGTACCGGGTGGATGAAGCTGATGGTGACGGACTGGCGGATCGCCTGTTGGCCCGCATGTCCGAGGTGACTTTCGAGGATAGCGGCGAAAAGGTCTTCACCATTTCTTCCGTGCTGGGCGTGATCCTGTTCTTCATGATCGCGCTGCAATGCTTCTCGACCGTGGCCGTGGCCAAGGCGGAATCCGGGGGTTGGAAGCTCGCGGCCATCCAGCTGGCCGTCTATACCGGCGCGGCTTACGTGCTCACGGTGGCGTTGGTCCAGGGCCTGAGGGCGCTGGGTGTATCGTAACCATTGGAGTTTTGGAGGAGCTTTAGGCTTCGCCTGGGTTGCGATAAGCTGCCAATAAGCCGCCAATAAGCTGGGAATAAGCTGGGAAAAGACCGGCCTCGACTATGCCGGTTCGCGTCGGGAACTTTTCTAAATTTCCCGCCCGTGAAGAACCCGGGTCAGATGAAGTTATATAAGTCGTTCGGCTTTGAGTCGGCTCATTTTCTCCCCAAAGTTCCGACTGGCCATAAATGCGGCCGTATCCACGGTCACAGCTTCCGGTGCGAAATCGAAGTGACTGGTCCCGTCGACGCGGAAACCGGCTGGGTCATGGACTTCGCCGACATTAAAAAAGCCTTCCGTCCCATCGAAGAGGCCCTGGATCACCGCTTCCTGAACGAAGATGTTCCCGGGCTCGTGAATCCCACCTCCGAAGTCATCTGCCGGTGGATCTGGGACCAGTTGAAGCCGGTGTTGCCGTTGCTGACGGCCGTGATCCTGCACGAAACCTGCACGGCCCGGTCCGAGTACCGCGGGTAATCAGGCTCGTCGCTCTGGAGTTTGCCGAAGCAAACTCCACGCTCCTCGCTTTTTTGAGGGGTGCCCGGATTGAAAATCAGGCGCTATTTCAAAGATCTCCAATTTCCGTCGAATGGTAAATGAAACCCCAGGGGATCGTTTTCGCTTAGGAAATTCCCTTCAAGTATTGGCGGAAATCAAAGACATTCCGCGGCTTTGGCACCAGATGGGGCGTAGGCGCGGGGTCAAAGTCGTCGACCCTGCGGCTTATCTGCCGACTCAGTCTCGGAAAAATTGGCGGAAGGCGCGGATCATCATGCCGTGATCCTCCGACCCGCACATTTCGCGGATGGAATGCATGGAAAGCATGGGGCTGCCCACGTCCACGGTGGGCACGCCCAGGGCGGCCGCCACATGGGGGCCGATGGTGGTGCCGCAGGCCAGGTCGGCGCGGTTGATGAAATCCTGGGCGGGGACGCCCGCCCTGCCGCAGATCGAGCGGAACAAGGCCGCGGTTTCGCCATTGGTGGCGTAGCGCATGTTGGCGTTGCCTTTGATCACCGGGCCGCGGTTGATGAGCGGGAAATGGTAGGGTTCGTGCTTTTCCGGATAGTTGGGATGGATGGCATGCGCCATGTCGGCCGAGATCAGGTGCGAGCGCGCCAGGACTGCCAGGGAATCCCCGCGACCGCACCCTAACGCGATGAGCGCCCGTTCCAGGGTCGCCGCGATCAGGTTGGAGTTGGCCCCTTGAGCCGAAGTGCTGCCCACTTCTTCGTTGTCGAAAAGCGCCGCTACCTGTATGGCCTTATGCCCCGCGACCGCATCTTCCAGGCAGAAGGCCTCCAGGGCCGCGTGGGACATGGCCAGGTTGTCCAGCCTTCCGGAATAGATGAAGTCGTCGTCCAGCCCTCCGTAACCCGCAGGGGACGTATCGTAGAGGTGTAGCTCGAAGCTCAGGGACCTGAATTGCGCGCCCATGGCTTCCTCCAGCCAGCCTTCCAGGGAGTGGTTGCCTTTTCCTTCTATTCCCCCTGCGCCGCCCATGCCACCCAGGCCGCCCAGTGCGCCCAGTGCGCCCAACGCTCCCAAACCGTCGGGATCGCCGAGCCCGGCAATCGCCCCGAACCCCGTCGTCGGCTGTCCGGACCATCCGGTAAGGCCCAGCACGGGTTGCAGGTGGCGTTGCGCGTTCAGGATCAGGCCTGAATCGTTTACGCCCCGATCCAGGTGGATGGCGAGCTGGGGGATGCGGAAGGGTTTGCCTTCGCTGCGCACCAGCACGGATTTGACGGCGCCGTCGACCACGCGCGAGACGCGACCGGCCACGCCCAGGTCCCGGTCCAGCCAGGAATTGTAGAGCACGCCGCCGTAGACTTCCACGCCCCATTGGAGGTAGTTGGCTGAAGGGTCGGGCGGACGGGGCTTGAGCTTGAGGCAAGGGCTGTCGGTATGGGCGGCGACGATGCGGAATTGGGGACGGTCCACGTCGGCGGGAACGCGTAAGGCCACGATGCTGCTGGCATTGCGGATAACGAAGGCGGTCGAGCCCGGCTGCAAATGCCAGGTTTCCTTTTCGTCGAGTTGCACGGCGCCCAAGGCCAACAAGCGGTCGGCCGCGGTTTGCACCGCATGGAAGGGCGTGGGACTGGCATTCAGGAATCCGATCAGGGCATCGGCATGCGCGTTTCTGGACAAGCTGGACCTCCCGTAGCGGGAGCGCACGGTCCACAATCCCGCACGCTCACGCTTAGGGATTAATTATACATAGGTTCAGCCCAGGCCGAACCTATTCCGGACCTCCGGCCCCATCGCCCTCCGCCGGGATCGCTCCCCGTTGCGGGGCGCGTTCGAACCGCACTTCGTCGTGGCGCGTTCCCCATGCGCTCCCCGTGGGTCCCTTGATGAAGTCCAATCCGGAAACCCCGTCATGCGGAAAGTGTCCCAGACCATCCGGTTCCAGGGATGTCATACCGCTCTCGTCAATGAAGTCCTGCGCATACAGGGCTTCGGGATTCATTTCGGCCATGGTGTCGCTCCTGGCTGTGTGGTTGCAGGGGGCGGACAATTCCCCGGAAACCCGATCCTCGGGTCCCGATGTTCCGCCCTCCATAGGAGTAGATAACTTTGTCGAGGGGTGGCCGGTAGAAATTGGAAGGGGCAGGAAAACGGATCCGGGAAGCCGGATGCCCCTTTTAGCGGATTTCCCGGCTTTGGCGCAAGGGGTTCAAGGACAAGGGTTTGTCCAGGATGGTCTTGAGGATGAAGGCGTTGCGCAGGGATTTGACGTCCATGAGGTTGGCGCGGGCCGTCGCGGAGGCCGAGCGCATGGCCGGGGCGGGCGCCGGAGTAGCGGAGAAGTTACGGGGGTCGCGGCGGGGGGCGTTCTCGCCCGATTGGTCGCGAGCCGCGCGGGCCTGGGCGTCCATCGCGGCGCGGCGGGAGATTTCCGTATGGCGGTCCTTGTCGCGCTCCAGGGCCATCCTCGCGCTGGCGGCCGCCTCGCGCGCGGCCTGGGTGGCCGAAGCCTTGACCGCGGCGGCTTTGGCCGGATGGACCGTGCGGGCGGAAGGAGCGGTGGATCCGGCCGGTTGCGGACGGGGAGAGGGCTGCGGAGCTCGGGGGGCCGGACGGTTTCCCGTGGGCAAATCCAGTCCCAACTCCCTGGCCAGTTGCGATAGCAGATCCTTGCCCAGATCCGCGGCTTTTCCCGCCGCCGGAGAGGGCTTACGGGCGGCGGGGCCTGAGCCTTCGCGCGTCTCATGACTTGCGCCTTCGCGTATATCCCGTATTTCACGCGCGTCCTCGCGCATTTCCTGCGGCTTACGTCCATGGCCGGTGACGATGGATTCATCCGGCAGGCGGCGATGCCGGGCCCGGGTATCCGGGCGGATTTCCCCTTCTTCGCGCCTATGGTGCTCGTCCCATTCCTCTTCGGATTCATCTTCGGAGTGGCCTCCGCCCCAGGCCGTGGGCGCATTGGCCGAAGCCGGTCCGGTTCCGGCGGGCGCGCTTCCCCCGGTGCGGGCGTCCCGCGACGCTTCCGCGGCCTTCTTGGCGGCCTTGCGCTTGGCGAGGATGCCCATCACCACCTGAAAGGCGATGACGAGGAGGATGATTTTCGTCATGTCGTCGGGTCCTTAGGTGCGTTCAATCCCTATGTCTTGGGGGCGTTGTGTTCCCCGACGCCGCCGATCTTCTCGCGCATCGCCGTGTCCGCGTTGATGTTCTTCATATGGTAGAAGTCCATCACGCCCAGATTGCCGCTGCGGAAGGCTTCCGCCATGGCCATGGGGATCTGGGCCTCGGCCTCGACCACCTTGGAACGCATCTCGGCCACGCGCGCGATCATTTCCTGCTCATGGGCGATGGCCATGGCGCGGCGCTCTTCGGCCTTGGCCTGGGCGATTTTCTTGTCCGCTTCGGCGCGATCGGTTTCCAGCTCGGCGCCGATGTTCTTGCCGATGTCCACGTCCATGATGTCGATGGAAAGGATGTCGTAGGCGGTGCCGGAATCCAGGCCCTTGGAAAGCACGGTCTTGGAAATCTGATCCGGGTTCTCCAATACCGACTTGTGGTTGCGGGCCGAGCCGATGGTGGAAACGATGCCTTCGCCCACGCGGGCGAGGATGGTTTCTTCGCCGGCGCCGCCGACCAGCTTGTCCAGGTTGGCGCGCACGGTCACGCGGGCGATGGCCTTCAGCTGGATGCCGTCCATGGCCATGGCGGCCACCAGGGGGGTTTCGATGACTTTCGGGTTCACGGACATCTGCACGGCTTCCAGCACGTTACGGCCGGCCAGGGAGATGGCGGCGGCGCGCTTGAAGTTGAGGGGGATGTTGGCCTTATCCGCCGCGATCAAGGCCTGCACCACGCGGCCGACGTTTCCGCCCGCCATGTAATGGGCTTCCAGCTCCTCGGTGGAGAGCAGCAGGCCCGCTTTCATGCCCATGATCTTGGCTTCCACGATCACCTTGGCCGGCACCTTGCGGAAGCGCATGCCGAGCAGGGACATCAGGGACACGTCGGCCTTGGACATGAGGGCCTGGAACCACAGCCCGAAAAAGTTGAGCAAAACGAACCCGACGATGATGACGCCGAGCAACAATACCCCGATTGCGATTAATTTCAAATCCATGTTCTCTCCTGTTGTGAACTAAAGCTTTTCCACGTGGAAGCGGCTGCCGTTTACCGACACGATTTTCACGGAGGCGCCCTTTTCGATGAAGTCGCCGCCGGTCTGGGCTTCGAAGACGTCGTCCGCGATGCGGATGCGGCCGGTGGGCCGCAAGGTGGCGTCGACCAGGGCAGTAACGCCCACGTGACGTTGGAGGGCATGGTCCACGGCATCCAGGCCCGAACCCTTGCCCACATCCGAGGTGTGTGATATGCCGGAATTGCCCAGGTACTTGAAGGCGTATTTGAGGAAGAGCGGCACCAGGATCAGGTCGGCCACGCCGAAGATGACCGCGGCCGGGAACGGCAGCCGGGTGATGATGATGTACCAGGAATATCCCGCCAGGCCCAGGCACAGCACCAGCAGGATGCCGAAGGAGGGGACGATGACCTCGGCGAAGGCGACGCCGAAAGCCATGGCCTGCAGGGCGATTGGCCAGATCAGCTTCATGCCGGATTCCCGGTTGGCGCGCCGCTCAGGCGCACGAGGATGGTGTTGCCGTCGATGCGCGCGACCTCGATGGGGCTGCCCGCCTCGATGAAATCGCCGCGAGAGCTGACTTCTACGGTTTCTCCGCCGAACACGGCCTTGCCGTAGGGACGCAGGGGCGTTTTGCTGACGCCCACGGCGCCCACCGCGAAGCGCCCGGCCTCCGGGACCTGGGCATGCGCGCCGGCCAGGGTGGTCTGGGCGATGACGGAGGCGCCCGCGGGCAGACGCGGCAGCACGAAGCGGATCACGGTCAAGGGAATCAGGATGGCCACCACGGCCGAGCCCAGGGTGGTGAACACGTTATCGATCAGGGACTTCATCTCCCAGGGCATTTCGGGATCGGGCAATGTGAAGGTCTGGAGGGAAAGCGTAAGCGCCACCAGGATCAGGCACAGGCCGGTTACGCCGGCGATCAGGGTGCCCGGAAACAGGTAGATCTCCACCATCACGAAGGCGAAGCCGGCCAGCAACAGGAGCAGTTCGGTATGGTCGGCCAGACCGACCGCATACTTGCCGCCGAACACGATGGCCAGGCAGAGCGCGCCGATGAGGCCGAAGATGCTCAGCCCCGGGGTCTTGAACTCCAGATACAGCGCGCCCAATCCCAGCATCATCAGGATGGGCGAGATGGCGCCGATGGCGCGGGCCAGATCTTCGGACCAGGAGGTGGGGATCTCTTCGGTTTTGGTCCAACCCTTGCGGTCGAGGAATTCCTGCAGGCTGGCGTACGATCCGGTGGAGAAGCCATAAGCCAGGGCTTCCTTGTCCGTGAGAGTGAGCAATTGGCCTTCGGGGACGAGGACCTTGTGGCTCTTGTATTTGGCTTGGCCCTTTTCGCCAAGCGCGTCCCATTGCTTGACGGTGAAATATTCGCGGCCCGCGGATTTGCCGGAGTCCGTCCGCGCGCGCGCTGTTTTGGCGTTCGATTCCTCGGCGACCGATGAATCAGCGACCACCACGCCGATATCGGCGGTAACCATGGCCTGGGCCAGAAAACCCGGATACCCGTTCTTCTCGGCCAGGGTGCGGAACTTGGCGCGCAGGGGCGATTGGATCTTCTCGCCCAGC
>JBDSIO010000412.1:0-15013 GCA_039917895.1 Fibrobacteria bacterium | reverse complement strand
GCCGGAAATATGGAGACTCCAACTCGCAAAGCCGCCAAACAGGCGAAACTACCCTGAATGGGGAAAGCATCGAAAGCGCTCCTGAAACACTTTCTCAGTTCAGGGTTCCCGCAAACGGATCCTCCGCTAATCCGCGCATAAGCCTGCGGGACGATTTTTCGGCTTCGCCATGATGCCTGGAGGAGCTATTCCAAGGAATTGACCGCCCTGTAAGAAAATCCTTCCCAGGTTTCCGTTAATTCATCAGAGGGGTACGGCTAGGAAGCATCAAGGTTGCGTTCGCTCCTACAGCGCCAGCTTAAAGGTTTCGGCGCCTGCTTTCAGCAGGTAAATTCCGACGGGCAGTCCCTGGGGAATCCGGAACGAACGACCGGTGATTCCGACGAGGTCATGGCGCCTGCCATCGAGACCGACGAGCATCACCTTCCCGCGCACACCTTCCGGAAGCACCAACATGTCCCCATGGAGGACGGGACCATTCGCCCAACGTCCCGTATAGACCTTGCGGATGGAGATGGGGGGGAGCGCGGGCATCTTGGTAATCCACTCGGTTACCACACGGACGGCGGCGGTATCCACTTCCCATACGCTTAGGGGTGGCATCTGGGTCATGGTGGGTATGAAAGCCGTATCCTCATCAGGATTTCCCATGGGAAGCGCTTGGTTCCTAGTGCTCAAGCGCTTCAGTAAGGTAGACAGGTGGGGATAGCCGGGCACGACTAGTGCGGGCTTCAAGGTGTCTCCCTTCTGGGTTACAATAGCTTCGAGGTCCCAGTTGCCTGTAGCCACGTTGCGCAGCTCCATGGCCGGGGTGATTCCGCCTCCGGAAACCTTGAAGAAGTCATAGTTGATCTTCACATCCCCAGTGGCACCGGTTTGCATGCCACGATCTCCATGGCAACCGGAGCAATTGGCCGCGATATAGGACCGGGCGCGGAGATCCAGGGTCTGCAAGTTATCATCCAGGCGGGCCCACTTGGCCATGGCGCTCAACTCTGCATCCGTGGGCGCGGCGGGTTTGGACCAGCCGAGGATTCCCTTGTTGAAGAGATCGCGTATCTGGTTGACGGATGGGTTGGATGCGCTGGGACGATTCAGTTGGGGGGCGAAGAATCCCAGGATGCTCCGGCCCTGGAGGCCTCCGATATTTTCCCGATGGCAGGTGTTGCAGCCCCTAACCGATGGAAATGACCATTTTCGCAAGCGCTTTTGGCCATTAACGGTGAGGGTCAGAACCGTATCCAACCCCTTCCGGCTGACCAGGAAAGCTTCCGAGCCGTCGCGTTTCCACTTATAGCTGAAAGGATACCATTCATCCCTGGAGAGCACTTCCAGGGGACTGGTGGAAACCGTGTCAGGGTAGGATTTCTTGACCAGGAGCCGGGTTTCCCAATACATGCGCGTCGTGGTATCTCCTGGAACGGTATCGTGCTGGAAAAGTTTCACGAAAACGGTGCCGTCGGGATAACCCAGGTAATCATCATCCTCCTTGAATTGGATTTTCGGTGAGCCCGGTTTCAGCAGCACCCAACGTTTCTTGGCCGCGGCATCGCTCCAAAGGGGCGCGTTCACATCGAAAGAGACCGCCTCGCTGGTCACGGTCTTGGCCGTCATGTTGGTATAGAAACCGGTCTGGGAAAACTTCTTGGGCACCAGTGCGGTATCCGCAGGATCGAAATGGACCCATGCGGCCTGGGAGAGGGAGGCGAAGGCGCCGAGATACAACGCTCCAACCTTCAATAATCCGGAAAACGATTTACGCATTGTGCGACAGCTCCTATTTGAATTGCAAGTAGGTGAGGTAGTTCACGCGTAAGGAGGGGAGAGCCAAGCGATCACTCTCGACGCGGCCCTGCAACCTTGCCGCCCCCAGTCCGTAGAAAAAGCCCAACAAACCGCGCTTTTTCGTTGGATTCTCCATTCAGATTTGCAAAACCTCATCCAAAGGGACGCTCTAAAATAGTCAGATCTTCCTTCTTGTACCAATGGAATCCACGACATCCTGTTGGGGTTTGACTACGAGGTTTGCTTTTGGCACATTAACCCTTCATAATGGTCATAGAGCGGCGAACTTGGGTGAATACAGCCCTTGCCATTTTGGCACCTGCCACGTTCCTGGCCCTCCTTGAAGCTATCTTCGCCCTCGCCGGTGTGCAGCCCATCTTCCTCACCGAGGATCCCTTGGTCGGCTTCACCGGACTGCAGCCCCTATTCGTAGAGGCCCCTGCCGAGTCCGGGGCCTTTCTTCGCACCAATCCCGCCAAACTCAACCACTTCAACTTCCAATCCTTCCCGCGGATGAAGCCCGCCGGCGCCTATCGCATCTTCGCCGTGGGCGGCTCCACCACCTATGGGCATCCCTGGCGCGATCCCGTCAGCTATTGCGGCTGGCTGCGCGAGCTCTTGCCCGCCGCCGATTCCTCGCGCGCCTGGGAGGTGATCAACGCCGGCGGAATCAGCTATGCCAGTTACCGCGAGGCCAAGCTGATTGAGGAGATCGCCCGCTACCAACCCGACTTGATTCTGGTCTACAGTGGCCATAATGAATTCCTGGAGGAGCGCACCTACCGGAAAGTCGCCGCCATCCCCGGTCCCTTGCGGGCATTTAGCTCGCTGCTCGATCACACCCGCACCTTTACCGTCATGCGACGCGCCCTGCGCAGGGCGAAGCCTGGCTCCACCGCGGAAAGCCCGGCCAAAGACGACCGGCCCAGCCTCTCCCCGGAGGTGGACGAGGTGCTGGCGCGTACCATCGGCCCTGAGACCTATGTTCGCGACGATTCTTTGCGCGCGGGGGTGCTGGAACATTACCGTATTTCACTGGAGCGCATGGCCGCCCTGGCCAAGAGCGCCGGGGCGCGCGTCCTGTTCCTCACCACCCCCGCCAATGAGCGCGACTGCACGCCTTTCAAGAGCGAGTCCACGCCGGGCATTCGGCCCGAGGATCGCGCCGCCGTGACCTTGGCTCTGGGCGTCGCTGATTCCCTGGAGACCGCCGGCCGCCACGCAGAGCTCTCTGTCATGCTCGATTCTATAGTACTCCGGGATCCCCGCAATGCCGACCTCCTCTACCGCGCAGGCAAGGCCGCTATGGCGGCGGGCCGGTACGCCGAGGCCAAGCGCCTGCTGGTACGCGCCCTGGAAGAGGACGTCTGCCCGCTCCGGGCCCTCCCCACCATGCGCGATATTGTCCGCGACGTGGCGCAGCGCACCGGTTCCGAGCTGCTTGATGTCACAGCCTCACTGGAGCAGAAGACTCGCGCCCGCCTTGGCCACGACATCCTGGGCGAGCCCGAATTCGTGGACCACGTCCACCTTTCCATCGACGAGTACCGCGCCATTGCCATGCAGGTGATCGGCAAGCTCGCCGCCTTGGGCGAGGCTAAGCCCAAGGCTGGGTGGGGCGAAGTCGACGAGCGCGCCGTCGCGCAGCGCGTAATGGCCGGAATGGGATCCCATGAACTCGGCGAGGGCCTTCACAACATCGCCAAGTTGCTCAATTGGTCCGGCAAGCATGAGGACGCGGCCCGCGTCGCCATTCAGGCCTTGGCGGTGGACTCCACCGGTCTCGAAGCCATCTGGTCCTCTATTTTCGCGGGCGCCGCCCTGGAACGCCGAGGCCTCAGCGACCTTGCCGTGCCCCATTTCCGTCGAGCCTTCCACCTCGATACTACGAATGAAATGTCCCGCGGGTATCTGCGCCATGCTTTGTCGCTGGCCGGGTTCCCACCGGAAGCAGCCCTGGAGGCTGGGTCTGGTGATCCGGGAGCGGCCGCGCAGGCCTCTGCCCTCCTGCAGGAGGGCCGGGTTCGCGAGGCTCTGGCACTCCTCCAGGGTATCGCCGCAGCTACCTCCGGAGATCAGACCCTGCTCATCTTGCTGGGCGAATCCCAACGGCGCTTGGGCCAGGCTTTGGCGGCTACCTCGTCCTTCCAAGCTGCCCTCGTGGCCGATCCTAAGGAGGCCCGCGCCTACCTTGGCCTGGCTCGTATCGCCGAGGACCGGGGCGAAGTTTCGGAAGCTAGCTTTCTGTACGCCAAGGCCCTCGCACTCCGACCCGATCTGACCGAGGCCCGGGCCGCCCTCGTTCGCACCCTGCAAGGCAGGCACGCGCCCCCATAAAAGGCCCTAACAGTATGCGGGCGAAGAGCGAGGTCGTGGACAAAGCCTTTCTTCTTTCTTGAGATGCGATTTTCAATCAGTCAGCAAGGCTTGGCTAAAAAGCGCATAAATGAAGGGCCCTGATAGCGGACCCTTTCAGTGGCCGCCTCCGAGGACGGGACATTGATCAGCGGATAGCTGGGAGCTAGCGCGAGCGCTCACTCGGCACTCGGAATTATTTGGATTGGCGCGGTATCAATCTCGGTTTATTGCCCTCCTAGAAGCACAATACGCCTAAAACACTGAGATAATATGGGGGAAATGCTTTACATTCAGGAATCATCTTATCGACTTGGATAGGATACCTTGTCCAAGTTGCATGCTGGTGGGAGGGCAGTCGCCCAGAGGAGGCTCGGTGCAAATGCTTAAACTTTTGTTTACGGTTGGCCTGGTTCTTTCGATGGCCGCAAAACCCCAGGCGCAAGACCGGAAGCTCAAAATTCTTCATTATACCTATACGCCATCGGGCGAATCCTCCCATGAAGAACCCAAAGCTGCCGGCATAAAGGCCATGGACGAAGCGGCGAAGGAAATGAATTGGGAGATTTACCATACCAAGAGTCCCGCCTATTTCACGGATGCCAACCTGGCTCCCTACGATGTGATCTTCTTCAACAATATGTGCTGCACCAATGGGATTTTCCCCGAGGCCAGCCAGCGAGCGGCCGCTGAGGCTGCTTTCAAAGCCGGTAAGGGCTATGTAGCGACGCATGCCGTCGGTTCGGCCACCCACCAGGTGACCAACTGGTCTTTCTTGGGGGTGATCAACGGCAACGCGAACAAATACAATAGCCACATCGGCGACAAACAACCCGGCGTCGTCCAAGTGGACGACAAGGACCACTACATCAACCAGGGAATGCCCGCAACCATTCAAGAGGGCACCAATGAATGGTTCGGGTTCCCGGCGACGTTTCCGGATAGCTTGAAAGTCCACCTGCTGCTATCCGTTAAGAAAGGCACTCCGGGCGTTGGCACCCAGGTTCCCGAAGCCTATTTGCCGGTTTCCTGGTGCCACTATTACCGGGGTTCCCGGGCCTTTTATACCTCGATGGGCCATTTCGGCGACCTCTTTACCAACCCCGTGTTCAGGGGGCATATCTTCCGGGCGCTCGAATGGGCCGGAGGCCGGGCGCCGCTAACGGGCACATGCGGAGAACCAATTTCAGGCGTGGGTATTGGGTCCCAGTCCAGCGGTAAATGGGTTTTTGCGGAGCGCTTCTTCTCCTTCCGGGCCGCCCCGCTGGAAATCAGCGGAGCCACATTGGCACCCGGTTCCTTCCGCATCGAACTATTCGACAGCCGCGGCGCCAAGGTGACGCAAGAGGCCATTCAGGGGGCGAAATCCTTTTCGATTAAAGTCCGGAAACCCGGCGCCTATTTCATGCGGGCCTTCGCGGGAACGGCCTGGTTTACCCGCCGCATCGTCATCCTATAAAGGAGATCGATTTCGGGGAGCCGGGAGGGGATTTTTGTGACTGGATTCGTAGATGGGAAAATCAATTCATGCTTCCATATAGAGGTTGAATCATGATAAATTCATTGAATTTTTTCGCAGTTATTCTCCTCCTGTCTGCGCTTGGAGGTTTTGCCCAAGCCGTAAAATGGCAAGACCCCGGTAGCTATGACTATGCCGGCCATAACTCCAAAACCCCGGCTTACCCGGGAAATGAAGCGCCCATGAATCCGGCCTACACGGCGGCCCGGGTTTACCCTGATATCGATGCGAGCATTGGGGGCCTCGATTGGCTGCCCAATGGCGATTTGGTCTTGCTGGAATTCGGCGTGATCCAAAGAAAGACCGGGGCTTTGACGATCCTCAAGAATGTCAACGATGCCTCGAAAGCTGTTACCTCGGAAACCATTTTCCCGAACCTGGATGACCCCTTGGGGGTGGAGGTCGTGGATGGCGTAATCTATTTCAACGATCAACAGGGCGTTTGGAAGGTGGAGAAGGCCGCGAGCGGCGGTTATTCCAAAACCCTGCTTTCACCACGGCCGGTTAAAGCGAGGACCAATAGATATCCGTTCTCCTTCAACCTGGATTATGCCAATGGATCTCTCTACTATGCGATGGGGGCTCACGATATCACTTCTCCCCAATCCGATATATGGCCCGGGCATGTCTATAAGGTCGACATCAAGACAGGCGCAGTGGAAAAGGTGAATAGCGGTATTCGCATGCCGAATGGAATGGGGGTAATGAAAGCCACCGGTGACGTATTCTTTTCGGATAACCAGGGGGAATGGCGCAAAGCCAGTCCTATTTTCCATGTGAAAGCGGGAGCATATAACGGTCATCCTGCCCTCAAATCGGGTGGCGCTTGGTGGCCGGCCCCTGGTCCGGTTACCCCCCCTGCGGTGTGGCTGCCTTCCAATAGCCGTTCTAACTACGGCGCTATGACCCGCTCCACCACGGGTCTCCATGAAGTCGAGAATGGACCTTACAAAGGCAACTTTCTGATGGGCGATAACTATATGGGTAGGGTCAGCCGGGTTTTCCTTGAGAAAGTCAAGGACGTCTACCAGGGCGCTTCTTTCCATTTCAGCGGAACGGTAAAGGGCGGAATCCAAACCATGGTCGAAAGCCCTGATGGCACCATCATTGGAGGAGCCTTGGGGCACGGAGACAACGATGGCTGGAATTGGCAAGGAGTTCTGGGAGGACTGACGAAATGGACTCCCAACAAGGCCAGCATTATGGATATCGTGGCAATCCGATCGAACAATAAAGGGTTCGATTTGGAATTCACCGAGCCTGTGAAAGCCTCGGATATAAGCCCGGAAAGTTTCTGGGTCGTTTCCTATGCATACAACAGTTGGAGCGAAGCGTACGGCGGCTCCCCCGAAGATGTGAAGAAAATGAATATCACCGCGCTTCAGTCCTCCGCGGATCGCAAGGTTGTTGCCATGGCCATCGAAGGGCTGGCCAAGGGCCGGGTCTACGATATCATGTTTAAGAAAGACCTACAGGCGGAAAATGGAAAGATTAATCTCTTCCAGCACGCTTGGTATACCTTGAATGAAATCAGCGAACGGGATCCTTTGGGAACGGTCGGCATCGCGCAATCGGACCGGGTCAGGGCAGGATTTCATTTCGATTTACAGGGCCAGTCACTAGGGATATCTAACCCCCAGTGGCAAAACTTCACGGTCAAGGCTTTCAGCCCTTCGGGAAGAATCGTCTTTAAGTCCGAAGCCATGGGCAACCAGGGAAAGGTCAGCGTCCGTTTCCCGGATAAAGGCCTCTATATCCTGCGAATCACGACGCCGGGAGGGACTTTTTCCCAGGGTGTGACTATTCTGTAGGAAAGCCATCCAGGCTCCCGAAAATCTATTGCAGATTTGGGACCCGAAAGGAGGCACCGATTGGTCGAAGCCAAGATTTTGGAAAAGAGGCGCATGCCGGCGTACTTGCTAGGGATGGCGAACAAGGACCCGGTGACCAGACCTCTTTCCGGCTCAGCCCCGCCGCGCTCGCCCCGGGCCGGCCGACCTCACCGCACGCAGCGCGCCCATCCCGCGGCAAATAAATAGCCGGTGAACCCGTCGTCGAAATTGAGCGACCCCGCGACCGCAATCGCAACCGGAGCGTATGCGCCCATTACTGCATCCTTACTTCGACAACCGCCTCTCAGCAGGTGGCTTTCCCGCCCCGATTCCCATAGGTAACGTCGGGGTTTCCCAAGTCGAACTTTCCCCTGCCGACATCCGCCGGACTAGAGGCGCCTCGAAAATGCGGATGTAATATTTGTGCCTTTCCAAGCATGATTTGCGCCTGCTTCAGCGCCCGAACGGATTTGACGCTTTTATTACGGTACCTTGGTTCCGAGGTGGAATATCTTCTCTTTCGGAACCCGCGGAAATCCGGGGGTCCTTGAATAAAAACAATAATCATCAGGAGTCTATCATGAACATCAGCAAGCTTATCACATCCTTCTCCCTGGCCTTGGCCATCGTCGGCGGCGCCATGACCCTCACCCCCACTTCCGCGGTTGCCGCCGGGAATGGTAGTTTCATTTCCTTTGACGCCCTCAACAAGAATAAGGTCCCGTGCCGCAATAAGGCCAATTGCTCGCCTGGCAAGAAAGCGAATCCCCATACGCGCGGATGCTCCAAGCAGTCCCGCTGCGCGAGGTCGTAATCCGCCGGGCATCCCAGCCTCAGGCAAGGGCTGTCCGCCTGAAGCTCCCAGGATATCCCGGGAGCTTTTTTGTGCATGCTCGGCACGGCTGCCAACTTGAGGGTGCAAGTCCCTCGGAAAGCAGGTCATAGCGATCCAAGCGAAGCACAATTTCGGAAGGGCGACCGACGGTGGGGGTGAAGCGTGGTGCCAGCGCCTTTCAAGGCACCTCACCACTCTAGTCTTGGAAAAGGCTTACTTTTTGGTTTGCTTTTTTTCGACCGATGTGGCGGAGGACTTTCGGACCGGGGTGCTCTGCCGAAAGGGGTTAGGTTGGGGCACAGGCGGCCGGCATGAGCTCTTCAGCTCTTCACATCCATATAACGCCGTGACTGCGGAATCCACACGCATGAATTCACCCTCTTTTAAAACCGGGCAAGCATAGCCGCCGCCATTTAAATGGGGAGTAGGGATCCGCGAAATATGGGCAATCCCATCCTTGTCGGTAAAGGCCACGTAGGATTGGGCCAAGACCGGGATTTCCACCAGATAAAAGGCCGAATCCGGTACCTGGTACTTCTCAGCCAGGGACGGTATCAAGGAATCTATCAAACCCGCCAAATAGGAATTACCCAGTTCCAAAGCCATCCAACCCAGCTTGGATTGGCCATGGATGTCCGGGACCGAATCCACGAGAATGGTCGATCGCGTGTATTTTCCCGCTTTTAAGGAAAACAGCAATTGGTCCTGGAGAACAAAGGGCGCCAAGGAATGCGCATTGGATACCTGGATACCCGCTACAGCGGAGCTGTCCAGCAATGAATCGCAATTCAACCAAATCCGGGATAGCGGCCTTCCCAAATCCGCTGTCTGGGCTTCCTTCACCTCTTCCAAGGAAGCAAACCCCAAGTCCTTATAAAACTTTTCGCCTGCCAATTCCTTCAAATCATGTTGAAATGTCTTGGCCGCATCCTTTGCCGTGGCGCCCCTGTCATGCTCATCAAGAGAACGTGGGCGTTCGCATTCGGGGCAAGATTCAACCTTTGGTTGGCAAGCTACAAAACCAGTCAATGCCATTAGCCCCGTAAGGGTCATTGCAAACAATCGCTTCATTTTTACCGGCCCTCAAGGTCTGATGTTGGAATAATTATTACCGCCCGTTTGGTTATTGGTATATGGGTAACCATAATATTGCCCATAGGTGATCCAAGCGGAGGTGCCGGTTAGTGGATCATTCCTCCATACGCGGAGATTTTCGCCATCATTGTAGTAACCGGATCCAACCATAATATGGCCACCATTGTTGCCAGGAAAAATCCAAGTGAAAATAAGCGGCTTATTGTCATTGAAACCGGAAACCAGAGAGTTCCAATCCAAGGAGTGGGAACTTAAGTCATATCTAAGGCCATAGTTAAAAAACGTGGAAAAACCGGTCGAATTGCAATTTGGATTTGCGTTGTTTGGATTGCAGCAAATTTCCCCATTATTGAAACTTCTGCCTACGACATGGCATTGTTCCGAAGGCGCCGAAGCGCTCTGGTAATATCGTAAAACCATGAAATCGCTTGCCGCCCAACACCAATTGGTGGCTAATTGCTGAACCGCTTGCACGGGAACATTATTTCTGTAGATCTTAACTTCCTGCGTCACAAATCCTTGAGTCACGGAAATCCCAAGCACGAGTATTGTCATCATTGAAAGCAAGGCACCAAATAATTTGCTTTTCATGGGCTTCCTGGTTTTATGCCTTACGGCCTTGAATGACGGAAAACATAACTACAAATTCTGAAACAACCCAAGTAATATTTTACGGGACCGTGACGCTATCAACAACCTGACTTGTTAGGTATTGTCGTATTCCACTGGAATTCCCGCCTGGTTTGAGCAAATAAACCTTTAATTTATGGTTTATAGGCAAGCTGGACGGAATGGTAATGGCCCGTAATTCATACTTGCTGTTGGTCAACCCTTGCAGCCGGAATTCAGAGTTTGCGGGGTTCACGGGTGCATGGAACGGACTACCTGAAACGAATACAAAGGTGGAATCTCCCGAGGAGGCGACCATATTTTCAGCATTCCACACCAACTTTCCCATTATTGAACGGGAGGGTGGTTCGGTTTGGCCCGTGGAATCGTTACCCCAGAGCGTTGAATCGCTCCAGGTGAATTTCCCGTACAGGATGGCCAAACCCATGCCTGCCAAATGGGCCTCCTGAACATATGTGATACTCCCAAATTTTTGCGTCAATTTAACATGAAGGTTGAATGCGAAAATATCTTGATTAGGGGAGGTGGCTTTGGAGTTCCGCCAAGCGTTTTCCAAACGTTTCGGATCGAGGACAAATGTGCTGGGGTCCGCCAATGGGAAACTGTCCAATGGGGTCATTTCAAAAACAGGGATTTGCTGAGCTGCAAATAAATAAATAATGATTTGCGGCGCATCCATATCCGGGGGAAATGTAAAGCGCATCTCTAGGCTTTTTCCTAGATGCACATGGTATTTGGCTGGACCAAGGTTGCCATTACCGCAAAAATTGTTCGGACAAACATCGACATCAGTGGTGCTCAAGCCCGCCAGGCGCGGAGGATTGCCGCAGCCAACGCTGTTACCAGCGAAATCTATATCCTCAAAGCTGGGCTGTTCCTTACATGGGGAGGAACAGCCTACCAACCCGGCCGCAAGGACGGAGAATGCTATCGCCAAACTCGTTGCCGTTTTCAATTCGCCCTCTTGGCCGGAGCCGGTTCCCCATCCACGTTGGGGTATAACTGCATGCTTAAAGTGCAAATCATCTCTTCCCGGCTATCCCGGGTGAGGATTTCCCGCAACTCTTCCTGGAAAGTCTCCATCCGCTCTTTGACGATTTCAAAAGCCTGTTTGGAAACGGAAAAGACCAAAGTGTTGTATTGGCGCTTGGCCGCGGGGATTTCGTCCACCATGCGGGAGGCCATTTGAATGAATTCCTTGTGGTGGTGGTTGGCCACCATGTCCTGCACCTCCTTTTCGGTGGTGATATGGTTATCCGTGGTGGAATATCCGTTGGCGGTTTTTTTTATCAGTTTAAGTTGAAGCAGTTTGGCAATGGCTTCTTCCACCTGGGATACGGAAAGGTGCGGGGTGATCCGTTTGGCTATTTCATGGGGGTTTTTTTGCTTCTGCTCCATTCCAAAATAGCACCAGACCACCAGGTAATACCATTTTGAATAAAATCCATATTGCTCGTTGGATACCGTTTTGGCCTTGGATTCCCGAAATCGGGAAAGCTGTTGGAAGAAATGGTTTTTCACCTCCATGCTTTTGGCATGATTGAATTGGACTAATAGCTGGAAGTATTGCGACTCCTTGTCTTTCAGTTCCATCACCTGCGCAAATTTGAGGCGTAGGGCCGGGCTAAGTTTCCGGGTGCCTTTCAAGACAGCGGAGAGTAATCCCGAAGAGGAAAGTGTATGGGACACTTTGCCTAAAAATGTGCGCATTGAGAACCCGGGATCCTCCGCCTTGGAGAATTCGAAATACGCGCGCATGAAATCCCTGAAATCCAGGAAATGAAAGATGTTTGGGCGAGGCAGGCTCATAACCGGAATGTAATCTAAAAGCCCTGTCGGCCAAGCCAAATTCGGGAAACCCATCCAAAATCTGCGCACGAAATGAGCGCATTAATGCGCTCATTTTATCTGCTGCCTGCCTCCCAAAGCCGTTATATTTTTGACTACCGGGAAAGGCCCGGCCGCACCGATTCTAACGCGCATAGAGGGGATTGAGGACCGGATTCCGTTCCTTGCGGGGTGGGTCCGAATGGCGATCCAGGGATACGGGCCGAAGTAAGGGTTGGGGCGGTGAGGAAAAATTTCCTGGTTAAGGGGTTTTCCACAGTTTGGATCCATTTGGTCTGTGCGCAAAGCGGGCCCGACTCGACGAGTAGGGATGATGTTCCCGATATCCACTCCACTTTCATCGGGCGGAAGCATGCGCAGGGGATTATGTTCACGCGCATGGAAATCCGTGACGGCCTGGTCTGGGCCGGAAGCCTGCTGCTTTTCCTGGCTTCCGCTAAGGCCCACGGGCGCCAATTGCGACTGGAACGGGAAAAGGCGGGTTACATGAAAGTGACCTTCGGGGGAAAGAATCCCGCCTTCGTGGAAGGCCTCTGGCGCCAGGAACGTAAATTGTTCTGGAGCCTGACCGGCGCCGCGGTCGCGTTCGCCTTGGCCTATGCCGTCGCCGCCAAACGGTTTGGCTGGCATGTGGTAATGGAAGACCCCGCGGGATTGGCCCCCTGGTGGATCCTTCCACTCGGGATCGCGGTTTGGCCCATGACCTTGGGCTTCACGCTTACCGGATTGATCAGCATCACGCGCCTTTGGGCCGCCCTGTCCTCCGGTGCGAAACCTGCGGCCGGTTGGCTGGCCTCGGCCTGGTGGGGAACCGCGGCCTGGTGGCTCGTGGTCATAGCGCTGTCGGCACTGGTGATTACCGCTGCCCATCGGTCCTGATCACCCGGCGAACCCTGGCTTCATCATCCGCCTTTCCGTCGAAGCTCGATCCGGCCCGTGTGGGCATGTTCGACAGTGTTCTCGACGAGCAAGGATTCAACCATCGTCAAGGTAGCCGGGGACTGACTGTTCGGCGTGACAGCGGGTTCGATCAAGGTTACGGCCGCCAATATTTATCAGTCCATCAAGGTCGAATTCACCGTGACCGTCACCGCGGTCCGCGTTACCGGATTGGTTTCGGATTCCCTTTCCATCAAGGTCGGGGACAGCCTCTCGCCTGTCATTTACCGGCTGCCGGACAATGCCACCGACAAGGAATTCACCCTCGAGTCTTCCACTCCCTCCGTGGCAGAGGTGTTCGGCAAATCCACCTTGAGGAAAGAAGGCGGGCAAGACCCTTCAATGGCTCATAGATCAATCCAAGGCTCCGATAATCGTTTACGATCCTCCCAATGCTAAAAACAAATCCTATTTACTTGCCAACAACGATACGACCAAGCTTGCCATAGATGGCGGGGAATATTTCGGCCGGTAATCTCTTTCGACACTGCCGGCGCCATCGGGGACACTTTGATTCCCAACATTGAATACCGTCCCGTAAATGCGACCGAAAAGAACTACTTTCTGAGTCTCGGGCATGCATCCACTATGATAGCGATCGCTTCAGGGTCCAAATTAAGCCAGTGGTAACCTGGAAGCCCACTAATGCGACCAAAAAGGCGTTTACACTGAGTATCGCCCCGTCGGATACCTCCATCGCTTGGAATGCACCACTTTAACCAAATGGTTGGGCGTTAACTAGCCCTCCGTTCCCCTGGGAAGCAAACTACCATGTCCTATTTCGGCACCATCGACGAACTCTCGAAAACCTTCGCCTCCGATCCCCGCTTCACCCGGGCCTTCGCTTATCTGGAGCGGTGCCGCCAAGCGGGTTCCATTGAAGCCGTGCGTCTCGCCTCAATGGATATCGGCGTGGTGGAAAAAATCCCGATGGACGATGGATCGGTCGCGATGGATCAGGTTTACCGCTCCAAGGAACGGAAGGATTGCTTTTTCGAGTCGCACGTCCTCTACATCGATGTGCAATGCGTCCTGGCTGGTGAGGAAATCATCGACCTTGTCCCGACCTCGCGGCTCGAGGTGGTAATTCCTTACCAGAGGGAAAAGGACGTCACGAAATACCGGGATACGGCGACTGGAGAAAAGTTATGCCTGGGTCCCGGCCAGGTGGCGGTTTTCTTTCCGGAAGACGGACACATGCCCGGGCAGGCGGTTTCGGATTCAGTGGTGGTCCGCAAGACGGTCATCAAGGTGCCGGTAACTCCCGGCGTCGGGATCCGATTGTTATAGTACTCGTAAAATTACCCGTAAAATTACCTGTAAAATAACGGGTTTAACAACACGGGCTTTACAATGCGTTATACAAACCCTCATCCAAAGTGAAGAACAACTTCAGCCGGAACGACTGTGTCTCTGCCTGATTCTGCCCGGCAACGGACACGGGGAAAGCCATTTCCGCGCTCACCAGCTTGTTGAAAGTGTAGTAGGCTCCCGGAGCCACGAGTAAGAGATGTGCGCCATCATCCATGGACTCGCCTTCTTTCATATGGTTGAAATAGAAGTCATAGGACATTCCAAGGTTTACGCCGAGATATTGATTGTGCGTGGCCAGGGCCTTGATGGCGAGCGGATACTCCGGCTTGGCGAAGAAGTGCAGATTGTCGATCTTGTTCTTATTTCCGTCCTCGGTATTGAACGAGTAGGACATGTTGCTGAAAAGCTTCAACAGGGGGAATTCCTTGTCGTACATGCCCCCGAAGGTCATGGTGGCGTAGTTTCCGGAATTCATGATGTCTTCGAAACCGACAGGCAATGAGATGGCCAGGAAGCCGCCGCCGCCGGTTATGGGGTCGCCGTATTTCAAGGCCAGCACGGGGCGATCCAAACCGGTATGCCCGATGGCATCCACGAAGAGATAGGTGATGGCCATGGAGGCTTCGAGCTTGTCCAAGAGCCCGAATTTGCCCTGCATGGGCAAGGCGGTCGGGTTGTCCACGTTCTCCACGTTGTTGCTTTCCCAGGACGGCAGATACTGGCCGGATATGGAGGTACGTTCGAGACCCATGTTGATTTGCATAACGCGGGCGGGTACCGGCATGTACTCGTCCAGCGCGAAAAGCGCCGAGGCCGTGCACAAGGCGGTTAGGGAGGAAAGCATCATCTTATGGGACATTA
>JBDSIO010000411.1:0-11592 GCA_039917895.1 Fibrobacteria bacterium | reverse complement strand
TGCAGCGGGTCCAAAATCTTTCCGACGCGTTCATCAAGCAGGGGTTCGGCATCCTCATGATGGACCTTCTCACCGAAGAAGAGACGGAAATCGGCAAACCGGAGGCCGGAGGCGGGACTCCCGACGACTGGGCGTCGAGTTTCGACTCCGATATGCTATCCGAGCGTCTTTACGACTCCCTAGACTGGGTCCGCGATCTGCCAGAGGCGGAAGGACTGCCGATCGGCCTGTTTGGATCGGGCCCGGGGGCCTGGGCGGCCTTTGCCGTGGCCGCGGTCAAACCCGTCGAGGTCTGCGCCGTGGTAGCCTCCGCTCTCACCCCGGGCGAGCCGCTCCATTCATTGGCACGGGTCAAGTCCCCCACTCTGCTCTTGGCGGGCGCCGACGAGGGCGGCGAGGGAAGCATGACGCGCACCTGTTTTGCCGCCCTCTCGGGGCGTAAGCGCATGGAATGCGTCGCCGGCTTGGGCAGGGCGCCCGGGCGCGATGAGTTGAGGGCCACGGAGGCGGTGGCGCGCTTCGCTTCGCATTGGTTTATGGAATATCTGCGATGATGAAACCGCCCCCAGGGCGTAAGCGGCGCGCGCGGATTCCGCAAGCGCCGATGCGAAGGGCGTTTCAAAGCCCGTAGGCGAAGTTGAGACGCAGGCTGCGTCCGGCGTCGATGCCCTCGGTATGATGGGAACCGTCGGGCAGGCCCAAGGTTTGGCGGCCCCAGACCAATTCCTTGTATTTGATGCGTACATAGCAATTCGCCCCCACGGCGTATTGAAATCCGGTCTCCAATCCCATGCTGTTGTACTCGAAGTCCGCATCGTTTTTCAGCGCGAAGAATTCCAGGTTGAAGCGGACCCCGGCGGTGAAGCATAGCCAGGGGTTGAGGAACCGGCGCATTTCCAGATAATCGGCATCCCATTTCAACTTGGTGTGATCACCCGCCATCCATTCGGCGAAGATAAGCGGATAGGGTTCGAATTTGCCGAAGTATTGCTGGATATCCAAACCAAGGCCCCAGTTGAAAACCGGGCTGGGCGTCCAGAAATGTGAGTAAATCCACTCGGTGTTGTAATCCTTGGGACCCACATCGGAGAAGTCGCTGTTGATCCCTACCCCCACCACCACCATCGAGCTCTGCCCGTTGGCGCCTTTCCAGGAATCGCCCCCGCTCACCCAGAACCGCTTGAGCTTGCCGTCGTTCAGCCGCAGGGTATCGTTATAAATTATGTCCTGGTCCATGATCGTGCTTTTGAACGACCCGAAAAACTGGTGATTCCGCACCTTACCAGCCGGAAAGGAAAGCTGGCCAGCGATTCGCCATAGCCGCATGTCCGGATTTTCCGCGCGTGCCGGCCCGCTGAAGCGGTCGCCGCCGAAGCTGGAATAGGGCTCGAATTCCAGGAAGGCGAAATCCGTGGAGGGATCCTGCACCGTGAAAGCGCCGGCAACTCCCTGAAGGCCGAGCGCGCAAACCAGCATGCAGAGCGCCCGGATAATTCCTGCTTTCCTCAATGGGGGATTCCGGTTATAATGAAGGCAAGATGAAGACTCTCGCGGAGCAATTGAGGTTCTACCAATCCTACCACCGGACACCAGGCTGCCGGGCGATGCATTACTTCGGCGTGCCTTTGGTGACGTTTTCCATTCTCGTTCCCATGGGGTGGCTTTCCGTTTCCGCTTTCGGCTTCCGGCCTACCTTGGCCACGGCTTTCGTGGCCTGCAGTTTGGGGTATTATTTCATACTCGCGCCCTGGTTGGCAACATTGATGACCTTGTGCTTGCTTCCCATTACCTGGGGCGCGCATCGGGTTTCGCAATTGCCATTCAAGATTTCCCTTACCGTATTCGCGATCACGTTCGTATCCGGATGGATTTTTCAATTGGTCGGCCACGCCATCGAGGGCCGGAAACCGGCCTTGCTGGACAACTTCGGCGCGATCTTCACCGCCCCGCTTTTTCTCCTGGTGGAATCCGTACCCGCCCTCCGCCCCAAAGACATGCAAGGCCCTGGAGACGGATCCAAACGCGACTGAGCCGATTGCCTGAGTTCCCATACAAACATATTTCGTGGAGTCTGTGATGCAACCCCTGTAGTAGGCGATGGGATTCATCGTAAAAGCGACAAGCGTGGAGTTTGCTTTGGCAAACTCATTAGCGTGGAACCTGACCACTTCGCCGAAAAATGCGACGAGCGTGGAGTTTGCTTCGGCAAACTCATTAGCGAGGAGCCTGACCACTTCGCCGAAAAATGCGACGAGCGTGGAGTTTGCTTTGGCAAACTCATTAGCGAGGAGCCTGACTACGCGTCGGCCAATGCCGGTTCCCGATGGCTTTCCGTGAAGCCCTCAACCGGTGGCATGGCCCGGGTTTGGCCGGATACAGACTTACGGTATTGAGTCCGGAAAACGATGTCCCACATGCGCATGGTGACGCCGTAATTATGGTCCGGGAATTGGTGATGAACCCGATGGTAGGCTTTGAGGCGGCGGATCCAGGAGCCACGAATGGCCCAATGATGGTGGCTATGATGCACCAGGGAATACCAAACAAATCCCACCAGCCAGCCGGCCAAAACGCTCGAAAAATACGGGATTCCCAGGGTGTGGCCAGCCAGGTACCAGAGGATGAACATGGTCATGGTGGTCATGAACCAGGGCATGGCGATGAGGGTTTCAGCTTGGGTATGGTGAATGCGGTGACCGTCACCGAAAATTCCCTCATCCTGATGGTAAACCCATCGGTGGAAAACATACTCGGTCAGGCCCCAAAGCACGAATCCTAGGACGAACATGGCGACGGTCGTCAGGATTCGGCCATGGTTGACATACAGTTCCCAATACAGGAAAAACATGGCTGTGGCAAAATCCGCGAAAAATGCAAACCAGTAATTAGCCGTACCTTTGGCGAATCTCTCTAATTACCTGCCTCGGGTTTCTGTAGTGGTGTTCAACCATTTGGCCATTAATGCGTTTTCCTTCCAGCTGCCCGGCCCCGAAAAGATATTAAAACGACATTGCAACGCCGTATTGGGCCGCCATATTTATGACGATTCCTGAGATACAAAACGGTTCGCCAGGCTCAAATTTACCAGAATTCGAGCCCTATCGGCGTTTTGAGGCCAATCTCGGGATCTAAATACGTGAATCCGGGCGAATTCGGAAGGCCGCCCACCGGTTCCAGCCTTTTTCGGGTCAGGACAAGACCATGCGGATGTCCACTTCCCGATCGACGTACTGCCATTCCGGCGTCCCCCTTAGCAACCCAACCAGTTCTTCGAAGGCAATGGTGTCATCGGGCGCATATTCGAACCAAGTGAGGAAGTCGAAGGGTTCCCCGAGATCACGGGAATGGTGCAGCCGTCTGGCCACAGCCGGCAGGTATTTCATCCCCAGGCGAATATGCCGGGACTGTTCCTCCATGATCGCGCGCCGCACATCCTGCGCCAAGGCCCACCATGCCTCCGATTTTCGGATGGGATCAAGGCAGCGCATTTCGCCTTTTCCCGGCCCAATCCCTCCTGCTGGGCGCGCAGTCCTTCGCGTTCTTCGTGAGTTACGTAACGCTCATTGCTGATTACTCCCCTGAGCAGCCAGCCGCCACCCAAGAGATGGCCAGCGCCCCCGCCTACCACGGCGAGGCGTTCCACCGGTCCCAGGGAATCACCGATCACGGGTTCGATGGAAACGACTTTCCAGGGACCTTCCCCGCCTCCTACGAAATTGACCATTCTGTCCGCCATCGATCTCCTTGGGTCAAATCGCGCCGCACTCCGGCACGAACCGTAGTGTCGGAGCATCGGTCATGCCAACATGGGAAATGCAAGAATCCCTGCGTCTCCGTCCAAAAGTGTCGGGTATTCGAAAATTATGGGAAGTAGTGTCGCTTTGAGGAAACGTGCTTGCGCAACAGTCTCGAATCCGTTTGATTCCGATTATGATTACCGATAAAGCCCCTACGACGGAAGCCCGGCCCGCCCGCCGGCGCCGTCTTCGCCTAAGCCTCATTCTCGTGGGCGTGGCCGCGGCGGTGTTGATCGGGATCCGCGCCGCCATGCCGCCCGTGATCCTGCATTTCGTGAACCAGAAGTTGGATCAGATCCCGGAATACCGCGGCCATATCGAGGACGTGGATCTGGCGTTGTTCCGCGGGGCCTACCAGATCGAAGGCGTGTCCCTGGAAAAGGTCGCCGGCGCCTCGCGGGAACCTTTCTTTTACGCGGACCTGGTCGACCTCTCGGTGGAATGGAGCGCCCTTTTGCATGGCTCATTGGTAGGCGAGGTGGAAATCTGGTCCCCGAAAGTGAACTTCGTGGTGGCCGCGACGAAGAAAAATTCCCAGACCACCATCGATTCATCCTGGGAGGATCGTTCCAAGGAATTATTCCCCCTCGATATCAACCGCTTTGCCGTCCACGACGGAGAAATCCATTTCCGGGATTTGACTCGGACGCCGAAGGTGGATATTCATCTCGATCATCTGGAGGCCTTGGCCACGGGACTGACCACGCACCCCCGCGCCGGGGAGGCGCTGCCGGCGAAACTGCACGCATCGGGCAGGGCCATGGATCACGCGAACTTGCGCGTCGATCTCAAACTGGAACCGCTGGCGGCGAATCCCACTTTCGACGTGGACGCGGAACTGACCGGATTGAAGCTCGTGACCTTGAACGACTTCCTGAAGGCTTACGCCAAGGTGGATGCGGAAGGCGGTACCTTCTCGCTTTACACGGAAATGGCCGCGAACAAGGGTGCCTTCAAGGGTTACGTAAAGCCGCTCCTCAAGGACGTTAAGATTTTTTCGCCCGAAGACAACGACGAAGGCGGCCTATTGGAGTCAATGTGGGAGGCGGTGGTGGCCGGGGTAACGAATGTGATGGAGAACAAGGAAAAGGACCAGGTGGCTACGCAGATTCCGCTGGAGGGGAAGTTTTCCGATCCTAATGCCGGGATCTGGACCGCCGTGGGAAGCCTTTTGCGGAACGCCTTCATCCGCGCCCTGCGTCCGAACCTGACCCATGGCATCGGCTTCGAAGATGTGACGGGAGGAAGAAAATCAGGCATCAAGCCTAGCGAGGCGAAAAAAGCGAAAAAGGCCCAAAGCCAGCATTGATTGTCGAAGAGGTTTATTGCCTGACCGGACCGGCGGGAACCATGTAATGATGGCATGACATGACGGATATCACTCCGGATCCAAGCGGCGTTGGGAGCCGAAGCTGAAAGACAGCGCCGACAGCGCGCCCACGGCTCCCGACAAGGCGACCCCTGGCCAGGAGAACATGAACAACCATCCAGCCAGCCCCAGATAACAGAAATTGAGGATGACGCGGGAATTGATAGTCCATTCGCCGCCCCTGGATCCCGGCAACCTCGGCGGATCAAGGACGATCAGGAAAGGCATGCCGAGGGCGGTGATACCGACATGCCAGAAGGCGCGGGAGGAGAGGGCGCCCGCCAAACCCATGTGGATGATGCAACCTAAAGCGAAGGGAATGAGCAGCATCGCCGCCACCCCCAGGAACAAAAGCAATGTGGCTCGTTGATCGAAACGGCGGGGGGGGAGGAAATGCGCGCACAGGACGTAATGCGCGTCCGGATCGCGGAAGGCAATCTGCAAAAGCGTGAGGGAAAGGGTCAAATCGACAAGGGTGAAGACGGCATTGAGGTTGAAGCCCCAAGCGATATTGAATTGGATGGCGAGTACGGCGGTAAGCGCCAGGTGAATGGCCAGATATACCGGGTCGGTCCGGAATAGGTACAGTAGTTTCCGCCTTAGCAACCATCGATCAGGTTCCCGGATCCAACGGGTCAACCGGAGCGCTGCGGCATGGCTTAACCGTATCATCCGGGACGCGGCGGTGGCGCCGAAGGAATCCGCGGCGCGGGATTCGCGCGAGAGGAATGCCTGCCTGGAGATCCGGATCCATCCCAGGCGGACGGACGCGATCATCAGTGCGGCCAACCCCAGAGACTCCAGGACCAACACCGCTCCGACGCCAAGCATCTTGAAAAACCCCAGACCGCATGCCGCCCCCATGACGCCCAAGGCCGCCAATGGAATCCAGATCTGACTGACAATAGCGAAACGCAAATGGCGCACGGCTTCAGCCCGCCTGCGGATATAGTCCGCGCCGCCAACGAAATCGAAATCGAGCCTTCGCGGATTCCGGAGCGGGTCGATGGCGATGATATATTCGAAGGCCATTCCCCCGAGGACCAGCACGCCGAGCAGGAAGGCTCCCGCCTTTCCTTTGCCTTTGCCGAATTAAATATCCGCACGCGCGATGGCGATGCCCAGCAGGATGGCGGCCGATGTCGTGCCGACCCAATGCACCTTCGCGGCCCGGCGTTTCACCTTTGTCGTGATTTCCTGCGCAGCCTTCATTTGGCGAAATACTCGAAATAGATTTCATCGAGAGCCGCCCCGGCCGGACGCGAATCCAACAACGCCTTGAATCCTCCCGTATAAACCGTGTTCCCGTCCTTCATGATGATAAGTTCGTCCGCCACCTTCTCCGCCGCGTCCAGCATGTGCGACGAGACCAGGCAACCTAATCCCCGCGCGCGACGGTCCTTGAGATGCCGTTTGAGATGGTAGATGGCCACCGGATCCAGTCCGTCGAACGGTTCATCCAGGAATACGTATTGCGGCTCCCCCAGAAACCCGATCACCAGTGCGGCCTTCTTGCGCATGCCCTTGGAATATTTGTCGCAGGTAAGGCCTCCGTACCAATCGCCCAGATCGAAAAGCGCCGCGTAGGCTTCGAGTTCCCCAAGGATGCGCGCGCGGTCCATGCCGCGGAAGGAACCCGCCATTTCCGCGGCTTCGGCTCCGGTCAAAAGGGGATCCAGGACCGGGATGTCCGGGACGTAACCGAAGCGGTATCGCGCCAACAGCTCGCCTTTCAAGGGTTCGGCCCGCGCGCCGTCCAGGAGATAGGTTCCCTGGAAGCCGAGCAACTGGCCCGTCAGCAGGCGAATCAAGGTGCTCTTTCCCGCCCCGTTGTTCCCTACCAGGACGGTAATAACGGAGGTGTCGAGTTCCAGGGAGCATGGTCGCAATGCGGGATGGGACGCGCCGGAATAGGTAAAGGCGAGGCTGGACAGGGTCAGGAACATGCGAACCATCCAATTCCGGGGGCAAAGGCTGCAAGCGGGTCGGATGGAAATTATCAATCTGCCGCGGGTAAAACCACTTCGGCGGAGGAGAGAAAAGGGAGCCACTTACCGGAATTGAACCGATGACCTACTCATTACGAATGAGCCGCTCTACCAACTGAGCTAAAGTGGCGTGGAGGGGAAAAGTAGCCTTTTCCCTCCCAAAAACAAGCTCTGGGAGCCAAATCCGAGGGAAATTCAGCGGGCCAGGATAAAGTGGGCGTAAAAAGCGTAGTAGACCTGGACCACCATGACGCTTAGGGTCGTGAACCACAGCAGCTTAACCTGCATCAGGATGCGTGTCCCGTAATGATGGAAGAACATACCCACGCCGACTAAAGGCAGACCCCGCAGAAGGGTTGCGGGAAAGGTCATGGTCAAAGCGATGAGCAGGGGGAAGCAAACGAAAACGGATAACAGTCCAAGGATCAGGTTTCCCTGGTAAATCCACTTCCGGAGCCCGGCCAGGTAGGCTGCGGAACAAACGGTAATTCCCAGCCAGTTCAGCAGATTCAGCGCCAGCATGGCCTAATAATACCCTCGCCTGCATCCATCCAATCCATAATAAAGTTTTATTTTTCGGCACCCGGGGAGCACCCGGAACAGCCACAGTTAATGGGAAGATGGGAAGAGACATGGCCGAGATTGCTGGATTACAGGGGTTGCGGGCTTCCAAGGAAAAGGCGGGGGCTTTGGCCACACCGCCCTACGACGTCATCAAGGAAGGCTCTCCCCTGGAGAATCTCCTTAACTCCAATCCCGACTCCTTTTTCCACGTGACCTTGGGCCCGGACGCCGCCGGCGCCCTGAAGAACCTGACCGACAAGGGCGTTCTGATTGCCGATACGGAACCCTGCTTCTATGTCTATGAACAGAAGTGGAATGGGGGCGCACCGGACGCCCCGTCCGGCGAACGCCTGGGCTTCTTCGCCGCCGTGGCCGTGAGCGCGTATGCCGAAGGCAACATCGTGCGCCATGAGAAGACCTTCGACGAAAAGGTCAAAGGCCGCCTCAAGGTCACCAATGAAACCGGCTACACCCTGGAACCGATATTCCTCCTGACCAAGTCCCCGATCCAGCCCATCCTGGAGAAGGTGCGCGCGGAACAGGAGCCCGTGTACGACATCAAGAGCGATTTCAAAGGCTGGAACGATCTGCATGGCATCGCAAGCCGCTTCTTCCGCGTGCCCGAATCTTCTTCCGCGGGCCAGGCCCTCAAGCGCGTGATCGCCGAGAACCCGCTCTACATCGCGGACGGCCACCATCGCTATCATGCCGCCCTCTTGAACAACCAGAACCACGCCATGGCCTATATCGTGGAGAAGGCCCGCATCCTGGCCTACAACCGCGTCATCAACGGCAATAAGAAAATCAAGGATGTGATGGGCCAGCTGGACCTGACGCCTGCGCCCGCCTTTACCACCCCGGACAAGCACGCGTTCCGCCTATACACCAGGGACGGCGCCTTTACGCTCAAGGCCAAGCGCGTCCCCGACGACGTGGTGGGCAAGCTCGACTGCAGCATCCTGGAGAAGGAGCTGTATCCCGTGTTGGGCGTGGAGCATTCCATGATCCTGCAGAAGAAGCACTTCGACTACTACCCGGAGTCCGAACTCGAGACCATGAAGTCCCTGGTCGACAAGGGCGAATACGATCTGGCCGTGGCCCTGTGCCCGGTTTCGATCGACGAATTGATGGCCGTGGCCAACGCGGGTTTGAAGAATCCGGAAATAGTAATGCCGGAAAAGTCTACGTTCTTCGCTCCGAAGATCCTTTCGGGACTGGTTCTTAATAAGCATTCAAAGAATTCAAAGAAATAAAAGTCTTCGTCCGACCCTCGACGTGGAGCCCTTCAAAAGCTCCCTAGCATCACTTCAATCCGTCATTTTCCCGTCGCTCTTCTCCCCTTAAAGTCAAACTTAAAGTCCCCCTTCAGCCTGGCATAACTTGCCTTCCATTCGGTGCCCGGCAAAGAAATTCCTGCCGCGGGAAATCACGTGAAATTTTAGTCTAAGGCTGCGCTTAGGTCTTTAAACGGCTTTCCGATCCGGTTTCCCGATTGGCATGGAGGTTGCAATAAGGAACTAGTCGCCATGAAACGGAACCTGCCATGAAGCTCAAAGATCTCTTAGGAATATCACTGGTCTCGATCTTCCTGTTTCCGGTCATTCTGATCGGTATCATGCTGGCGGCCGGCGTCGTGCATCTGGAATTCGGAGACGGCAAGGATAAGGAGCGCATCAAGACCGTCTACGCCGGTGAAGAGCAGGCGCGCCAGGACGAGGCGGAATCCAAGCAGCTCAAGGCTTATAAGGCGCTGGAGACCAAGGAAAGGGAATTGCGGGACAAGGAAGCCGAAGTCAATGTCGATATAGAACGTCTGGAAAACCTGAAGCTGGAAACGGTAGCGGCCAAGGAACAGATCGCCGAACACCGCCGCAAGATCGAGGACCTGGTCGGCAAGAGCGCGGAAATCCAGGACAAGCAAATCGCATCCCTGGCCGAGGTTTACGGCGGCATGCGCCCGGAAGAAGCCGCGCCCATCCTCCTGAGCCTGGAGAATTCCATGGTGGTACGCATCATGAAAAAGATTCCCGAAACCCGCGCGACTTCGAAACTGATGGCAGCCCTGGCCGCCCTCAACGTCAAACGCGCCGCCGAAATCACCGTCCTGTTGGGTGGCAAGTCCTACGGAACCAAGCCCATGGCCTCGGCCAAGACGGCGGACAAGACGGCCGCGCCCAAGGATACATCCAGCACGGCCCCCAAAACGGAGCCGAAAGCGGATAGCAAGAAAGGCGCACCCGGAAAGGCTTAAGGCCGGCCCAAAGCGCATACACGGAAGCAGCGGAGAAACCATGTCAGAAGCCCCGAACCTAATCGACTTGTTTGCGAACAACCGCAAAGATGCCCAGACCAAGTCCGCGCAGTTCCGAGCCGCGGATGCGAAAGGCCAGGCCGCGACGCGGGCCGGTTCGTCGGATCTGCTACCCATCGAAACTTCCGGGAAGGGTTCAGCTAAGAGTTCAGGAAAGTCTTCCGGAAAAGGGAAAGGCGCCGCATCCTCGCCCACTTCCTTCCATTCCAAAGTCAAGGAAAGCCGCGCCAAGCTGGCGGCTCTCGCCAACAAGGTGTCCCATCACAACCGCGCGCCCGAAGTCATGACCGCCACCGCCAAGCCGGCGGCCAAGACCGAAACGTCCCGACCGGAGAACAAGCTTTCCGAACGCGGCGACCGCGACCGTACCGACCGCCCCGACCAATCCCGTCCCGCGGCCGGCAATCCGCAGAACGCTCCCGACGCGGTATCCGCGGAAAAGCCCGGACCCCGCCCGGAGGGTTTCCGCGCGGATGAGAATGTTTCCCGCGGCCGGAACGAGGATCACCCGTCGGAGTGCGACGCCGAAGGCGGCGCAACCGATAGCGATGCGACCCTGAAACAGAGCCTGGCCGATGCCGGCATCCACGCCAGCGATGAACAGTTGCAGGATCCCGACATGCTCGCCGAAATCCTCGCCATGCTGCAGGGCCTGTTCCTGCAACAGGGAATGGAACTCGAAGCCGCTCCCGATGCGACCGCAACCACGGGCATGGAAGCGCTCCCCGTCGAAGAGGTAATGCCCGAGGTCCCAGCGGCAGCTACCGGAGAGGAAAAACCAGCCCAGAAGCCCGCCGACGCTCCTGCCATGAGCAAAGACGTTTTCGCGCTCGTCCAGGAAAAAATAGCCAAACTCACAAAGGCCAACGCCGGACCCGAGGACGGCATCGTCCGTCCGCAACCCTCTCCAGTCAACACCCCCGCCGGATGGCAAGGCATCAAGGTGCGCCCGCAAACCGAATCCGTCAGCCTCGACCCTCTGCCCATGGCCGACCTCGATCGCTTGCGCGTTATGCAGGCCTCGGCAATGCAGGCCGCCGCGAGAGGGAAGGAATCCCTAATCACGTCCTTGGAACTCCCCGGCGACGAAGGAAACATCGACGCGATTCCGGAATCCGGGTTCGGCGGAATCGCCGATGCCGCCAAGGAAGCTTCCGGCGAAGGCGATGCCCAAGCCCAGTCCGACCTTTTCGGCCGGAACGGGGACACGGCCCGAAACGCAGAGGCTTCCGCGTCGAAGGATGGTCCCCTGGTCGCCAAGGACGGCGCGACCGGCCAATTATTCCACCACACCCTGGAGCAGGCCAAATCGGTCGAACACCGCGCAGGCATCGAGCGCGCGTGGGAGCCCCGCCAGGCCCAGGACTCCGGAATGATGGAGCAGATCACCAGGAAACTCTCGGCGAACGGCCTCAAGAACGGCGACGAGATCAGCGTGCAATTGAGCCCGGATCACCTGGGCAAGGTGCGCGTATCCCTGGAGATGAAGGATGGCTCCATGGCCGCCCGCATCTCCGTCGAGAGCGATGCAGTGCGCCAGCAGGTGGAAGCCGGACTCGCCTC
>JBDSIO010000410.1:0-29612 GCA_039917895.1 Fibrobacteria bacterium | reverse complement strand
CGAGCAGAATTACGTGCATCTCCTCGCAGCCGTCGGCTTCGCCTTCGCGGCGGGGTCCCGGAACGACGGACGTGTAGGTGGTGATCTTCTGGCCGGTGGCGGAACGGCCCAGGATTTTGATCATCAGGTCCAGATCGTCCAGGGAGGGGACGAGCTTTTCGATGCCCATCAACACCACGTGCACGCGCGGCAAGGTCGTGACCAGGCGGGCGTTGCCTTCGTTGCTGACCAGCACGATGGCTCCGGAATCGATGACGCCGAAATTGGCGCCGGTGATGCCCATGTCCGCGGAGAGAAAAGCCTCGCGCAGCTTGACCCGGGCGATCTTGGCCAGCTTCTCCGGATCCGAGGTGTAGGGCACCTTGATCTTCTGGTGCATGACCTCGCCGATGCTCTCCTTGGTCATGTGGATGATGGGCAGGATGATATGCGATGGCGTGGTGCCGGCCAGTTGCACGATGTATTCGCCCAGATCGGTTTCCAGCACCTCGATCCCGGCTTCCAGCAGATCGTGGTTGAGATGGGTTTCTTCCGTGGCCATGGATTTGGATTTGACCGCGCGCTTGCAGCCCCGCGTCTTGGCTATGTCCACCATGATTTTGTTGGCCGCCTTGCCATCCTCGGCCCAATGCACCTTGACCCCGTTGGCGATGAGGTTCCTTTCGAAGGTCTCCAGGTTGCCGGCCAGATCGGTGAGCAGGCCCAACTTGGCGCGGCGCGCCATGTCCCGAATCATGTCCGAATTCTCCAGGGAGGCCAGGGAGGCCGAGCGCCTCGATCCGAGCCGGTCGGTGGCGCGGCCGAGGGCGGTCTTAAGCCCATCGTCCTTGAGGGCGGTTTCGACGCGGTCTAGAAAGTGGGACTTCACCGCTTCAACAACTTTTCCACCGCTCACTTCAACCCCGCCTCGAGAACCTGCGATATGTGCTTCACCTGCAACTTCGATCCCTTCCTCCGCAAGCCGCCTTCCAAATGCATCAGGCATCCCATGTCGCAGCTCACCACGGTGTCGGCGCCTGAGGCTTCCAGATTGCGCAGTTTGTTTTCCAGCATGCCACTGGAGATGGCTGCGTTCTTGACGGAGAACATGCCGCCGAATCCGCAGCATTCCTCCTGGTCCTTCACGTCCGAGCATTCCAATCCATCCACTCCGGCGAGCAGGGCACGGGGTTGGGTCTTGACGCCGAGGCCGCGCAGCAGATGGCAGGAGGGATGGTAGGCTACCTTCGCGGGTGTTGGGATGACGGTTTCCGTCTTCGCGACCGCGCCGGCGCGGGCTTTCAAGTGAGCGGCCAGGTTGGTGATTCCGAGAACGTCGACGAGGAAAACGGAAAATTCGAAACAGCGTTCCGCGATGGCATGGGCCTTGGCGAGATAAGCGGGTTCGCCGCCTTCGCCCACGCTGTCGCCCTGGAACAGCATGTGGTATTGATGCGTGATCATGTCCCCGCAAGATCCCGAGGGCACCACGATGGGGCCTTCGGTCGCGGAGAGGAGATCCAGCGTGTGGCGCGCCACCTTGCGCGCATCGGCGTGGAAGCCTGCGTTGAAGGCGGGTTGCCCGCAGCAGGTCTGGGAGGCAGGTACCTCAACCGCGACGCCAAGGCGTTCAAGAATATTCACAACCGACATCCCGACTTCCGGGTATACCTCGTTGATGATGCAGGTGTGGAACAATTGAATTTTCATGGGAGTGGTCACTGGCAAAAAGTATCCAAACCCCGGCCAGGGAGGCCGGGAAATGGGGTCGGGATTTTTGACTTGGATTCCGTTGGTATTTTTGGCGTTTTCTCGTTTTTTCCCGCCTTTTTCCCGCCTTTTTCCCGACTTTTTATCCCGCCTTTATTTCAGCTCTTGGCTGGGCCGCTGGATCCGCGCTCTATGAGCTGGCCTTCGCATTCCACGGCATTGCCCTCCTGCATGTGCGCGCGCTGGCGCGGACTCAGGACGTAAGTGAGGATCTTGCGGGCGATTTCGGAGAAGGCGAAGCTGTAGCTGGACAGGTCGTTGTCGGTGGCTGCCTTGCTGTCGTCGAAGCCGAGCACGGACATGTCGCGCGGGATGCGGACGCCTTTCTTCATAAGGTGCTCGCGGGCAAGCAGGGCCATGCGATCATTGGCCCCCAGGCAGGCGGTGAGGCCGGGTTCCTGAACCGCCGCGGTCAGAATGGGCTCTACGCGCGCGGCCATCTTGAGCTGGTGGATGAGGTTCCATACCGATCCCGTCATCTGCTCCTGGGCATAGGCCGCATAATAACCCTCGCCTGCCTCGGCGGCGGCTGCCAGGAACACATCGGCCTGGCGCCGGAACGTCTCCAGATCTTCGGGACCCGGCAGAGCATGGAAGCGGTCGTCGACTTCTTCGATGACGAACTTACGCACGCCCTCGCCGAATCCGGCGCCCTGGAAGGATTGCAGCAGGCCGCGGAAGCGGTACTGGGACCAGAGTTCCTTGTGGCAATAGGAGAGGAAGGCGACCTTGCGGTGGCCGAGTTTGAGCAAATGCTGGCCCATCTGGCGGCCTGCGAGCAGACCCGCCACGGTGAAGATGCGGAAGGCCCATCCTGCCAGATCGGACTGGTGGTGCAGGGCGTTGGTGATGCCCATGTCCCAGGTGGTATCGACCACGGCTACCGGCTTATCCAGGCCGGCTGTGCGGGACTCGGGGCGCTGCACTTCGCGCATGGTCTGCAGGGCCTGATCCAGCTTGCGTTCAGGCAGCATCGAAGTCCACAAGATGTAGCCGAGCACGGAGTGCTTCTCCTGCAGCGCCTCCAGCTGGTTGACGAACACGGCTTTGCGGCGCTCGGGATCGAAGGGAATGACGACTACGTTAATCATGCTTTTGCCGCCTAAGCGGCGCAGGGTGGAGAGGAATTCGGTGACCGGGTAGCCGCCGCAGATGATTTTGGAGGCCGCCTCGGGAGCGCTGATGAACACCAAGGTGCCGTGCGCGCGGCGAAGATGGGGCACCAGATAGGTCTTCTTGTGGGGCACCACCACGCCCTCGCCGGAAATGGCTTCCATGGCCTTGCGCAGCGTCTTGTAGGAAACGGCGTAGGATTTCTGCAGGTCGCGCAGGGAGGGCATGGCCTCGCCGGGGGCGTAGAAACCGTTGAAGATGTCCTTCTCAATCTGGATTTTCAGCCGTTGCCAGCGCTGGGACTCGCCCGCTCCGGCGGCGTGGTAACCGTTGCGGCCGTCCACCGGCGGCTGGCCCAGGTAGGCGCCGCGGTTCTTGATGATGCTGATGAGGTTTTCGCCCTTGAGCACCGCGAGGGCGGCGCACATGGCGGCGGCCGAAACTTGTGCCTGCCGGGCCAGGACGCGGATGGGGGGCAGGCGATCGCCCTGCGACCATGTCCCCGTTTTGATCTCCTCCCGCACGTGGGCTAAGGACTTTTGCACGGCCGGATGGATTCGCTGCAAAGAATTCTCCCCATGCCCGGGAATCACGGAAATACCCGGGTCGTTGAAGTAACTATAGCATTTTTACTCGGGTAGGGCTATCCCGCCCGGCGATACCCGAGGGGAACCTTGATCTCAAACCGGAGGCAACGCGAGGAATCTCAAAAAACCAGGGATTCGAATCGCTTGGCTGCACCATGCCATGCACCCGCATCCGCCGGGGAGAAAGTCTCAAGGTCAAAGGAACGGCGGACCACGGAGCGGATATCGCCCGTCTCGTGGCCCAGGGTCTTGGCTTGAATCAGCAGGTTGCCGATGGCGGTGGCTTCGACGGGACCGGCCTGGACGGAAAGTTGCAGGGCGTCGGCCGTGAACTGGTTAAGTAGGCGGTTACGGCTGCCGCCGCCGACCACGTGCAAGGTGCGGAAATTGCGGCCGGTGGCCGCGGCGCATTCACCGAGTGTCTTTGCGTAGAGCAGCGCCAGGGATTCCAATACGCAACGGACCATGCTGCCGGGATCCGTGGGCACCGGTTGGCCGGTTTCGCGGCAATAGTCGACGATTTTCCCAGGCATGCGGCCGGGCTTTCCGAAGCGTTGATCTTCCGGTTGGATCAGGCTGCGCAGCGGTTCCGCAGCTTCGGCCATGGCGGTCAGATCGTCGTAGGAGTACTCGTTGCCCATTTCCGCCCAGGCACGTTTGCATTCCTGGACGATCCATAGCCCCACGATGTTCTTGCGGAACATGGTGGTGCCGGCATAGCCCGCTTCGTTCGTGAAATTGTATTTACGGCTCTTCGCGTCGATGACGGGCGCGCCGAGTTCCGCGCCCAACAGGGACCAAGTCCCGGAGCTGAGAAAGGCCCAGTCCTGTCCTTGGCCCGGCACGGCGGCCACTGCGGCGGCGGTGTCGTGGGAACAGGTGGCGACGACCTGCGCTCCCTTGAGGTTGGTCTCCAGGGCGATTTCCGAAATCAGGGGGCCGAGGATGGTGCCCGGGGAGACCAGTTCCGGAAACAGCCGCTTGGGCAGTCCCAAGCGCGCGATCAAGTCCCAGGACCATTCCTTTTTGACGGGATTATACAACTGGGAGGTGCTGGCAAGGGAGACCTCGCCGCTGGGAGTCCCCGCAAGCAGATAGTTGAAAT
Organism: Fibrobacteria bacterium; assembly: GCA_039917895.1. GTDB lineage: Bacteria > Fibrobacterota > Fibrobacteria > UBA11236 > UBA11236 > Chersky-265. The sequence goes on along the minus strand of JBDSIO010000410.1, from coordinate 25,058 downwards.
AGTCCCCGATATTGAGAAAGCGATCGGCCCACTCCAGCACTTCCGGCCGTTGCTGAACGTCCATGTACAGCTGGTACAGGGTGTTGATGGACATGAACTGGATGCCGGTCTCGGCGAAGATATGATCGGCCGGAACCTTGGCGAAAACCTTCTCCATGGCCCCGTCGGTGCGGACATCGCGGTAATGGTAGGCGTTGGTGACCATGGCCTCTTTATGCCGGTACGGAAGATTGCCGGAATCCTTGAAAAGGACGTAATCGACGCCCCAGGCGTCGGTACTGATGCCGCTGATGGCGACGCCGCGCGCGGCCGCTTTGCGCAGTCCTTCCTTGGCTTCGGAGAACAGGTTCAGAATATCCCACCTCAGGGTGCCCTGAATGCTCACCGGCACGTTGGCGAAGCGGTGGATCTCCTCGACCGACAACTTGCCTCCGGCGAGGGAACCCAACATGACGCGGCCGCTTTCCGCGCCCAGGTCGATGGCCAGATAATGCTTTTCCATCCCCAACGCCCCTGTTACCCAAGCCCCTTCAGGCCTGCTACTTCACCATCGCGCGAAGCGCCCGAATAAATTTTGCACTTTTCATTTTTCACTTTGACTTTTGACTTCTCTTTTCCGCGGTTTACCGCGGAAAAGATTGAATGTTGCCGGCATCCACGTTCAGGATGTTGCCGGTGGACTTGGAGGACAGGTCGCTCGCGAAGAAATAAACCCCTTCGGCGATGTCTTCCGGAAACACGTTCCGCTTGAGCATGCTGCGCTGGCGGTAATGCTCCTCGAGTTGATCGTCGTTGATCTTGTTGGATTGCGCGCGCTCCTTGCGCCAGTTGCCCTGCCAGATCTTCGAGCCCCGCAATACCGCGTCCGGGTTGACCACATTGACACGGATGCCTTTGGCGGCTCCTTCCAAGGCCAGGCAGCGGGCCAGGTGGATTTCCGCTGCTTTGGCCGTGCAGTAAGCGGCCGCGCCGGCCGAAGCCGCCAGGCCGTTCTTGCTGGAGATGAAGATCATGGACGCGTCGATGCCTTGGGCAAGCAGCACCTTATAGGCTTCGCGCGAAACCAGGAAATAGCCCGTGGCCAAGATGGAGATGTTCTTGTTCCACAGCTCCAGCGAGGTCTCTTCGTAGAGCGCGGCCGAGGCGATGCCCGCGTTGTTGACCAGGATGTCCAACCCCCCGTATTCGCGAGAGCAGACCTCGAGGGATTCGATCACTGTGCGCTCTTCGGTCACATTGCAGACAGCGATCCGCACCGCGTCCTTGCCGTACTTGGCGACAAGTTCGGTCTGGGCTTCCTGCAGGGCTTCGGCGTCGATATCGGTTAGGCATACCACGGCGCCGTCGTCCAAAAGCCGCTTGGCGGTGGCGCGACCGATGCCGCCTGCCCCGCCGGTGATGAGGGCGATGCGCGCGGCCAGGGCCTTCGGCTTCGGCATGCGCTGCAGCTTGGCCTCTTCCAAGGCCCAATACTCGATGTCGAACGCCTCCTGCTCCGGCAGACCGGTGTATTCGTCGATGGCGGTCGCGCCGCGGATGACGTTGACGGCGTTCACGTAGAACTCGCCGGCGATGCGGGCCGTCGCCTTGTCGTTGGCGAAGGAGAACATGCCCACCCCGGGCATCAGGATGATGACGGGATAGGGATCGCGCATGGCCGGCGAACCGGGCCGCTTGCAACGGTCGTAGTAGGCGGCGTACTCCTTGCGGTAGCCTTCCAGCATGCCATCGAGACCGGCAAGGATCTCCCCGACCGGGGTATGCGCAGGATCGGCATCCACGAAGAGCGGGAAGATCTTGGTCCGCAGGAAATGATCCGGGCACGAGGTGCCGAGAGCCGCGAGCTCCTTGCCTTGCCGGGAGCAGACGAAGTCGAGCACTTCCGGCGAATCGTTGAAGTGGCCGACCTTGCGGTTCTCCTTGGAGAGCTTGCCGCGCAAGGTGGGCATGAATTGGGAGGCGAAAGCGGCGCGGGCCGCCTTGTCGAGCGCCCCCACCTTGGGTCCTCCGAAGGCTTCGCCTTTATCCAGGCCGTCGATATGGTCCTGGGCCATCTGGATCACGCGCAGGGTGTTCTGGTAGCATTCCTTAGAGGTCTTGCCCCAGGTGAAGAAACCATGCCCGCCCAAGATGATGCCCTTGAGGTGGGGCTTGGACTTGGCCAAGGCTTCCAGCTTGAGGCCCAGGTCGTAACCCGGGCGCTGCCAGGGCAGCCAGCCCAGTTCGCCCTCGAACACTTTGCGGGTGATCTCCTCGCCGTTCCTGGCCGCGGCGATGGCGATGACGGAATCCGGGTGCACGTGATCGACGTGCTTGAAAGGGATGTAGGCGTGCAAGGGCGTATCGATGGAGGCGGCGCGCGTATTCAGATTGAAGGTGCAATGGGGCAGGAACCCCACCATCTCGTCCTCATGCGCGAGGCCGCGGTACAGGCCCTTGAGAGCGTTGAGCTTGTCCAGGTACAGCGTGGAGAAGCCGTCCAGTTTCATGCTGCCGATGTCGCCGCCGGAACCCTTGACCCACAGGACCTCGACGTCCTTGCCGGTGAGGGGATCCTTCATGGTCGTCTTGGCGGAGGTGTTGCCGCCGCCATAGTTGGTGACGCGCAAATCGGATCCCAACAGGTTCGATCGGTAGAGGAGGAGCTTTTCCTCAGAAAAGCCTTCGCATTCCTGGTCGACCCAACGATCCGGAATGGTGGTGGTGCGCGCGCTGTCTTTCATCTTTTTGCCTTCCGATCGGCACGGCCCGGCTTCGCATAAGCCGCGCCTGCACCTTCGGGAAGGTAGTAGGAATCCTGCGCTCGCCGTAGGCTTCTCCACAGCAGTTCCATCACTTATGGAATCTTTTGGTTTCTGGTGATTCCAGCACCCACGGGTGGACCGGAACCACCTATGAGCGCTGTGTTGAGCAGTTAGGTGCCGCCCATAATCGTTTACGGGATCCTGGATGACATATCTTACTCCCGGGAAGAAGCATGGATCCGGGACCCGGTCATTTCCGCAAAATCTTCTCCATGGCTTTTCCCTTGGCCAGTTCATCGATCAGTTTGTCCAGGTAACGGATTTCCCGCATGGTCGGTTCTTGGACGTCTTCCACGCGAACGCCGCAAACCACTCCTTTGACCAAGGCCCGCGAAGGATTCATCCGGGTGGCTTCCGCAAAAAAGGTTTCGAAATCCGTTTTGTTTTTGATTAGGACCTCCAGCGCTTTCTGGCTATACCCGGTCAGCCATCGGATGATTTCATCCACTTCCGCTTTTGTCCGTCCTTTTTTTTCGGCCTTGGCTAAATAGTGCGGGTATACGCTCGCGAAGCTCGTCGTGTAGATCCTGTGCTTTTCCATTTTGTTTCCCCGAATTCAAGTTACCATCCTGGTCACTATGCTCCAGCGTGCTTCGTTGCTCGGGTTCGGTACGTCTGAGTCATTCATTCCAGGGAATATACCCGGCTGCCTGGAGTCGCTCCTCCTGACCGGTTTACCTCTTGTGGCGCCGGGACGATGGCCGAGAGCCGTGAGAGCAAGGACGGGACCCTCCGTCCTCTCAGCGGAAATTCGCCGAAAGGTCGACGCCTTCGGGGCCGGGGACGATCACGCGTTCCGGCGCCATTTCCCCATCGCTCCAACCCGCGAAGACCTTTCCGGTGGCCCGGGCCGCCACGCGGATCGGCACTCCCTGGAAGTGGATGCCCCGGTAGCTGCTTCCCAGCTCGTACCCTTCGACTAGAATTCCTCCGCCTTCCGAAGCGAAAGCCACCTTGGCCGTGCCTGCCAGGCGGTACCAGGCTTGCATCTGGGCGAGCACCGAGGCGGGCCGGTTGCGCAGGAAAGTGAGGGTCTTGGTGTCGATCGTGTGGCGGAATTCGGCCGTCAGGTTCCAACGTTTGGAGTCCCGGTCCAGCTCCCCGGCCACATCGGCCTGCATGCTGTCGAGGGCGGCCAGGGCCCGGTCCGGGGCGAAATTCGTGGCCAGCATCACGCAGATCCGATTGATGAAGCGGGATCTCCAGGCCTGGTTCGCGGAGAGCTTACGGAAGAAGACCCGGGAGCGCTGTTCGTCGTCTCCGGCCGTGGGATTGCCCAGGATGGAGAACATGTCGCGGTCCCCGCCGAGTCCGCCGACTCCGTCGTCCAGGTCGTAGAGGATGGAGCGCCAGGGGGTGACGGGGGAGTTCCGGCGCCAGGCGCGGGTATTGTTCGTGGGCCAATCCAAGTTCCCGGACCAGATTTCGGTGGCCAGGTAGGTGGCCATGTTATCCAGGTCCAACATGCCTGCCGCGCGCGCCATGGAGGCCGAATCGGAAAGGTCGGCCGCGAGGAACCAGTCGACCAGGTCGATCCAGCCCGTCGCGGTCCCCGCCTGGACCTCCCCGCCGTTCTTGATCAGGTCGATGTTTTCGGGCGCGAGGCCGAAGCGGGTGTCGAAATAATCGGCGTCGAGTTTTTCGCGCATGTCATACATGCCCCAGTACCTGCCGTTGATATACACCGCGACATGCCGCGAAAGCTGGTATTCGAGATCGCGTCCTTCGGTGAGCAGGGAACCGAGGGCGTCCCGGGAGAAACCGGCGGCGTACTCTCCGCCATTGTTGCGCAGGACGAAGCCCTTAAAGCGGGTGAACCCTGGGCGCTGCGGAAAGAGGGGATACTCGATTCTCCGGGCGCCGTATTTCTCCTTGAACTGGACGGACAGCGGCCGCTTGGGCGCCGATCGGCTCCAGTTGCCGAAGATGCCCAATCCCGCCTTTTCGGAGAAGGCGCGGCGACCGTCCTTTTCATAGAAGGCGACCTGGGTGGGCAGCTCGGTGTCTTCCCAGTAATTGGCGCCGTACCGGGGCTCGGTCCGGGAGGCGTTCGGGCCCTCCATATACATCCCCGTCACCGGATCGAACATCGCCACCGAATCCACGATGATGGAAACCACCGGCAAGGCGGGCTTCTCGCCCACCAGGAAGAGCCCGGATTCCACGGGGCCGTGCCGGCCGGCGGGGTCGAATACCGCACAAGAGAGAGCCCGGGAGTTTTCCAGGGAAATGCCATCACCGGCCTCTGGGGACCGGGAATCGGGAAGGGCGCCGGCGGAGGCGCAACGGACCACCGCTCCCGGCGTCGGGGCGAAGCGGACGGTCACGGGTCCGGCGTGGTACCCCGTGGGGGTCAGGAAGGAGGGGGTGGGCAGCATGGTCGCGGGAGCGGCAGCGGGATTGTCCGCCCCCGGGGATGGCTGTTCCCGCAGGACATACTGAAAGGTCTTGGGGATTCGCGCCCAGGAGGCGGTGGCGGGCATTTCGGGATAGGTCACGGTCTGCCGCAACGTTCCCGAAACGGTCTCGAGGTGCAGAACGCCGCCCTTGCGGTACAGCTCGAATGAGGCATGCGGCTTTCGGGCGGAACGGTAATAGCGAAGGTCGGTCACCGTGAACCGGTAGGTGCCGTAATGGCCTCGCGGCGCGCTGAAAGAGACCTGGGCCAGCCGCCGGAAATTGACCGGTACGCTCTGGAGGGAAAGGTCGTAAGTATCCAGGCGCTGGCCGGTTCCCACGACCCGAAGGGAGGGGGCGAACCAAATTGGAAGGCCTTTTTCGCAGAACTTGAGGATTAGGGGCTGGCCTATGGGAATCGTGGCGCGCAACAGGAGGCGGTCCCGGTCTCCGGCATCGAGGACCCCCCCCGGCATGGTCATTTCGACGGTAACATCCGACAACTCAAGACCCGTTCCAAAATTGTCGCGGTAATTCAGGGTGGCGCTCACCGCAGGAACGCTTTCGGGCATCAGCAATCCCTCCAGGGTTCCCGGGATCTCCCAAGGTCCGAAGGAAGAGCGGCCCGGCGGATCGTTCAAGGAGTCGCTCCATGCGGACACTCCGCTGCCGAGACCTGCCAGGGTATCGCCGGCAGGGGCAGGGCTCCGGCGATCGAGGCCGGAAAGGAAAATCAGCAGGCGGCCGCCCGGCGCCAGGGTCATATCGGGAAGCCTCCAACCCGGGCCATCGGCCGATTCCCCCCGCAATTGCCAGGCTCCCAAGTGAATCGCGCTGTCGGCGATGTTCGCGATTTCAGTCCAGCCCGGATCCTCGCCCCGTTCGTCCATGAAATCCACATTGCCCGGGGCAATCTCCTCGATCACCAAGGGCGGGCGCATGGTGGAATCGGAAGGGTTGGGGACGGTTGGGACCGTGGGGACGGTCGGGACGGTACCAGGCCGCGAGGAGTCGAATGGGTTGCAAGCGATGGGCAGGAGGGCCGAAGCGAGGAGCGCCATCGGGATCAGGATTGCACGATTGCCAGGAATCATCACGGCCACCTTTGAAAAATGTCCATTCAACCGTGTTACCGGAAAACCTCGCAAGGAAAACCGATTCCGGAAAGCTGTTTTACCCTTCCCCTCAGGCGGGAGGGTGTGCCGCTCCAGCACAGGAAGCCTGGGCTTCGCTAGGGCCCTCCGCGGCGGAACAGGTCCGATGAACCCCGCCTGGCTACGGGTGGAAAATATAAAGGTGAAAGAAAATTATTCAATCTGGAATGCCTATTCATTCAGCCGCGGACAGTCCGTTAGGCCGGTAGAGTGATATTCTCCCGAATTTTCCACCACTTTTCCGCGGTAATTTCCGCAGAAGCGATCCTAGGCCGGAGGGAGCATCCCATCTTCCTGCGCGCAAGGGCGGATTAAGGCGCGCCAAGGTGATCCCCCGTCGCATCCCGAGCATAGGTAAATCGAAGGCTTTTTTCTAAGCCGGGACCCCGCGGCCTGCCTCAACCACCGGTCTCTCTTTTCCCACAACTCCCCGCCTCACGCCCCCTGAAATCTTCGCATTTTAATCATCCCGCACACCCTCGCCCTAGCCCCCGCAGAGTCCCTTCGCTTTCAACCCACCCAATCGGCCTCGCCCACCTCCCTTGCCTGCCGAAGGCAGGCCCCCCTGTCCAATCGCTCTTCCCCGGCAGGTTGCTCGACCGCAACAACTTTCGGCGGCCCCGGCGAGTGAAGCACTCGTGGTAAATGCAGTGGCCGCCAGAAACAAAGAGCAGCGCTCCCCGGCAGAGAGTGGAAGATCCGGCAACTTCGGGGAGGGGCATAAAAAAGGGGAGGCAGCTTTAGCGACACTCCCCAAGCGCGCCCGTTTCGGTGGAAACCTGGACGACGCGTGTTTCAGAAAGGCTGGAGTAAGGCGATCGTTACCTTGCCACATCCATCCATTGGCCAGATTTGGCCGAGGTCAGCACCGCGTCGCAGACGCGCGTCGTCTCCAAGGCTTCCCGGAAGGTCGGGCTGGTCGACTTGTTGCCCGCCACGTTGGCCAGGAAATCGGCCACCTGGTGGACGAACGAATGTTCGTACCCGATTTGCAATCCCGGCACCCACCAGTTCTTCATGTACGGATGGTCGCCGTCCGTGATGTGGATGGACTTCCAGCCGCGCAGCTTGCTCTCGTCGCGATGGTCGAACCAGTCCAGGCGGTGTAGGTCGTGCAGATCCCATTTGATGGAGGCGTGCTCGCCGTTGATCTCGAAGGTGTACAGGGCCTTGTGCCCGCGCGCATAGCGCGTTGATTCGAAAAGCCCTAAGGACCCGTTCTGGAAGCGGGCCAGGAAGGAGCAGGCATCGTCGATGCTAACCTTCTCGACCTTGCCGGTCAGGTTATGCTTGCGCTCCTTGATGAAAGTCTCGGTCATGGCCGTGACGTTCTTCAGGGAACCGTTCAGCCAGATGGCGGTGTCGATGCAATGCGCCAGCAGGTCGCCGGTAACGCCCGATCCCGCCGCCGCCGCGTCCAGGCGCCAGAGGCCCGTGCCGCCCTGGGGCAGGTCGGCGGAGATGGTCCAATCCTGCAGGAAGTTGGCGCGGTAATGGAAGATGCGCCCGAGACGGCCTTCGTCGATGAGCTGCTTGGCCATGGAGACCGCCGGCATGCGGCGGTAGTTGTACCAGACTGTGTTGAGCACCTTGGCGCCCTCGACGGCTGCGACCATCTTCTCGCCCTCGGCCGTGTCGCGCGCAAGGGGCTTTTCGCACATGATCATCTTGCCGGCCTGGGCCGCCGCGATGGCGATTTCCATATGGCTATCGTTGGGAGTGCAGATATCGATGACGTCGATATCCTTGCGTTCCACCAGCTTGCGCCAGTCCGTCTCGATGGACTCGTAGCCCCACTGGTCGGCGAAGGCGCGGGTGTTCGCCTCGTTGCGTCCGCAGATGGCTTTGAGCACGGGCACGTGCTCGTTGTCGAAGAAGTTCGACACCTTGCGGAAGGCGTTGCTGTGGGTGCGGCCCATGAAGCCGTACCCGACCATGCCTACGTTCAATTTCTTCTTTGCCATTAAAATCGCCCTCCTGAAAGCAAGATGACGACCGTCTGCGGCAGCCGGTGTCTTCACTGTGTTTCTTTACCTACCCGCCCTCTTGCTTCCAGGAAGGCGATTTCTTTTATCAGTTCCAGCCGTGCTTTTCCCGGACGGTCGCCATGGCGCCCAGGATCTTGTTCCAGGTTTCCTGCTGCTCCATCGCCGCGTTGGGGAACATGCAGCCGTCCCAGCACATATGCTTGATGTCGATATGCTGCTTGTTGCGGTCCCGCAGCCAGAATCCGGCATGGTAGGGGATGTCCAGCTTGCCGTTGGGATCGTCCACGCGGCAATGGCGCCCGGTCTTGTCATGCGACCCGGAACCGAAGGCGGTGGCGTCGTTCTGCGCCACGTGGAAATCCTTGACCCAGGGGCGCAGCTTGTCGGTGAGGAGCGTGTAGCCCTTGTCGAACGCGTCCTTTTCCCAATTGAATCCCTTGGGCACCAGGGCGTCCTCTTCGGCGTTGTAACCGAGCATGAACAGCAGGGTATGCGCCATGTCCGCCTGGATGCCGACGGTCTTGGGGTTGCCCACGCCTTCCAGCAATTCCAGCAGGGATTTCCAGCCGTGCATTCCGCCCCAGCAGATCTCGCCTTCGATAGCGAGTTTTTCGCCGTAGCTTTCGGCGATGCCGGCCGCTTCCTTGATGGTCGCGATGTTGCGCTTCTGGTTCTCGATGGGATCCTTGGCGAAGTTGGCAGGGCTGTTGGCCGTGTCGATGCGGATGGCGCCGTACTTGCGGATGCCGATGTCCTTGAGCTTCTTGCCGATGGCGCAGGACTTGCGGACGGCGGTCAGGTAATTCTTGCGATCCTCTTCCGAGCCGAAGGCGCCGCCGCCGCCCCAGATGGGCGCGACCAGGGAACCGATCACCAGGCCCTTGGCCTCGACTTTGCCGGCCAGCGCCTTGAGATCGTCGTCGGTGGATTCCAGATCCGTGTGGGGAAGGGAGAGGAACAGATCGATGCCGTCGAACTTGACGCCGTTCACCGAGGCGTTGGCCGTCAGTTCCAGCATCCTGTCCTGGGAGATGACGGGGTCGGCCCCCGGCTCTTTGCCGCCTTTGCCGACCATTCCCGGCCAGGCCGCGTTATGTAATTTGGGGTATGCGTTCGCCATTATGTACTCCTCTGAAACTGTGCAACCAACCCCCGGCGCCGTCTCCCGCGCCGGGCCACTCGATTACCGGAAGCCGCCCCGCCGGCTAGGGCGGATGGTTTCCAGCCCTTACCTGCGGATATTCTTGAACGCGCCCGTATCCGGGGCGTTCGGGGCGGAATCCGGCCCAAAGTAGCGCAAAGTCACCAGCGGCTCGCTGCCCGTGTTTTCGAAGGTCACGCCGCGCGTGGCCGCTTCATGGGACACGAAGACCTCGTCCTCGGTCATGGCGCCGTAACGGATCATGTTGGGCGACTGCAGCTTGTGCTTGCCTACGCGGCCCAGTCCCTGGACGGTGATAAGGCCGTAGGCCCCGCCGTCCTTGATGGTGCACTTCGCGCCCGGCTCGAGCGTCAGCTCCTTGGCAGTGAAGAGATCGCGGTTCCCCTTCTTCGCGCCTTGGTTCACTCCGCCGAAGCGGCCGTAAACGACCCAACGGTCCTGATGCCCTTCGGTCGAGGTTTCGCCGTCGTTAATCGGTTCGAGATAATGGTGGTCGCGGAAATTCGGATCCACATTGGCTTCCCAATCGAGCTGGTCGACCAGGTAATCCAGATCCTGCTTGTATTTTTCGGGGGTGTTCTGGACGAACAGGTCCCATTCCACACGACGGCCTTCCACCTGGCTCTGGTACATGGCGAATACGTCGCTGCCCCATTGGGGCTCGTAGGTCAGCAAGGAGCCGGGGGCGTGCAGCACGCAGGCGGGCACATGCCAGCCGGTTCCGGGAGTAAGGCGGTAAGCTTTGGATAGGTTCAGGATGCCGTTGTCTCCCGTGTGCCAATTCTCCAGGCAACGGCGCAGTTCGGCCTTGGTCACGCCGGGTTCGAGACCGAAGTAGGTGTGGGGGAAGTTGTTGCCGATGGAGTTCAACTGGGGCGGGAAGTAGTAGCATTCGGGTTTCCCATCCTGCCCGATCAAAGCCGCTTGGTCTTCGTTGTGGTGCATGTGGTGCGGGATGGGTCCCATATTATCGAAGAACTTGGAGTAGACGGGCCAACGCTTGTACTTGTCCCACATCTTCTGGCCTATGAGGCGCGGGCCTTCGGCCATGACGGCCTCGAGCAGCGTAAAGCGTTCGCCCTCGCTCACCACATAGGAGAGGCCTTCGTCGTCAGCACGGTTGTCGTTGCCGGCTTCGGTGGTAGACGCGAACCACCGTTCGTCGATGCCGCCGCGATGGGCGCCGAGCGCGTAATAGTCATCGGGATGCAGCTTGAGGCGTTTACCGGGCATGAGGAAGGAACGGGGGACCCAGCACGGGGCTAGGCGCAGTATGCCCTCCCCCGCTTCGATTGCCGCCTTGACATTGAATTTTTTCGCCGTTTTCGGAACCGCCACTGCTTCAATCATTCGCTCGCTCCCCTTGATCCTAAATTACCCGTACCGGACTTCCTGTCCTCAAAAAGGAAAAGCGCTTCCAAGACGGTCTACAAAAATACCTTGTCGAAGATTTTAACGGTATGCGAATAAATCGTTGATCGTTGGCCTTTTTCCCTTGAGTATTTCTGCGTTTCCCGTCCCGTTTACCTCTTAGTCCAGAAGCAACCACCGGCTCAACCGTGCAAAAACGCCCAATCGACGGATACGCGCGTCGTCTTACCCTGTGACCCGGTTACCGTGATATAAGTCCCGTTTCTGCCGGTATCGATCCGCTCCACCCTTCCGAACCCGGACCCGACGGGATGCACGACGTGGATGTTCCTGATTGATTTCGCCTCCTTGGACTTGAAGGCCAAAGTGGTGGGAACGCCTTCGGCCTTGAGGCGGTCCTTACGGGAAATCTCCAGACCGTCCGAGAAATGCCCGCACACTTCCTCAAGTGCGAGACGGCGCAGATGCCTGCCGTTCCAAGGCGCGGCATGTCGGCCGCCATTGGAAATCCAGAACAACGTGCTCGGCAAGGTGCGTGGATCCTTCAGCGAGATCCACAGGTATCCGTCCAACGTGGCCGCGCTCCAGGCGAAGTCGCCGGGTTTGCTCGAAACCATGATCAGATCTTCGAAGCCCTGGCGGGCGGGGTATTCCTGCAGGGACGTGAAGCCGCCGTTCGCCAAGGGCACCTTGCCCAGGCTGGTGAAGCGCCCACCCGTCTTGAGCGCGCCGTACTCGCGCGCCAGGGGATCGGAGAAAGCTTCCGGTTTCACCGATCCATAACGGAAGGGGCTGGTGTTGACGTGGAATGGCCCGCCCTTGTCAGGGAATTGCAGGATGGCGTGATGGCCGAAATTGTAGCGGCCCTGTAGTCCCTCGATGCGGTGCTCCTGGTAGACGGCGCGCTGGCCTTCCTTGATGCTTAAGGTCTTGCGCACGGTGCAGGCGGGAGTTCCTACGCGCATTTCCAGCGACAGGCGTCCAAGGCCTTTCTCGATCAGTTCCCAGGCCTGGTTGGCGGTTTCGCCGTGCACGTCCGCGATGCCCTTGCTCGATCCGAATGGCAGGCAGAAATAGTCGCCGCGCAACACGCGCAGAATGGGCGGCAGCTCCGCCCCCAACTCCGCGGGCTTCCAGGGAGCCAGCGCGTAAGGTTGCACCCAGCGTTTTCCCAGGCGGAAGCGCACCGGGCCCATATGCCCGGCTCGTTGGGTAAGGTGCAGTTCCACGAGGCGATTGGCCAGGCGGAAGGACGGCTCGCCGTGAACAACCTCCAAGTCCTCACCGTCCGTTTTCAGAGGAGCTTCCTTATGAATCATAGGATCCAGAATGGTAGGAGAAATTCCGGGCCACAGGATCCTGGGCCGTCAAAGAATATTTGATTTCAATGGTCAGGGTGATTCTACGCCTCCATCCTGGCTCCAGGCCGACGATTAAGGTCAATGCTTGCTTCCCGGTTTCACCCAGGCTCCCTTCAGCGCCAGGGACGGCACGGCCCCGTAGTTCATGTACTGATATCCGAACTCGAGGGTGATTTCGGCTCCCGTGAACTCCAGAATCAGGCCGACATATGTCTTCAACCCGTACACGTCCACACGACCGCTCTCATGGAAGGACCAGGGAGGATCTTCGTCATCGGGACGGAAGTCGTAGAACACGGACCCGCCCCCGACTCCGACATTGGCATAGACATATGAAGCCGGGGTCCAGCGCGTAGTGGTCAGGCCGAATGCGTCGCACTCGAAGCTGCGCGTACGTAGATCGGCATAACCTCCCCCCATCGACGTGAACCAGGGCGGATTCGGCCTGCTCTCCACCTTGTCCTTGGCCATGCCCGCGGCCAGGCGCAGATAGCTTGCCACCGAGGTCTCCCCGTTTTCCCAGTACCGGTTCTTGAGACCGGCCTCCACCGCCACGGCATCCCAGGGAATCAGCCCGAAGTAGGTGGAGACGTCCACCTGCATGTCCGCGCCCAGTCCGTGCGAAAACGTTGCACCCCACAAGGGCACGCCCGTGATTTCGTTGTGCGACTCGCCGCTCGAATCCACCACCGCGCGGACGACACCGTTGTCCTGTTTCGCGAGCCCGAGGGTGCGGTCGGAAAGTGCGACCGTAGAGGAAAATTCCAAGCCGGCTTCGTTCTCCCCCCGATCCAGGACCCGGGCGTCTCGCAACAGGCTGGTACGCATGCTGGAGCACGCTTGCAGGCCGAGGCTACCGGAGGCGGCCAAGGCCAGCAAGAGTTTAGCACCGGGGGAGAACGCGCGGGGGCACGAGCGTGGTAGCGCGCAGGAGCGCGCGGTGAAAGTGCGGATCATTAAAGTTCCTGGCTCCGGGCAACCAAAGAAATATACGGAGAGTTGCGCGTTCGGGAATGGTCCAAGGCCGGAAATCGTATCCCTTTAGCGCGCATTTGCAATTCTCAACCCGCCTTAGCCCCCTGACCCCCCCCTGTTCCCCAATTCCCCGCGGAAACATTGTGTGTACAATGCATGTGTGTACAATGTATCACCCACCTCCGCGGCGGGACCCGGACAACCAAACCCCCTGAAAAAAGGCATATTATACCCCACACCATGAAAGCCAGTACCGCACCGAAAGCCAATACCGCACTGTCCACGCTGGCCCCCTTCCTCGCCCTACTCCTGACCGGATGCGGCAAAGAAGTGATCGTCTCGAAGTACCCGAACGGCAAACCCAAGGTCGTCCTCACCTACAACCCCCTGAGCATCGTCACTCCGGAAAATATTCGGCGGCAGCAGACCTTCTACTACAATGGCAATCCCGAAACGGACAGCTACTACCGGGATGGCATCCTCCACGGCCCTTATGCGGACTTTTGGACCAACGGACAGAAGAAGACGGTGGGCAAGTACCGCGCCGGTAAAAAGGAGGGCGACTGGGAATCCTACTACAACCAGTTCACCGTCTCTTCCAAGGGCGCTTATAAAAACGATCTGAAGGAAGGGATCTGGTACGGGTTCTGGGAAAACGGGACCCTGAAATCCCAAAGTCTTTTCGCGGCCGGCAAGGAGACCGGGACCACCAAGGAATGGTCGGCCAAAAACGAGCCCACCGCCGAGAACTCCTGCTTCGAGGTCAATCCGCGCGGCAGCTACGTTTCCTACTACGCGAACAAAACGCCCAAGGAACAATACGAATGCCGCAAAGGCATCCCCTCGGGAAGCTACCTGAAGAGGGATCCCGATGGCGCGGTGATGGAACGCGGAGTCTTCGACACCCTGGGCCGCAAGGATTCGGTATGGCAGACCTTCCACTCCAACGGCAAGCCCGCTTCGATCAAACGCTACCTCGGCGGGCTGGAACAGGACAGCTCCTACGCCTGGGACGAGGCCGGCCGCCAATCGGAAAGAGCCAAGTTCGATTCCGGCAGTGGCGAACGTTTGGCCTATGATACCCTCGGCCATCTCATCGAACGCCGCCGCTTCCTCAAGGGCCAGCCCGACGGCGAATGCTGGATCTATTGGCCGCAAGGCGCCAAGCGCTCGCTCATAAACTATAAGGACGGCAAGCCCGTGGACATGCGCAAGTGGCATCCCAACGGAAAGCCGATGGCCGACGGCTTCTTCACCAACGGCCACCGCAGCGGCGAATGGAAAGACTGGTACGAAACCGGCGTCCTCAAGGAGATCTCGCATTTCCAGGACGGCACCTTGCACGGGGAAAGGCAGTTCTTCGATCCCAAGGGCAAGTTGGTGCGGAGCCTGCGTTACGAACATGGCTTTCCTGCCGAGGGCAAGATTCCGAAGGGTTTGGCCAGCCCGGGTTCGCTGAAGCCGATACCGGACTCTTCCGGTGACCGCTCGCTCAAGTCCTCGCAAGACTCCGCCGGCGACGGTGACGCCGCGGCCTCTTACGAGATTTCGCCGGCGGCGGATTTGAATGAGAAAGGGAAGTTGGGAAATCCATGAGCTTCCTGCGGATGAAGTTGCTGATAGACAAAGAGCACCCCTAGCTCAACTGGATAGAGTACTGGCCTTCGAAGCCAAGGGTTGGGGGTTCGAATCCCTCGGGGTGCGCTTGTTCTTGGATCGTGAAATCAATGCAATCCCTGTGGATTTACATCCTGATGTAAGGATTTCCGTCGTAGGCCGGCTCCCTCAACCCGGGACACCTTCAAACTATCAAGACCAGAAATCAGCGAATTGTCGCGGCCCCTCCGGAATGTCCCCGGCTACGGTCCAGGTACGCCCCGTACCCTCGGATGTCTTGGGCGAAGAAAGCGAACTGATCCGCCTTGACGGCTGCGCCCGAGGACAAAGGTTTGCGCGACAACGTGTCGTAGTCGGCGAAGTAGAGGTTGCCGCCTTGGACGGCGAGGTGCCAAACCCCGAAGTAGAACTCGTCGTTCTTCCGCCGCTCGGCATTGTCGAAAAACACCTTCCATGCCCTTCCCTAATCGGCGCTCTCGAAAATACGCCCATCGGTGAAGCCGGTATAAATCTTCGTTCCCGAAACGGCCATGGAGGTGAACTGTGGGTCTTGCCACCATCCCCGGCACCCAGCAAGGCCACTATTGTACGGTTTATGACTTTCCCCCTAGACCAAGGTTTCTTTCGGATTTCCCCATCACGATTTGGCGGATCTCATCGTCCATGATGGGTTCGCCATGGCGACCTTGGTCCAGTTGACATGTAAATTCCCAAATCATTCGCAATGGTTTGACCACCTATCCCGGCCCATAGTATACTGTCCCCTACCTGTTACCCTGTTCCAATTCATTTCAGTATCCGTCCGTCGTCGGAAAGAGGCTTTACATGTTGTACCTCCCGTCCGGTAGCGCCCAGTTGTCGGCCGCCTTCATCGGTATCGCCGGAATCGGCCTGGCCGTGTCCCAGACCATCCACCTGCAGGGCATACTCAATGATCGCTATTCGGCCGTACCCATCGCGGATGCGGAGGTGACTTTGCTGGGTCAGGGCCTCAAGACCCGGACGGATAATTCGGGACGCTTCGAGTTAAAGCGCGTCCCCACCCGCCTGGGAGAAGGAAGTCACTCGGTCCCTTTTGAAACGGCCCGGATCTCGGCAACCGGACTGGCCTTTCGGAACCCTGTTCCGGGCCTGGTCACGGTATCCATCCACGATGCCAAAGGAAAGCATCCGGTACGCAATAGCCAAGCCAATTTGAATGCCGGGGATTGGACTTTTCATCCCGGCGCGCTGTCCCAAGGGCTCTATTTCTTGCGGCTGGAAACACCAGAGTCAAAAGCGACGGTACGGTTTCCGGTGCTGGAAACACCCGTCGCCGGACCGATAGTGCCCGGCTTCGCCGTGGCGGCGGCTTGGGGACCCAGGATCCTGGCCAAGGCCGCGGTAACGGCCATCGATTCCCTGCGCTTCACCAAGGCGGGATACCAAGCCCGCACCGAACCGCTCCTAAGCCTGAACCAGACGGGAATGGTCGCCCAACTCAGCGATAGCGCTTCCAGCCAAAGCGCCTTGACCGCTATCTCCCTGGACGATGTCCCCTTGCAGCCCGCCTTCCAGAGCGGCCACCTGACCTATACAGCCACGGTGCGGGATTCGGTGCAATCCCTGGCCTTCACCTTCTCCACCGGAATCGCCGAGCCCAAGGTGAACCTGGTGGCGAACGGAATTGCCTTGGCATCTTTCCAATCCCCAATTCCCCTGAACCTCGGAATGAATACCTTGCTCATCCAATCGGTTTCCCAGGACAGCAGCTCCAGCAGGACCTATACCATCTCCATCCACCGGGTCCGGGATACGGCCTCCGTCTTGAGCAGCCTGACGGTTCCGGGAATGGACTTTTCGCCGCCTTTCCAACCCGGGGTTTTCAACTACAAGCTGAGCGTCCTTTTCGGGACCGTCTCCACCACTTTGTGGGCGGATTGGAATGAGCCGCTCGCCACGGTGAAACTGATCACCCCCTTAGGCACCTACCCTCTAAGCAGGGGTCAGGCAAGCCCCCTTCTCCAGATGGGAGCGGACAGCACCCGGACCTTGGTGGAGGTCCTATCGCCCGACGGGCAGCATACATCGACCTATGCCCTGGACTTCATCCTCCAACCCCCGCCGCCTCCGCCGAATTTCGGTACGGGCCTGGCCAGCGTGAAGGTGGTACCGGGCGCGACGATATTCCCCGCCTGGAGTTCCTCCATCACCCGCTACCGTCTCACGGTGATGGATACCGCCACTGCATTGCAAATCACCTACACTCCGAACAGCCCCGGCGCTTTCATCAAGGCCGGAACCGCCGATTGGCACGCCGGCGCCCTGACCGAAAGCCTCCCTTTCAAGGGATCCCCGGATTATTTCAACCGGCCCATCCTGGTGCGCAACGGAACGGATACCACGGCCTACCAATTCACCATCGAGACCGGATTGTCCAAGGACGCCACCTTGCGACGCATCGTCGTTTCGCCCATCGGCACGGGCGCTACCAACACCTCCCAGAATGTCTACAACGTCGTTTTCGCTTCCCTGGACTCGGTCGTGACCGTCAAACCTGTGGCCCAGAATGAATTCGCCAAGATAACCTACGACGGCAAGGTAGTGCCAATCGGAGGCGAGATCAGGCTCTCACTGATCCCCGGCGACAACCTTTTCTCCCTCTACGTCACCTCCCAGGAGGGATCTATCACCAAACGCATTCCCCTGGAGTTTGGCAGGCTTAAGCCGAAAACCCCCGAGTCCATACCTGCCATTTCCGGCCCCGCCGCAGGATATGTCGGGTTATCCTACAGTTACATTTACACTACTCCCAAGGAAGCCTGCTTGTCCGGAATGACTTCCATCGCCCGCATCGAATGGGGGGACGGAACTAAATCGACTTATGGCGACAGGTTTCCATCGGGCAATCTCCCTTGGGGTACCCATATCTGGAATACGCCCGGGACCCATGTCGTAAAGGCCATCGCCTACTGCTCCAACGACTTCATCAACCTGCCCGCAGATACCTCGGCGCCGATCACGGTCCAGATTTCGGATCCCGCCAGCGGGGGCAAGATGCGCGCCATAACCGGGTCGCGCTTCAACAGTGAAACCTGGTCTCCGGACACCCTTTACCAGATTACCGGAAATACCATTTTCGATGCGGCGGCCACCTTGACCATTTTGCCGGGCACCAAGGTCCTGTTCGCGAATGCGGCCCTCACTCTGGGCATCTACGGCGGACTGTCGGCCATCGGCACCGCTTCCGATTCCGTCGTCTTCGAAGGCGGCGGCGCCCTTCAAGTGAGATGGCAGGGTCCGCTCTCCTACAATCCTGACGGCAGCTACAAGGCCGGCCCCCGCCTGGAATACGTCAACTTCCGCGGTGTGACCAAGCTGTTCGTCCGTTTCATCGTGGACGTCGGCGGAGGGTATGGACCCTATGTCAGGAATTCCAATATCCCAATCTTCACCGGCGATACCTTCTATTATGCTCGGGGCTCGTATTTCGAGAAGTGCCGGATCGGGAACATAGAGGGGATGCGCTTGTATAACAGCCGCATCATCAACAGCTACATAGCCAATGCCTCCCTGCGGGCGGACATTCCCTACCCGATGACGATCAACAAATGCGATATCAAGTCCATGTCCTTCAACGCCTACGACTTCACCCAGACTCCGATAACCGGCAATACCATCCGTAAGCTCGTGGGAGGCGGCTCAAGCAAAGTTACCCTGCATGGGAACAATCTGCTGGCCTCCGGCGCCGAGTTGTTCCGGAGCACCGGCCCTATGGCCTACGACTTGCAGGACAATTTTTGGGGGGAGGCCGCCACCGCTGAGATGACCGCCAAGGGCCCCAATCAGAATGTAGGCTGCCTATGGGATTACTATGACGATCTGAATCTGGGCAAGGCGGACTATTCCAATTGGAAGACCACCTTAATCCCGGACGCCAAACCGGATTGGTGAATCCGATTCAAACCCAGGGGTTACCTGGGGGCGGAAGCGGAAGGCGCGGTCACCCGTCCCAGGGCGTCCCGGAGGCCGGAGGTGGAAAAGCGGCCCGCAAAGCGGGTGGCCGGACCGGCGGTTCGTTGGGGCCGGCGCGCGATACCGGTGGTTGCTTCAGCCGCCTCTTCCTCGACGCACACCGTGGGATAGGGTGTTCCGCCCAGGGGCACGAAGACGTTGGAATAGGCTTCGCCTTTTTCCTCACCTGAAATCACCACATCTGGCCGGCCGGAGAAGAATTGAATGTGATCCTTGCCGTTCATGGGCGTGGTGATGGAGTCGCCGATGATGCGGAAGGCAAAACTGCTCTTGTCGTCGAGAACGCAATAGAATCCCTTGTCGCCCTCGATTTTGAGGAAGTGTGCGTACTCCCTTTCCGGGTTGTCCCCGTCTTTCCAAAAGCCGTCCCGGGCTAGGGATTGCGCGAACGCCGCAGTGGATGCATACTGACAGGCGATGGTGAAAAGGATGGAAAGGACCGGCGCGTTGAATCTCCTGACGATACTGGATTCGGTTTTCATGTTGCTCCTCGGTTCGGTTTCATTTTTCCGCGGAAATCGTCCCCGTTTTCTTTGACGATGCTCAGCCCGCGATTGCTTCTGCTAGTTTTTGGAATTTGGAGGGGGACGGGAATCAGTTCCAGTTATAAATTTAAACCGCATACGGTGGAAGGTTATATCGACCTTTTGGAAAAGGCCTTCATCATTTTTCCGCTCCAATCCTTGAGCCGGAACATGCGCAACGAAATCAAAAGATCCCGGAAAATCTATTTCCATGACCTCGGCATCCGCAATGCCATGATCTCGCGATTCAATCCGATGGAAGAGCGCGATGATATGGGGATGCTGTGGGAAAACTTCTGCATCGTGGAACGCATGAAAACGTTGGAGTACCACCAGAAATCCGTGAACCGGTATTTCTGGCGCACGCACACCCAACAGGAAATCGACTATATCGAGGAATACGACGGTAAGCTCCACGCCTATGTATTCAAGTGGAATCCAGAGGCCAAGGTTAAAATCCCGAAAACCTTCCTGGAGGCCTATCCGGGTAGCGAGGTCAAGGTGATCACCCCGAAAAATTTCGATGAATTCGTCATGATCCGGGACCCGAAGAAATGAAAATCGGATTCGGGCGCCTCCGCCGGCGGCGGACCCCCGACTGGCGGGCCATTGAAGAGCACCAAGCAATTCGAAAATCTGAAATCGGCCGTCTTCATCCTGAAAAGGGCGGCGGATACCCACGCCCTCACCGCGGATGAGGCTCGCGGAATGATCGATATCATCCACGACTTCGCCCATGCATTGGACGTGCTCGACGGCTATGATCACGAAAGCCTGAACGCATCGTCCAGGAAGCGGGATTGAATAGTTTCAGAGAGATCCTCGTCACATTGAATGGGAAATAGGAGGCTGGTTTTACTATCTCTTCGTTAAGCGCCCATGGATTCCAAAATCTCCCCTCAAATCAATCCGGATCCATTCAAGAAGAAGGATGCGGATTCCGCTTCGAAGTCGAAGGAAATTTTCGTCCATAAGCATGGTGTCGGGGGCAGAGCCAGGCCGGCCGTCCAGGCAGACGCGGAGCCGCTTGGGGAAGAGCAGACTCCGCTAGAGCCGCCCAAAGAGGAGCAGCAGAAAAAACCTATAGTCCGCCTGTTCAATCCCAGGTGGGCCGTGGCAAAAGGAGTCTTCGGCGAAAAAGCCAAGTTCAGCGTAGAAGCGGAACTCCCCGCGGAAAGCCAGCACCTGACCAGGATTACCTTCAAGCTATTTGCCAAACTTCCGGACGGGAAGAAAGAGCGGATAGACGGCAACGAAGGGCATCTGACTGATGGGAAGGCGGAGCAGGAGTTCACGCTGTATCCGCCCAATGCCGTTCAGAATGGAAAGAAACCGCAACAATGCCCGTATGTGTTCACGGCCAAGCATCGCGATTCCGCGGAAATTGAGAGTCCGGCCTTGGCGGTGGAGAAGCCGAAGTGCAACGACACGCCCGATCCCGCACCGGAGGGGGATCTGGGGAAGTGCCCCTATTATATTTGGCGAAATGAGAACTTCAAAATCAGGCACCGAGGTTGCGATTTGAGCCCGCCGGCGTATTATATGGGTTACGGGTATAAATACTGCGTCCGTTTCGGCACGGAGACCGCACCGAAATTGAGTCCAGCGGGGAAGGCTTGGCTGGCGGATGCCCGTTACCTTCTTCAGAAAACCATCGAGAAGAGATTGCCCTTGAACCCGGAAATGGAGTTGGATTCCGCCGCGTTCAAGACATTCGCTTTTGAAACCCATCCAGAGGCCTATTGGGACGCAGGCCTGGGAAATCTCCCTTTGACCGACTTGATTATCATCGGGTTTACCCCTGATTTTAAAGAATGGATGGATCCGGAAACGCGATCGCAGGCTTATGATATAGGTGGACGAATGGTGGAAATGTACCGCCATGAGTTGGATGATGCCATGCGTAAGCGTACGGATGCGGTAGTGGAATACTTCAAGGATATACTGAAATGAGCCGGGCGGGAATGGCATTGACCGCCTTGGCGGGATCCATTTTCTGCCTGGGATGCGGGGACGGTAATATGGGTTGGGAACGAAGGCCGATTTTCACTGAAGAATACATGCATACATTCGCGGTTGCCATAACGGATTCCGGCAACGGGTTTCTCGGGGCTTCGATCGGGAGCCAAACCAGCATCAGGGAGCCCAACTATAAAAGAGCAACCGCCATGGATACCGCCATCATCCAGGCTACCCGTGATGATTGGAATTCCAAAAAAGAAGCCTTCAGGGGCAAAGGGGAAATCAATTCCCTTCATCATCTCGACTCGGGCCGGCTGCTGGCGGAGAACTCCCAAGTGGACTTGGCAACCTTGACCGAGTCTACCCATTTCATTCAATGGAACGGATCCGTGTGGAAGGACGTTTCATCCTTGGACTCCCGAGTGGTTTTGATCCTGACTGGGGGCGGTTCTTGCGTGTTCGCCGCGTCGTACCCGCCTGGAGCATTGACTCCCCCCATCCTGAAGGTTTCTTTTGATGGCGGCGCAAGCTGGAGCTCTTTGACCCTTGGGGGAATGGATCCCCTGGGCAGTCGGGAGCGGGATTTATTATGGATGGATCCAGAAGGTTACTTGTATGCCATAACGACAAAGTCACTGGAAGCCTTCGACCTGCCCCACTGGAAAGAGCATCCGACATGGAAAACCCTCCACTCCCTCCCGGAGGGTTTCAAGCCCATTCGCATGACCGGAAACTCCGGAGGCATCCTGTCCATCGGCCGCCTCGCGGACAGTAGCCTCGCGATTTGGCGGGTTCCGAAATCAGGGTCTCCGGAACTGCTCCGGACTAGAGGCCTGCTGCCAACATTGAATCCCGATCGCATCTGGGCCCGCGGCTCCCTTTTGCGGGTGACCGGCACCGAAGAACGGCTCAAGGACGGCGAGACCACTGGCTATCGGAATTGGCTGTTCGAATCCAAAGACAACGGGACCACCTGGAAGGATCTGGACCTTCCGCTCAAGGGATCGCTAGGATCCATCGCATTCGGAGAAGATGGCCGCATTTGGGCCATGGCGGCCGGAAACCGCATGCAGGTATACCACCCCTGATCGCTACCGGGCATCTATCCCCGTAGAGAAATCCAACTGCCCGATGGCTTTCGCGCCCTTTGCGTATACGGTCGCCGGGTTTTTTGGGGCTTAAGGTTCTTAGTAGATTTGCCCCCGTCCCCAAGCCCTGGAACCCCCGTGCACCCCTCCGCTTTCGCCCGCCTGAAACTGCCCGCCGCGCAACTCGCCAACCTGGAAAGCTTGGGCTATCAGGCCATGACCCCGATCCAGGCCGAATCCCTGCCCATCGCCCTGGAGGGACGTGACCTCGTCGCCCAGGCCAAGACCGGCAGCGGCAAGACCGCGGCCTTCGCCATTCCGCTGTTGCAACGCCTCGACCCCAAGGACCCGGCAGCCCAGGCCCTGGTCCTGTGCCCCACACGCGAGCTGTGCCTGCAAGTCTGCCAGGAGCTGCGCAAGCTGGCCAAGTTTTTGGGCAACATCAAGATCGTGCCGCTCTACGGCGGCCAGGTCATGGCCTTGCAGAAGACCGCGCTCGCGAACGGCGCCCACATCCTGGTGGGCACGCCCGGCCGCATCCAGGATCATCTCAACCGCGAAACCCTGTCCTTGGGCTCCATCCGCACCTTGGTCCTGGACGAAGCGGATCGCATGCTGGATATGGGTTTCCTGGGGGACATCACCGACATCATCGCGGTCACGCCGCCGGGACGCCAGACCCTGATGTTCTCCGCCACTTTTCCGGACGACATCAAAGTGCTCAGCCAACGCTTCCAGCGCAGCCCATCGCATGTACATGTCGAATCGGAGCCCGGCAGCCCGGACATCGATCAGAAGTTCGTGCTCTGCGAGAAGGAGGGAAAGCTCGACGCCGTAGCCTCCCTGCTCTCGCGCCTCAAGCCCAAGAGCGCCATCCTATTCTGCAATACCAAGGTCGCGGCGAAAGAGGCGTTCCAACATCTGGAGGAACTCGGGTTCGGCGTGGCCGCCTTGCATGGAGATCTGGAGCAACGGGATCGGGAGCAGATCCTCATGCGCTTCCGCCACGGAAGCTGCCGGGTGCTGGTGGCCACGGACGTGGCGGCCCGGGGATTGGACATTGAAGACCTGAGCGCGGTCCTGAACCTGGAAGTGCCTCACGACATGGAAACCTACGTGCATCGCATCGGTCGCACGGGGCGCGCCGGCAATACGGGATACGCCATCACCCTGGCATTGCCCACGGAACAGCACAAGATAGCGGCGGCGCGGGTGTTCCTCGGGTATGAAGTGCCGTGCGAAACGCTCGACTGGGCTTCCAAGGATTCGCTGGAACCGTTGCTGGCGGATCAGGTGACCCTATGCGTCGCCGCCGGCCGCAAGGACAAGCTACGCGCGGGAGACATATTGGGCGCGATTACCGGCGCAAGCGGGGGCGTAAAAGGGGTCGTAAAGGGGGGCGAAAAGGGGGGCGAAAAAGGCGGCGAACAGGGATTGCCCGGCAAGTCCGTCGGCAAAATCGACGTGATGGATTACGAAGCCTACGTGTCGGTGGAGCGGAAATCGGCGAAGCGCGCGTTCGCGCGGCTGAGCGAGAACAAGATCAAGGGCAAGAAATATAAGGTCAGGATCCTGGGATAACGGAAGCGTCCCTTACCAATGGTGGTCAGCCGCGCCACGCGTTTCGAATTCCAAAAATTTTCCGCATAAAAAAAGCCTCCCAGGACGAATCCGGGGAGGCTTTCAGTTCTAAGCACGGCCGAAGACTGGGCCAGGAACCTTACAGAGCCACCGTGTAGTACACGTTTACGTTTACACCCCAAGAGGCTTCGCTGTTCTTTCCCATCAGCGTGTAGGGGACATTCACCTCAGTCGCCAAGTTGGGAAGCCAGGTGGCATTCCAACCCGGAAGCAAGGTGAACAAGTTGCCATCGGAGTCATCAATGGCCTCGCCGCTATTCTTGCTTTCGCCGGTCATGTCGTATTTCAATCCCAGATATGCGCCGCCGAATTCATTGAAGCGAAACTCTGGCTTGGCATACACCGTGAATACGTTGCCGTCCTGCGTGGAATCCTTCGCCTCGAAATTGAGACGGTATTGCACCTGTGCGGTCAGATTGAATTGGGGCATGAACAGTTTTGTGTAAACGGCACCCAAGGCCAAGGCCATGGGAGGGGCATCGGGTTCGGCGAAATCTCCGGTCGCGAACGGCGCGATGAAATTGACATAGGCGCCGGCGCCGATGTCCATTAGGGCGTACTTGACCGCGATTTCGGGCTGTCCGAATCCCGTAAAGGTGGTATCGATTTTCGGAATAAAGCCGGCGGCATCCTGCTTGATGCCAAGCATGCCGAACGCCCATAGCACTTCCAAATCAAGACCCGGCATGATGCCGTACTTGATCTGAAGCGGTATGGTGCTCAGGGACGCGCTGGATCCGGACACGAGGTCTACCTTCTTGCCATCCGGGTCGTAATCTCCCATTTTGCTCACTAAGTTGTAGGCCAAATCGACCTCGAGCTTACTCGCTTCGACAGGCAGGTATTCATCCAAACCGAAGCTGGAACCTATAAGAGCCAAACCGACGATCGCGACTACTTTTTTCATTTTACTCCTTGAAACAAAGCGTGGGACCTGAAACCTAAGTTTCCCCTCAGACTTGTCAATATTTGTTCCGTAAATTTCCTTAGCCTTGAATAG
>JBDSIO010000409.1:0-56025 GCA_039917895.1 Fibrobacteria bacterium | reverse complement strand
GGCGCGGTGGTAATACTCGTCCGCAGACGCTGAATCGCCACGCATATGCGCCGCCACCCCGAGGTAGCTCCAGGCCCGGGGCTGACCGGGATCCAGACTCAGCGTGCGCTTCAGATACGGAACCGCTTCTTCGGGGCGGTTCTCGTGCATCAGAGCCGCTCCCGTCAGGTAGATCAGGTTCGTGTCATTGGGTTTTCGCGCCGCCGTCGCCAGCAGGTGCGGCAGAGCCTCCCGGACGCGATTGGCCGTCAAAAGCGTGGTCGCAAGGTGGTCCCGGGTATCGTAGTCGAGGGAATCCAGCTCCGCTGCGCGGAGGTAGTGGGGCAAAGCCAGATCGTCCCGGCCGACATGGGCCTGAACGTCCGCCAGCTCGGCATGCGCCGGTTGAAAGTCGGGATTTACGGAGATTGAACGTGCATAGTCCTCCATGGATCGTTCATACTGCTTGTCGGCCTTTTCCAGATGGCCAATCATGTAGTGGAGCGACCAACTTTCCGGCAGAATGCCGACGATGTTCCGGAATTGTTCGAGCATCGGCGGAACGTTCCTCCGGAGTTCCAGGGCGCTGAGAAACACGGCGGGAACGATAAAGAAGGCCCACTTCCATCCCGCTGGCAAAGGCCCGTTCAACGCACGAGCAGTTCCTATGACGGCGGTTCGTTCCTCTTTCCGTCCGGCGATATCCAAACTCTGACGGAGCTCTTTTTCGCGCACCTGCCAGATGAATCCGTCGAAATAAAAATGCAGGAAGGCCGAAACCGTGAACAGGCCGGTCCAAAACCGGATGCTTCCCGGGGCGGGCCCCAGGATGGACGGAACCAGCGCGGCGGAGTAGCCGCTGAAAACCCCCAAGGTGCCGTATGCCAGCACCAGAACCGCATACAGAACGACGCGGAAGGCACCTGGCCTGAACAGGAATGCCTCGAGACGGCTGGCTCCCAGGTGACGGGTCACCCGTGCCCGGTTGTAGGCCCATACCAAAGTGTTGTATTGGATGTCGTGGAAGATTTCAAAAAGCAGGAGCCCCAGGATGGGATTATACACGGTGACCATGGCAAACCAATAGAATCCGAAACTGGAAGCCATCAGCAGAAATTTGATCGGGCTGGGCGTGACCCCCAGGCGCGCCTGCCTCCACGCGTTGATCAGGAATGCCGCGGTGATGCAGCCCGTGAAAATATCCCAGGCAACGCGAAACGCCCCGAAAACTCCGGGATCGATCGCCGGCACTCCGGCGCTGTAGAAGTTCATGAGAATGGCGGTGGCGCGGGAAGTTGAATGCAGCAGGGCGGCGGCGAACCAGGCAATGCACATGGCCCGGTCCAGATTGGCCGTGAGCGGAGAAACCGATCCCGCCTTCGCGTCGTAAATGCGAAGGAACCCGTTTACCTGCATAGCACCGTGCCACGCGCCCCACATCACCACGATTACCTCGAGACCGTGAAGCTGCCGCAGGGAAAACGCGGCGAACACTGTCAGGAAAAAAAGCGGGGCCACGACGAAGCGCGTGCGAAAGCGCCGGAATAGCACGGGATCGGTGTAAGCGCGAATGAAGCCCGGCAGGTGATGCCCCACCCCTCCCAGCGCCAGGGCGATGGCTCCGAAACTGGTGAAGTTGAAGTTGGCCTTGGCCCACCATACCACGGGGATGATCCAGAGCGGAACCAGCACGAACAGGGCCAGGTCACGCCAAGGATCGAGAATCCAAAGCCGGTTATTCGGAAGGTTTAATTTAACGGCCATTCGTTCCACTCACGACTCGAAAAAAAAGGTGTTACCGCTCGAATATCCGAACGGGTATCGCGATTCCCGCCGTTTCCCGACTTACCTTCCCCAGGGCATCGGTACTTAGGGAAGGCAAGAGACTTGGGAATCCCTGAGGGAACCTGCTTCCGCCTTTGGATAGGTGGGTCGTAGCCGTATGCATGCAAGTAAAGTTATCGAACACGGCCTTTCCCGTTTCCCCTGCGTTATGGCTGACGGTGAACAAACCGATTTGTGCATTAGCCTGGGTATTCAGGCTTTGGGGCGGGTTCGGAAGCGGGATCCAGGCCGCGCCCTCCATGTTCATGTACCAGGCCGTGTATTGCATTCCCTTCTTAGCCAACCTCAGCCACGAGGGATAGGCCGTTTTGCCCACTCCCGAGTTGCCGTCCAATTGGCCTACCGGGGCTTTCTGATCAAAGAAAACGGTGTAGCCGTGACCGGGGCTGAGATCCACCGCCACGTATCCGCCTTTAGCCAGATTGGTGAGGTCGGTAGCCGCTACGATTCCGGCTTGGGACCATTCATGAACGCTGTCCTGGCTTACCAATTCGACAGAGACATCGAAGTCGCCCTGGATATCGCTCCGATAAACGGCCACGAATTCGTTCCTCGTCCCGTAGATGTCCCCGCCCCTGCCGGCCAAGGTCAGTTTGCCGTCGGCCACCGTGGCTGCGCCGAAGGCGGATTTGTCGAAGGCGGCCAAGCGCCAAGTCTTCCCTTCCCCTACTTCGGCGACGGCGAATGAATCGGAGCAGGCGGCCGATTGCGCGAAAGTGCTGGAAGCGGCTGCTGCCGCGGCGAAAAGGACCGCACCGATGATCCGAAATCTATCCATAGGGACCCCTTTTCCTGTCGGTATTCGGAATAGTAGGAAAGGGTTTCAACACAGAGTGGTTGGCGTTCAGAATAGCGATACGCGGCTGGAAACCTCTCCTACGGGGGTTTGGACCCTCGCCAGATAGATCCCCGACCGCATGCCCGCCCGGGCCTGGAAATCCCTGAACCGATAAACGCGGGGGCCTAAGCCTTGGTCGCGCCAGACCTGGTGCCCGATTAAGTCGAATAGGGTGACGATATGCGGCCCGGCTTCTTTGACCGTGATGCCGGTTGGGTCGATCCAAATGCTTTGGTAAGGCGGCGTCAGGGTGCGGGCGGAGACGGGAACTTGACAAGCCCCTTTGTAGATCACGCGTACCACGCCGGGATTTGCGGGGGATGAGCTGTACTGTCCCCCGTCGTAATTGAGGATGTAAAGCGCGCCGTCCTTTCCAAAGATGCTATGCATGTAGTTGCGGATGGACACGTTCTTGAAGAGGCCGGTTTGATCCAAGCGCACCGGGGTGCCGGAAGCCTTGAGGTTGGGCCCGGAAGTATCCACTGCGACTGCGAAGTAACGGCTGGCTGAGAAGCTCCCGATGAACCACTTATTGTCGAAATGCGGCGGGAACTTGAATTCGTAGTCGAGGGACGGATCGAAGTTATAGATGGGGCCGCCGATGGCGACGTTAACGAGGTTATTGATGGCTCCGGGAAAGGCGGGAGGCAGATCGACGACGCCGCTATTAAACTTCGAATTGTTGGTCGGTTTTTCCACTGTCTTTCCGTGGCTGCACGTAGGAAGGTTGTTGTTGTGGAAGTAAGGAAAGCCGGTGAAAACGGGGTATTTGGTGATGTTGAATTCGTCGTTGCTGCTGGCGTAGTTCACCGTGCCCCAGGCCAGCCAGCGCTTGGTGGGATGCACCGCGCAGGAGTAATTACTCCGCTCGCCTTTCACGTACACTTCGGGAAGCACTTTGGAGGTGTCGCGGTATTGCGCGGCCAAGGTGGCGTTTCCCTGCTTTTCGAATTGGTCGGCCCAATACGCGCCGAAATTTCCGGGGGGAATAGTGTAACCCTTGGGGGCGGCATCATCGGGATGGATGCGGAAAAAGCCCCCACGCAGACTATGGGTGTTGGAGGGTCCCCATTCCGAGCTTTGCGTGCTGTCGGTCTGCGAGAGTACGCTTCCCCCCGTATTGCAGGAGCTGGGGTTCAGATCAATGGAGTTGTTGCCGACCGCTACCCATAAATCGCCGTAGGCGTCGAATTGCATCGGCCCGCCGCTGTGCCATTGATCGGTTTTGCTGCCGAGGATCTTGATGAGGATCTTCTCACTGGCCATGTCCAGAGTGTTATCCGGCTTGACCTGGAAGCGCGTGAGGCGCAATTGCCGGTTCTGGCCTGTGCCCGTCATGGCTTGGTTGAACGTCTGCTTGGGGCTGTACCACACGTAGATCCAGCGGTTGGTCGCAAAGCCGGGATCAAAAGCCACGCCCATCAGGCCGTTGTCGTCCTGGGCGCCCGGAGCAGTATGGACCTCGATGGTGCCCATCTCCTTGACGGTCTTGGCCGCCCCATCGAAATATTTCACATTCCCGGTCCGCTCCACGAAGACGATGTCGCTATGATCGTATTTTCCGCCGGCGTTCTTCACCACCAGCACGTCGAATTGTACGGGTTCGACCAGGTCGGCGTCTTTTGCAGCCCCACCGGTACCTTTCCGGTTGAAGAGATCCGTGGCCTCAAAATCCGCATCGCCCAATTGGACATTCGGGCACAGGGACGAGGTGAATTGCGCGCGCAAGGGAATCGTTGTGATCGCAATGATCAGCCAAAGGCTTGATGAAGGGCGCATGTTACTCCGATCAATGGGCAGAGGAAAATAGGGCGTAGCGCCTGACTTTGGCCTGGGCCTTTCCGATGCGGACGCTGAGGAAATAGACGCCCCGCTTGAGCACGGACGTGTCGAACTCATGATTGACCCTACCCACTCCGCTTTTCCGGAAAATCAAACGGCCTTGTAAGTCGGTCACCCGGGCCTCGAATTTCCCTTCGAAAGTGGACGAAAAACCGAGGGTCCCGGCATTAAAAGCGAGTTCCGGATTAATGGCCACGGCCCTTCCGACGGAATTCGATCCCGAATATTTCTCACCGGTCAGCAGGTTGTTTGCGTCGAGGATGGGAAGGCCATTGCACGAAGCGTCGCAGGGAACCTGGTTGTAACCGGCCAGGAAGAACAGGGACTGCGCCACATAGCGATCGAAGTCGCCCGCGCCGCCGTCGAACCCGGTATTGGGGTCGAGGAGCTCGTCGTTCTCATGGCCGGCCGGGATATAGGAAGTGAGGCCCTTGCCTACTTGCAGGATGTAGGTGTACATGTTCCCGCCCTTGCGCTTGTACTCCGCGTCGAGGTCGTTGGCGCCGAGCGCGCGGGGATCATACTTCAAAAGGACGGTCACCTTGTCCTTGAAGGCCGCGTCCGTGGAGATATCCCGTCCGAAACGGTACCATTCGTTCTTCATCGCGCGCGTGGGCACCGGGCTGGGGGTAATCACTTCGGCGCCGGAGGCATTGACTCCGTTCGGAACGGCGAGCGGGACCGTCTTGGCCGTCAGGATGCTGTCGAGGATGACATGGTTCGCCATGTCCGGATGCTTGTAGACCGGGGCGGCCGACCTGTTTTCATGGCCCTTGTAGCTCATGGGATGCAGGGTGCTGGTATACCAAGGCCAACTGTTGGTCCCCTCGTCGCCCGATCCGTGGAAGGCGAGGTAACCGCGTCCGTTGGTTTCGATTGTGGTCTGGATGGCGGAATGCTTGGCCGTTCCGATGGCGGTGCTGCCGATGGAGCTGATGTTGTTGGAGACGATGACTTCTCCGGCCATGAGATCCGTCACGGTGAATTCCGGGACGGTTCCCTTGACCGAGCCGTCCGAAGCCGTGGCGAACTTGTTCACCTTGATGCCGCCGTAATTGGTCGCGATGCGGGTCAAGGCATCCGTGATGACCTTCTTGCCCGGTTGGTGGCCGTTGTTCATGGTGAAATTCAGCTCCACGACCGTCGTCAGCTTGGAGGTGAACTTCGCGAAGGAGCCGTCCTCCAGCTTCTTCACATGCTCCCTTGCCGCCGGCTTGCGCATAGCCCCTTGGGAATAGGCGCTGGCGGCCGACAGCAGGAAAATTCCGACCGTTCTCATGCTCCAATCCATCAACATCTTCATACTTGACCCGTTCTCCGGTTAGATGGCATTTAAGGTGCAGGCGCCCGCAATCAGGATGAAAAAAGACGCTGTCAGTAGGGGAAAGTTAAGGCGGGGGTCCGGAATTTACCGCGCGATATTTCGGTATGCGCGCCTCTCGCCGATTTTCGCCGATTTTCGCCGATTTCCATTCCTCCCCGGAAAATCGGAAGGAAACTCAGATCATCCACTGGATGCGGGTCAACCAATACCAATGCCCGGGCTCCTGGGTAACCGGGATGTATTGGGGCCTCGCAAACCCGTCCTTGAGCCGGATATGGTCATTGGCCACCTGGACATGGATGGAAAGGAATTCGGAAAAGCTCCGCGCCGCGTTGATCGACCATTTATAGTCGTCCCGGGTAAACACCCGATACCGGAAATTCTCGTCGGGAGGCAAATCCAGCTTGTCATAGGTGCTGGCGATGCTTTCGATATTGGGATTCTGGAGGTATTCCAATTCGAAAGACAGATGCTTCAAGAGCCCGAAGGTCGGGAGGCTGGCGCCTAGCATCACCGGCCTTCTTTGGGCCATATCGGTGTAGAAAATAGGGTAGTTCTTGAACCCCAGTTGGGCTACCTCTCCGTAGAGGTTGAATTTGCCCAGGGCGCTCTCATCCAGGCCGAGCAGCCCGTTGAAATCCAATTCGAAGAAGGCCATGGCCATCACCGCGGCAAGGTCGAAGGCGACCGTTTGGGGACGCTTGCCCGCATTGTTCGCGTTGCCGTAATAGGTGGCGGAATCCCCGCCCAGTTGGCCGATCTTCAAGTCGATGTCGGACTTCAGCATGGTGACCCGCTGTTCCGGGCTCCCCGTGACGCCGACGGCCGAGTCTGCGGCCACGGCCGGGAAATAGAAGTTCTCGTAGTAGACATAGGATTTCGTAAGCTCCTGCTTGACCTTGGGGGTGGGCGAAATGAACCGGTGCAGGGAAACCGCGCCGCCGTAGGTGAGTCCTTTTATCGGTTTAAAGGTTGCGATATAGGCGGGCGTGATGTCATAGATGGGGGAATTGAAATACTCGCCGAAAAGCCCAAGGTCCTGCCTGAACCTCCCCTCCGCCAGGTTCCAGGTCAGCTTGGCGCCTACCGTATTGTAGCCGATGTCGTTCATCCAGCTCCATCCACCGGTATAGATGATGGTGGGATAGGCTTCGGACCGGAAAAGGTATTCCCCCAGGTTCCTCGCGGCCTCGTTGTACCGGTAGGGGAAATATCCGAAGGTAAGGTTCCACTGCTCGCTGGGAGACCATTTCATGAAGGCATTGGAAATGCCCGGGCCGAATTTGATCACCTTGTCCGCGGGGCCACCGCCATCCCCTTCGAACGCCTTCCAGAAGATCCCGCCTACGCCAACGCTGAGCAGGTAGTTGCCTTCCAGCTCCTCGTTGAACCCCACGTTTACATAGGTGCGGTTCAAGGCCAATCCGGAAGGATCGTACTTCTTGATCATGTCATACCCGTTCTCCAACCGGCCGAAATCGATGGCGGTAAACAGGCTGAGGTCCCTCTTCCCTTCCCCGAATGCGACGGCCAGGGCAAACAACCCAAAGGCGATGACCCGATTATTCATGATCCGACTCTTTCCATTTAGGCGGTTTGCGAATTCGCGGAGGGGACTGTCCATCAGTTATGGTATTCGATCCTGGCCAGCAGATACCAGTCCTGGGCCCTTTGGGTAAGGGGCGCGGGACGGTAATCGGACTCCCAATCCAGGAGGCGGAGATGATCGCTCGCTATGCGCACCTTGAGGTCGATCCAGCGGTTCAAGGCCCGGTGCAGGTAAACGCTCCATTTCCAATCGTCCTGGGTGAAATTGGGCACGTCGGAATAGCTGGGGATATACGGCAAGGGCGAGAACTTGCTTCCCGTGGCGTCCTGCATGGGATATTTCTTGTCCAGGTAGGGGTTTTGAAAATACTCCGCCTCGACGGAAAAGGCGTTCAGGATCCCGAAGGTGGGAATCTCCGCCCCCATCATGACGGGTACGCGCTGGATGGTTTTCCGGTAGAAAAGGGTGTCGTTCTTCAAGCCCAACAGAGCCGCTTCCCCGTAGATTTTGCAAGGGCTTTCCATTTCCAGGAAGGCGGAGATGTCCATCCTGGCGCGGAGGCTGAATTTCAACGCCTTGGTGGTGAGGCCTTGGTCGCGGATATAGTCCTGCATCTGTTGGGGCACGAGATCGTCCTTCATGGGCGTGCCCGTTTTGAAGAACCGGTAAAAGGAAACCCCTAGCTCGGCTTCCGCCCGTTCCGGGCCCACGGCCGCAAGGTAGGCGGCGCTCAGGTCGTTCACCGGGACGTTGATCTGCTCGAGATACAGCAAGGCGGTATGCCGGAAGAGCCTGAAGTCCTGCCCGTATTCCGTTCCCATCACCTTGGTATTGGACAAGCCCATCATGTCCTTGCCCTGGGCGCTTTCGAGGATGGTGGGATAGGCGCCGCTGCGCAGCAGGTATTCGCCGAGGTTCTTTGAATCCGGATTGTACTTGAACTCGTAGAGTCCCGCTTTTGCCCGGTGGAATCCCGACTTATACAGGATGGCTCCCTGCAGGTCGGCGTCGAATTTGATGCCGGCTATATGGAAGAGCCCTCTATCGGTAGCCTGGTTGCGCCAGAACATCCAATGGGGCTTGGCCAACAAGGACCAGTTCTCGTTGAACGCCTTTTCGATGCGCCATTTGGCGCCCATGCGGCTCACCAGCTCGCCGTCGACTTCCGGATCCTTGAGCTGGAAACGGCCTTCATCCACGTAGCCGGATACCTTGATATCCTCTATCCCCAATTCCAGGCCCTGGGCCGCGGAAGCCAGCAATAGAGCGGGGATAATCAGATGGTTAAGCGTTCTCAAACTTTCCCCTCCAGCCATTTCTCAAAGGCCAAAAATCCCGCAATTCCGACAAAGGTACGACAAAATTTAAAACCTGGAGGTCGGGCGGAGTGCGGTTTGGTTATTTCCGTTTATCTTGTATTTCTGACCGCCTAAGGCAGAAAATGGAGTTCACCCCTTCACGCGGGTCGGGGATAGATTAGCCTATGATCATGCCTGGCCGGGGTGAAGCCCCGTGAAGACCCTCAAGATTTCCTGGATCATCAATCCGTTCATGGACTTCTCGTTCTTCCTCGCGGCCCCCCTGCTCATCCTGCCGGCCTTCCATTTTCTTTCCGGTTACCTTTCCATGAACCTGCTGAAGCTCGGGGTCCTGTCCGTCAGCGCCACCGGCCATCATCTGCCAGGTTTCATCCGCGCCTATACGGACAGGAAGGTATTCCTGAACTTCAAACCCAGGCTCATCCTGGTCCCTTCCCTGATCATCTTGTTCGCCATCGCGGCCGCGTATTTCAAGCTCAGCCTGATATTCTACGTGCTCGTTGCCTGGAGCGCCTGGCACGGCAGCATGCAGGTTTTCGGTTTCCTCAGGATATACGACGCCAAGGCGAAGTTCATTTCGGCGTCCACCGCCAGGCTCGATTTCTGGATGTGCCTGACCTGGTTCGTCCAGGTGATACTTTGGTCGCCCGCCAAGCTGGCATCGGTACTCAGCATCTTCTACCTGTCCGGCGGTCCCCTGATTCCGGTCGCCTGGGCCCAGGCCTTCGAGAAAGGTTGGTGGGTCCTGACGGCCGCGGTGACCGTCGCCTATGGGGGGCAACTGGCCTACAACAGGTTCCGTCGCGGATACTTGAATCTTCCGAAACTGCTTTGCATGGCTTCCGGCATCGGATTCTGGGCCTATTGCCTGATAGGGGTGGACCAACTCATCCTCGGCCTTATCCTGTGGGAAGTCTTCCACGACCTGCAGTACAACGTCTTCGTCTGGAATTACAACCACAGCCGCGTCCGCCGGGGCCTCTCCGAGAGCGGAATAGAGCGCTTCCTGTTCCAGGCCGACTGGAAAAGGCTGGGCCTCTACGCCTTATGCATCGCCGCCTACGGCAGCGTGGGACTTTTGACCCAGGACGTCCTGAATACCTACGAAAACATGGAAACCTACCGGAATCTCCTGTACCAGGCCGGCAACGTCTTCACCGCCTCCGCCTTGATCCACTTCTACCTGGACGGATTCATCTGGAAGATCCGCGACGGGAAGGTGCGGGCCGATCTGGGCCTGCAACCGGATGCGCCGACTGGCCTGGGCCCGGGCCTGCAGGCTGCGGATTCCTATGGCGCCCGCCGGGACGCCAGGCATTGGGTTCTCGTGGCTTTCTTCTCCGTCGCCATCGGTTGCCTGGGCGCTTCGGAATATTTCCATTGGAATGGGACACGGGAGGGGTCCATGTCCGCAAACCTGGCGGATCTCGTCCCCGCCAGCGGTTACGCGAATTTCATGAAAGCCTCGAGCCTGCGGTCCGCAGGTAAGGCGGATTCGGCGGTTATCTATTACGAACGTTCCATACGTAACGATACCAACTACAAATTCGCCCATCTGCTGATCGCCAGGTTGAAAGCGGATTCCGACGATGCGGATGGAGCCATCCTCCATTTTGAAAAAGCCAAGGCCGCCCTTCCAGGGGACGAGACCGTGCGGGCGGATCTAGCAGGGCTCTACCTGCGCACCCGGCAGTACGAAAAAGCGGAGGCGGAATACCGGTTCCTGGCGGCACAGGCTCCGGATAATCCGGCATACCAGTACGGACTGGGATGGACTTTCTTGCAGATGAAGAAAGGCCTCCAGGCCAAGCCCTTCCTGGAGCGCACGCTGGAACTCGATCCGGACCAGCCCAAAGCCTGGAATTACCTGGGCATGGTTGAGCAGGCCAACGGGAATGCCGATCTGGCTCGCAGGTATTACCTAAAATCCCTGGCCCTGGACTCCGCCTATGGCCATCCCAGGGAGAACCTTTCTGCGCTGGAGTCCCCATAGCCCTTGCGAGCCTTATAGGACTGCTGTTATGCCAAGCCAAGGCGGAATGGCGGCTTCTCCCGTCCCCGCCCGTGGATATCCTGGCCCGGGACCCGATGGGGGGGCCAGGCTCAATGTATCAGAGAATGGAGGCGCGTCCTGGCGGATCAATTCCGCCCTCGAAGTATGGCGGTGTCAGGCCCGCATCGGATCCGTCCGGTTCCAGGCCATCGGTCCGGACTTGATGCGCTCCTCGGACTCGGGTCGAACCTGGACGCCGGCGGCTTCGCCGACCAATCTATACTTCTTTAACATCATCCCCCTGGCAGGGGACTCTCTCCGCCTTTCCCCGGACGGTTCCTTATGGGTATCCGCGGACAAGGGCGCTACCTGGCAAAAGCGGGACGCGCCGGGGGCCGGGGCTATAAGCCTGGTGAGCGGAGAAGGCGAGTTTCTCGCGGCCGCATCCTTGGACGGAATCTTCTTCCCGTCCGCGTCCAGCACCCCCTGGCTTGCGCAAGGAGACAGTCTGCCCAGCAAGACCTTGACATCCCTGCTGGTTTCGGAGGGGCGTCTCTATGCCGGGCTCTTCGATCTGGGATTATGGGAGATGACCTTGCCGGCCCATCCCGTTCGCATCGACGCACCCGCCCGTAACTCGCAGGTGAATGCCATGAGCCTGAGCCGTTCGCTTGGAACGCGGATCTTGCGGTTCGCGCTTTCGGAGCCGGCTTCGATTCGGGTCTCGATTTACTCGGTGAGCGGAAAGCGGTTGGCCAGCCTGGCTTCACGGACTTCCGGAGCCGGCATGGAGCAGGTGGAATGGAACGGAGGCGCCAGGGAGGGCGGACACTACCTCTATATGGCCGAAGCCTATTCCCTGATGCATCCGGGAAAAAGGCTCCATGCCCAGCGGAGAGTATTGCCCCCTTGACCCAACGGATCGATGACATAGAGAAGGAGAAGCGTTTAGAGAAGGAGAAGCGTTTAGCGCTTCCCCTCGCCACGTCTACGCAGCCGACTCGCTCTTGAGCCGGCCGCCTTGGGCTTAATCCGTGCTTAAATCGTTTCGAGCGTGATGTAACCGTACTTGTACACCTGGATATACGAATTAGGATCATATGGAACCGGCGTGCCGAGAACGAGGCCGGTCGCTGGGACAGATTCAGATGGACAGGCGCAGACCCACGGCAAGGCCGGGTACATACGAGACCGAACCCGGCGGCGGGATTTTCAAGCCCAGGGTGAAATGGGCCGGATAGTCCTCCAACTTGAAGGGAGCCAGATCGATGAGGCTCAAGGCGGCCAAGGGTATGGCGCCCAAAACGATGATGACTGATCCGGCGAAAGCGTCCCAGCCCAGGCCGGGACCCCGAGTCCGCAACTTGCTTGATACGATGAGATAAGTGCCGTATGCGGCTAGGGCGGCTGCCATACCCAGCTCGCATCGGAACGCGATTTTCCTCCATTTCCGGGTTCCGGCGGGATCATGATCGGTTAAGCGATGCAATACCATGGAATTGGGAAAGGAGACTCCGGCCATCAAAGCCGCCACGACGGGCAGTCCATCCGGATCCATGATGGCCGCGGGAAGAAGGAGCAGAGGGACGATGGCCTTGAGGGCGTAAGGGGATGAAAGCAACCAGTCCGAAGTCGCGAGCATGGCATGGCCTTTCCCCGCGGGTGCGAGGCCCACGCTGAAGTCGGGCGCGAGGTGGGACGCGTCCTCCATATGAAAGGCCTTACGATCCAGATAGGCGGATCCGAATAGGGGGAGCGCATAGGCGCCTAAGAGGAAGCCCCCCGCTACGGCCCGATCGTTCCGGCGGTCCTCGGATCCCGGACCGGTCCAGGGCGAAGAGAGCAGGTAAGCGCCCAGGCCCGCCGCCGTAACGGCCAAACCCATATCGCACCAGAATACGGCTTTCCTCCAGCGCTGCGCGCCTTCGGCGTCTCCGGTATAGACATTGGCCAGGGCCATGGTGTTAGGCAGGGTCATGGTGGCCAATAACAGGCCTTCGACGGGGAAGGCTTCTTCGGGTTGTTCCAAGGCGCCGGGAAGAAGGACCAAGGGGAGGGCCGCCTTGGCGGCATAGGGCAAGGAGAGCAGCACATCATGCCCGTCCATTTCCAGAGCCTGGGAAAGGGTATCGGCGCTAAGGACGACAAGAACGGAAATTGCCAAAAACGGATTGGAAAGACGATTCATGGGTGATTCCCCCGGAGTTCCCGAAATGGTCTGGTAATAAGACGATCGGGCCGGACAATGTGCTTCCCGCCGTTTCCGTTATTTCAGCCTCGAAGGGAGGGCGCGGGGTTCCAAGATTGAATAGGGCGTTCCTTGCGGGATGCGAACCTGGCAATCCCCTCCGCCGACTACTTTATGCCCATGCTTGCTTCGGACATCATTATCTATACCCCCCATTCCTTCCATCCAGCCCGGGAGATTGAACATGCTTGAGACCTTGCCGCTCCGCGGATCCCTCCTTTCCGGCATGATTGCTTTTTCCATGGCCGGTTGCCTGTTCGAAAGCGATAAACCGGGCCGCGGGCATCCCGCAACGGAAGGTACTCATGTCGCCGGCCTGCGCGGTACCCTGGTGGACACCACCGGCCGGTTGATGGCCGGCGCGCGCGTTGCGGCTCTGCCGGTCGGCGGCTTCCGCCTGCCCTCGCCCGGCATGCCCGATGCGGCCATGGAAACCACCTTTACGGACCCATCTGGAAGGTATGCATTCCGTGGGCTCGACTCGGGGACGTACAACCTGATCGGCGGACAGGAGGCTCAAGGCCTGGTGGCCTTGGTTCCGCAGGTGGCATTCGCGGGACCGGGGCAGGCCCTGGACGTGGGCGTGGACACCATGCGGGTTTCCGAGGGCATCCGGGGGAGAGTGACGGGATCCGGCGCCGGGGAGGAGGGCGTGATCGCGTACATTCCCGGCACTTCCTATTTCGCCGTCAGCGATGCCAATGGCGATTTCCTGCTGACGGGGATCCCCCAGGGGTATGGCGGACGCTATCGCCGGCAAGTCCCTCGGCGAAGTGTGGATGTCGCCCTGAGCGGCCGCGCCAGGCCGGATAGCGGAACCTAGAACGTCTCCCGGATCCGCGCCCCGCCCAGCAGCCGGTCCCCGTCGTAGAACACGGCGCCCTGCCCCCGGGCTCACGCAATATCCGAGCTCCTTCAAGGTTACGGTAATCATCCCGTTACCCTCGTCCCGCATCGAAGCCGTGGTTATGTGGGCCCCCTTCAAATCCGCATGGATTAAAAAATCGAGTCCGGAATGAATCATCATATCGATTGGCGCACAGATTCCGAATTACAATTTCCAAACGGATTTCGGGTAAGGGAGCGTAGTCCGCATTACGTTTTCATGGATCCGCCAGTGCGCTGAAAAGTGTCCAGCCAAAACCGGGTAAATTCCTTAACATTCATGCGGAGGATCCATGCAATCGTTCCGCGCCGTCTCCATTCTGGTCGTGGCCTTCGCCATACTCCCCTCACTCCCAATCATGGCCGGGGACGGACCCGTGCCGTTCCGCAAGTTCCGCCTCAATCCCCAATTCTATTCCGAAGGCATCAATGCCGGTGATTTCGATCATGACGGCAAGCCCGACATCGCGGCCGGACCCTACTACTATCCCGGCCCCGACTTTGCGCGCAAGGTCGCCTTCCGCCTTCCGCGCAGCGCGCCATTCGATAGCGCCGGCGATTCCGACTGCTACTCGCTCTTCCCCTTCGACTTCAATGCGGACGGTTGGATCGATCTGCTCTCCACGCGAAAGGACGGAGGCGCCGAAGCGGTATGGTATGAGAACCCCAAGGGCGCGGCGGGATATTGGCCCGAGCATGCGGCCTTCGCGGCGGTGCAGAACGAATCGGCCGCCCTTCTCGATATCCACAACGACGGCAAGCCAGTACTGATCACCAACTCCGGCGGCTTCGGCGGTTGGGCCGCGCCTGACTGGGCCCGCCCGGCATCGGCCTGGACCTTCCGCGCCGTTACCGACAAAGGCACTTGGGGGGAATTCACCCACGGCATCGGCGCCGGTGATCTGAATGGCGACGGCCGTTCCGATCTGATCTTTCCAACCGGATGGTGGGAACAGCCCCTGCCCTCGTCCAGTATGAATTGGAAGTCCCATGCCGCAGCTTTCTGGAGCCAGACGACTGCCGGGGAAGGACCCGGGGGCGCGCAAATCCTCGCCTTTGACGTGGACGGCGACGGGGACAGCGACGTGGTGAGCAGCCTCCAAGCCCACGCCTTCGGGTTATCTTGGTTCGAGAACCAGGGCGCAGGCGAAACCTTCACGGCGCATCCTATCGTCGGCCTGCCCGGCGAAAAGCAAAAGTACGGAGTCGCCTTTTCGCAATTACACGCGCTCGCGATCGCCGACTTGGACGGCGATGGGTTAAAGGATTTGGTCACCGGTAAACGCAAAGGGGCTCACGGCAACGGCGTCAGCGATGTGGATTCCCCGGCGGTGTTGTACTGGTTCCGCCTCACGCGGCCGCAGGATCAACCCCCGAAGTTTACGCCCTACCTCATCGATTCCGAGGCAGGCATCGGAACGCAGATCACCCTCGCGGACGTGGACGGTAACGGCGCGCCGGATATCCTGGTCGCGCGCCGCCGCGGAACCTTCGTGTTTTTCAATGAACGACAGGGCTCCGGAATATTCTCCCCAACTTCCGCGCCTCTGGACAGGCGCGGCCGAACGGCCAGTACGCCCAGGTTGCTCTTCCCTGTTGGGAATGCCGGTAAGGATGCTCTCGGTCGCGAATCGGGACCCGAGCCCTAATTCCGGACGGCGCTGGATCTCAGCAATTGAAGGTCGAGCCCCTTTTTACGGTACGACTCAAAACCCCGATCGAATGCCACTAGTCTTAGTCCATGCCACATCGCGAATGCCGGGAGAAGGGCGTCCATCCAAACCTTTGGAGAAGGCTTATCCATGCCAGCCAAGCCCGACCACTACGGTTGGGTTCGAGGCCCACGCCGAGGTCGGGCGCGAGGTGGGACGCGGTCTCCATATGAAAGGCCTTACGATCCAGATACGCGGATCCGAATAGGGGGAGCGCATAGGCTCCTAAGAGGAAGCCCCCCGCTATGAGCCGATCGTTCCGGCGGTCAACGGATCCCGGACTGGTCCAGGGCGAAGTAAGCAGGTAAGTGCCCAGGCCCGCCGCCGTAACGGCCAAACCCATATCGCACCAGAATACGGCTTTCCTCCAGCGCTGCGCGCCTTCGGCGTCCCCGGTATAGACATTGGCCAGGGCCATGGTGTTAGGCAGGGTCATGGTGGCCAATAACAGGCCTGCGACGGGGAAGGCTTCTCCGGGTTGTTCCAAGGCGCCCGGAAGAAGGCGACAAGAACGGCAATTGCCAAAAACGGATTGGAAAGACGATTCATAGGTGATTCCCCCGGAGTTCCCGGCCAGCCCTCTAATTAGATGAAATGGGGATGCTGAAAAGGGGGAAAGACCGGTATTTGAGGCAAGGCGCGGGGTTCCAATATTGAATAGGGCGTTCGAGTTACCTATGCTATATTTTAGAATTACTTATGCTCGGGTGATTTCGCCCTGGGGAAATCTCTTACGAGGATTCCTCCACCGGGGGAATCCAGCGGCAAAGGCCCATTCCGATAGGGGTGCACAGCATGATTCCCAAAATCTCATTCGCGTTATTGATGATTTCCGCCTCCATCGCCGTTCCCCGCGCCCATGCGGACGTCAAGTGGTCCGACTGCGCGGATATGGCGGCCACGGAATTTAAGGCGACTGATATCGCTACCCGCGGCAAGGACGATGTCAACGAACCCATGAAAATGGCATTCGACCTGATGGCCTCACCTACGGAAGACGCCAAGGACAAGGTGGACGTGTACTTCACGGAACGGCTCGGCCGCGTGCGCAAGTTCGATTCCAAGACCGGATCGGTGTTGACCTTGGCTACCATCCCCCTCAACATCAATGAAGGCGGATCTTCCGATGGCGTGCTGGGGATCGCGCTCGACCCGGCCTTCAAGGCGAACCACCAGGTATTCATCTATTACACCTTCGTGTCCGCCTCTGAGAAGACCTGGCGCGTGTCAAGGTTCACTCTCAATGCCGCCCATACCAACCTGGACTTGGCCACGGAAATCCCGGTCCTCAAGATCCCCATCAATTCCGGTTCAAAGCATCCCGGAGGAGCCATGCAATTCGACAGTTACGGCGATCTGTGGATCACTACCGGCAACGATTACAAAGATGGTTCCGATTACCCGCTTTACAGCTCCCCGAATACGAATGATCTGCGAGGCAAAATCCTGCGCATCCATCCCACTGCCGACGGTAAATACACCAGCCCGGCGGGTAACCTTTTCCAGGCGGGCACCGCCAACACTCGGCCCGAGATCTACATCATGGGCAATCGCAATCCCTACACCCTCTATGTGGACCCGATCCGCCGCTGGCTGACCTGGGGCGATGTGGGCCCGGATGGAAAGAACTTCGACGGCGCGCCCATGAACCAGGCCGGGGCGACCGAGAAGACCGAGGAATACAACCTGGCCAAGGCCCCCGGTAATTACGGGTACCCGTTCTTCGCCGGGGACTTCGCCACCAAGCCCGGCACAAACGCCAACGCCCCGGCCATGCCCAACGGCTATGCCTGGGAGGGCGCCCAGCCGGGCATGACCACTTTGCCCAAGGCCATAGCGCCCATCTACGCCTACAAGAAAGCCTGCGCCATCACGGGCCCCATCTACCGCTATGACGGCGACCTGAATTCGTCCATCAAGTTCCCGCCCCATCTCCACCGCAAATGGCTGGTAACCGATTTCAACGGCGACAACAACAAGTTGAACGCCTTCTCCCTCAACGAGGACGGCACCGCCATCACCGGCACCGACCAGGTGGTTTCAGCGGTGCGGTTGCACGCTCCCTTGGATCTGCAGTTCGGTCCGGACGGCGCCCTATACGTGAACAATTACGCGGGCTATCGCACCCGCACGGCGCAGACCGGCATCATCCGCATCGAGTATTCGGGTCCCTGCCGCCCCAATCTGCCGAAGCTGGAAACGGTAAGCACCGGCATCGTCCAGGGGATATCCCCCACTGCTTCCGGTCCTACTGTGGAATTCCTGCGCGCTTCGGGTCTATCCGTAAAAGTGGCCACCTCCTCCGCCTTCGCGTTGGAAGTCCTCGACCTGCGCGGCCGTCCGGTGATTTCCAAGTCGGCCCAGGGCCCCGCCCCGGTCTCCTTGGAAGAAGTGCGAATGCCCGGTGTCTATTTCCTATCCGTGAAAACGGCCGATGGGTACCGCATGGTCAAGTTCATCCGCGACTGAAGCGCCCCGTATCCCCGACGAAGCTGCTCATAGCAAAGGCCCCGTGGTGGAAAACGAGATAGCCCTCGTTCAGGCTCGCAATTGGATCCACCGGATACCATGAAATGCTCGCGGAAGGCTCTCCCGTCCTCATCCCAGGATCCCGTAGTCCAATCCGAAGCTGATTTCAGCAATTTGAGGCATTCTTCCCTGAAAACGGACTCGAGACCTTAACGGTCTCCTTCCGGCCCTGTTTTTCCCTTCCCAGAGTAGAGTGTGACGGGGAACAAACTATTTTGGAAGTCGTCGCATTACCTTTTCCAACTGACGCAATCATCGTCACCGAACGTCTAATTTAGAGGATTGGCTTTTCCGCCACCTGGGCGAACCAAGAGGAAACCTGCATGTATTTACCCTTCATCGCCTCCCATTCTCCCCAGGCCCCGGGTCGGCCGTTCCGCCTATTTTCACCCGGCCGGGTCATTACCCTGATCCTGCTCGCTCTCGGAGTCGCATGGTCCAAGCCTTCCACCAAATCCGGCATACCTGCGCAATCGGCTCAGGCTGCGGCCCCTGCTGCCTCCGGCTCGGGCTCTCCACGGTTCGATTCCGCCGGGGTGCACCGTCTCTACCTTGATGGCGATTTCGACGCGGCCATCGCCATCCTGGAGGACAACCTCAAGGAGACCCGGGCATACCGGCACGAGGACAGCATTTTCATCTTCAAGCATTTGGGAGTGATGTACGCGGCGCAAAACGAGACGCGGGAGAAGGGGAAGTATTACATGCACAAGCTCCTGTCCGTGGAACCAACGGCAAAAATCATGGATATGTACGCCAGCGATATGATTTACATGATCTTCAAGAACATCCAGGAGGAATTCGAACAGAACCGGAAGCCTACCCCGGATAGGGGTCGTAAGCATGCCCGGGCCGACAGCATGCCGGTCCGGGAAAGCCAACCGGAACCTGAGGTGGCGC
Source organism: Fibrobacteria bacterium (assembly GCA_039917895.1). GTDB lineage: Bacteria > Fibrobacterota > Fibrobacteria > UBA11236 > UBA11236 > Chersky-265. Next base: position 37,062 of record JBDSIO010000409.1, on the reverse strand, counting down.
GACCTCGTCCCCAACGGGCGACGAAAGAATCCGCCTCCAGCGGGAAGAAGTGGGTTTGGACCGGCGTCGCCGTTACCGCGGTCGCGGCCGGAGTCGGCGCATATTTCATCTTCAGCGCCGAGCCCCAATCAACCGTAACTGGAAAGGAAGTTCAATTTTGAGCCCCCTTGATCGTTCCAGCCGAAAGTTCGCTTCCTTCGCTCGATTACTGAAGCCCCTCGGCTTGGCGTCCATCCTGCTCCTGCTCTCTGCGGGATGCTATTTCGACAATGAGGAAAAGGTGGAGAATACCCTTTCCTTCGATCGCATCGCGGATTCCCTGATTCAATTCGACGAGGTGTCCATCGTCCTTAAGGAGCTGAACGGCGACACCCTGGAGGTCCTCTATCGCGGCAAGGTCCGGACGGCCGCCGACATCCACAAACTCAAGGCCTCCCGTTGGGACGGCGGCCAGATCACCGTCTCCATCACCGGCACCAAGGCCGGCGTCAAGGTTTACCAGGTGGACACTCGCATGAACGCCCAGTCCAATGCCCGTGAAACCCAGGTGGTTGTTTCCCCTTATGCTTCCCTTTCCTCTCTCCCGCCGTCCTTGAGCCTTTTGGTCGGTGATTCCCTGGCCCTGCCCGTGATCGCGGTTTCCCCTGCGGACTTGGTGAATAAGAATTTGCAATGGAGCGCGGCGCCCGAAGGGTTACTCGATCTGGGCCTTGGTTTTCTCAAGGCCCGCCAAGCGGGTTCCGGGCAACTCATGGTCCGGTTGCAGGCGAATCCCAATGTCACCTTGACCATTCCGGTGACCGTTTCGGCCTCGGGCCCGGCTCCCGAATCCATCTCGATCCTGCCGGAAAGCCTGCAAGTGGCGGCCGGTGGCATGCCCGGCGCCTTCACCGTCGCCGCGGCCCCTTTGGGGTCTTCCGCCGCCGTCGCCTGGTCCTCGGCGGACACCTTGATCGCAACCGTGGACGCGAGCGGCCGGGTCCAGGGCCGGCGCCAGGGACAAACCCGGATTACGGCCGCCTCCCTGTTGCGGCCCAGCGTGAGCGCCATGGCGAGTGTGACGGTCGGCGCTGTCCTGGTCGTGGAAAAAGTCGCCTTCTCCAAGGACTCGCTCAATCTCCTGCTGGGAGCCGCGGCCGAGAGCCTCTTGGTTTCGGTGTTGCCCGAAGGAGCCAACCCCGCAGTAACTTTCACCCTTTCCGATCCGGCCAAGGCTTCCATCCAGAACGGCAGGATAACGGGCAAGGCGGAGGGGCGGATTATTGTAACCGCGGCTTCGGCCTCCAACCCCGCCATCGTGGACGAATTGATTGTGCGCATCGCCGCGCCCGTGGCGAACGATTCCACGCCCCCGGGCAAGCCGACCGTGACCGTAATACCCGCCGGCCCTACCCAGGAAAGGAGGCCGACCTGGACCTGGAAAACCGGGGGAGGCGGCGCGGGCGCCTATCAGATCTCCCTCGACAAGCCGACCTTCGACACGGCCGCCACGTCCTTGTCGGATACCGTCTTCAAGCCGGCGGTCGATCTCGCCGGGGGACTGCATGTCCTTTACGTCCGCGAAAGGGACGCTTCGGGAAATTGGTCCGCAGCGGGGTCCGCCCAAGTCGATATCGACATCACCGGACCGGGAGATCCCAAGGTCACCGGCACCTCCCCGACCAGCAGCCTGCCGCGTTGGACCTGGACCACGGGAGGCGACGGTGGCGCGGGCTTCTTCCGGTTCCGCCTGGTCGACGCAAGCTTTCCCGCCAATGCTCCGGAGTCGCGCGATTCCGCGTATGCCCTGGCCAGCGCCGTCAGCGGGACCACCTATACCTTGTTCGTGCAGGAGCGTGATTTGGCCGGAAACTGGTCCAAGCCCGTGAGCCTCGCCATCAAGTATGACGTGACTAAGCCTTCGGTCGCCATCACCCTGCCACAGCCTTCGGGCACCTTTGTCACGGCCGCGGACACCGTCACCCTCGCGGGAACGGTCACGGGACCGAACGGCATCGCCAAGCTCGAATATGCCATGGATGCGGGGACCGCCGCTCCCCTCACCGCCGGGGCCAATGGAGCCTGGACCCTGGCCGCCTTGAAGGTCCCCAACGCGAAGACCACCAGTGTCAAGGTGATCGCGACCGACAACCTGGGGAATACCGGCGAGGCGGTGCTGCAGATCATGCGCGACAGCGATCCACCCTTGCCCCCCACGGCCCTGCTCAAGCCCGCCTCGCCCACCAACGTCGCCCAGTCAGCCTGGACCTGGTCGGCCGGGGCGGACGGCGCCTCCGGCAGCGGCCTGAGCGGGAAGTACCGCTGGAAGCTGAATACCGGGACTTGGACGGAGACGAATGCGGCTTCAGCCCCCACGGTGCTTCTCGCGGAAGGACCCAACACCTTTTCCGTGCAGGAGCAGGACAAGGCCGGCAACTGGTCCGAAGCCCTCACGGGCACGGTGGCTTTGGATACCAAGGCCCCGGCCGCGGTCACCTTCGTAGGGGTGGACGGGACCTTGACCGCGGACGCCACACCGACCTGGACGTGGACGCCTTCGGCGAGCAACGGCGGCATCGGCAGCTATATCCTGAAACTGGATGCCGGCGCGGAGTTCGACGGCGGTGCGGCGACCTCCTATACCCCCACCGCACCGCTTTCGGACAATGCCACCCATACCTTGACGGTCAAGGAAAAGGACCAGGTGCCGGGCGTGGCCGGAACCCCGAAGTCGTTCAGCTACAAGGTGGATTCGGATCCGCCCGCGGCACCCACGGTGAAGAGCGCGGTGCCCGACTTGGCCAATAGCGAAACGACCAACAATCCTGGTTTCACCTGGAAATCCGGAGGCGGCGGCAATGGGAAATACATCGTGAAGGTGAATGCCGAAACCACTCCGCGGGTAAATGGCGGCGTCCAGACGACCTTCAGCCTGGGCGCATCCGACAAGGATAAGGACGGGACCTATACCATCCATGTCACCGAGCAGGATGATCTTGGGCGATGGGGTCCGGAGGGAACTTTCACCATCAAGTTGGATCGGACGGGACCGGTCTTTACCCAGGTCCGGGTCAAGGGTTCTACTTTCGATTTGAGGGATAATTACATCACCAATGACGCTTCCCTGACCATCAGCTACCTGGCGGATGGGTCTCCCAAGGAATTCACCTGCACGTTGATCAACAACAGTTCCAAAAGCTGTACATCCCCCGTGAATACCGATGCCGCGAACAATTCCTCGACCTTTTCGCGCACCATCTGGCTGCGTTCCGGAGTAATCTTCTTCAAGCCCGTCGCCGCGGGAGCCGCAGACGGTTCCAGTTGGGAAAACGCCCGGAGCATCCTGCAAATCACCGCCGGAGAGACGGCGAACAAGCAGTTATGGCTGGCTTCGGGAGATTATTCCTCCCAGACCCTCACCTTGACGATGAACGGGTGCACGGTCCTCGGGGGCTTCAATGCGGGCAGCTTCCCGACCAATGACCAGAACCGGACCACAACCAATACCATCCTGGGGTCGGTTCAAGTCTCGGGCTCCCAAGCCACCATCTGGGACGGCGTTCGGTTTAACCGAAGCCTCGAGTCCTACCACAGCAACGCGACCTTCCGGAATTGCCAAGGAAAAAACCTGGTTAACATCGCGTCGGGAACAACGACCCTGAACAACTTCGAACTGACCGGGTCAGGTACGGGCGCATTGCACGTGGCAGGGGGAGCGACGGTGACATGGAACGGAGGCAGATGCACCGACAATACCGATCCGAATGACATGCCGATCCATATCTTCCCGAATGGAACCTTGAACCTCACGGGGAATTTGAACATGCCCGGGCTTGAGCTGGACTTCCTAATCTACTTTGAAGGTAATCTGGACGTTTCCACTTCGGTTCAGTATCTTGAGAGGGACGATTTATTCAAGGGTGAGGGGGGTAGAGGAAACTTCAAGGGTATCCCTCTTTAAGCTTCAAGGTCCCAGGTGGGTGAGCCAAGTCCGGCTCGTTCGCCTCGGAGTACATGTGCCGTAGCACGGTCCAGGTCCCGTGATCGAGACCCCAATCCTGGTCCAGGGCCACCTGCGACTCCAGGACGGCGCGTTCACGCGGGGAGAATAGGGCGGATTCCCACCGAACGTTCAGGCGTCGGAGGCGCCCTCACATCCGCCTGGTCCTCGGAATTCCCTTTGATTTCAGCTTGGGAGGTTCAGCCCTCGCGGACGGCATCGTTGGTGGCCTTGTCGCTGGACAAGAGCATGGCGCGGATCCGCTCAATATGGATCTCGGAATCCTTGGCGCGTTCGGAAGCGGACTTTGCTCCGTTTCCAGGTGCACCACCCTTCGAAACCGCCATGGTATGCAGCAGGTTGCGCCTTTCCTCGAACATCCGCAAGGCAACCCAAAGCGTCTCCTCGATCTTCGCGGTCTGCTCGGCAAGTAGCACGGACGAGGTAAAGGCATGGCCCGTATGGCACCGGTACCGGACCAGATTCCCCTTCGCCATTTGCCATAGCACGCCTCCGCACTCGGGGCAATTGAAAGGGACTTGATCCCCGAGCGCTTCCACCGCGCTAAGGTCGCTGAGGACGCGTTTGGCGATTTTGGCTTCGATGACGATGTCCTCCGGAATCCCATTCCGCATGGCACCGCTTGCACCTTTATCCCCCTTAGCTCCCTTAGCTCCCATTGCGCCCGAAGTACTTTTAGGCAACCTCTGGACGAGATATACCAGGAGCGCCCCCATTCCCGCCAAGGGGACGCAATGATCGACTTTAAGGTTGTTCAGGACGCTTTGGGGCATATCCGGAAACGCCGCGTCCCTCGGGTCCTGCACGATGCAGGTGCCGCCGCATCGTTTGATGGCCATCATCCCTGAAGTACCGTCATCGAGGTAACCTGTGAGCACCACTCCGATGGCTCCGCTTCCATAGGCGACCGCAGCCGATCGCAACAAGGGATCGATGGAGGGCCGGGATCGGTTTTCACGCGCGCCCTTCGTGACCAGGATTACGCCCTTCTCCACCAGCATATGATGATCGGAAGGGGCGACATAGATGTGTCCGGTTTTGATTTTCTCCCCGTCCTCGGGGTGTTTGCATGGGAGCTTCCCCTTTTCCGCCAGGGTTTTGACCAGCATATCCCCGGTGGAATCGGCCGACATATGCTGAACGATCAGGATAGCCGAGGGGAAATCCGCGGCAAGTTGCGGCACGAGCCGGCTCAAGGCATCCATGCCTCCGGCAGAGGTACCCAGGGCAATGATGGCCGACGGGTTGCTTTTCATCCGGATGCCCTCCAATCGGGACATGGCTTTCAGGCCCCGATTGCCCCAAGATACGCATTCAGCCCACTGGAGCCAAATTTCAGGGCTTGGGCTATTGCTTGAAATGGAGTTCCAGATTGTCCAGGCAGGTGTTCCACCCTCCCCTGTGATTTTCACGCTGGGTCTCCAGCAGGAACTCATGGGTCAGGCTCAACTCGGTCCCTTCGTTCACCTTGCGGAACAACAACGTCACCACGGTGTCCTTGGCATAGGGACTGTTCCAGGTGAAGACCAGCTTCTCGCCGGGAACAATATCCTGGTAAATCCCTTGATGCGGAACGACCTCGCCCTTTTCCGACCGCATCGCGATGGCGAACGCGCCGCCTTGGCGGAAATCATTGCTCACCTCGGACGACCAGCCCTTGCCGCCGAAAAACCATTGGCTCATGATTTTCGGATCGGAAAAAGCCTTGTAGAGGACCTCGGGCGGGTAGGGCATGGTCCGTTTCACCACCAAGGCAGCGGTTTTTTCCAGGGGCGGGGTTGCTGGGGTTCGCAAGCTTTCCATAAGATTTTCCTTTCGATTGGGTCGGTTTGATTCAATGGTTCTAGTGGCACTAATGGTTCAACGTGTCGATTTATCCGATTTATTCGCTTCGGTTTCTTGAAGGAACTTTTCCAAAGCGTCCAACTGGTTCTCCCAGAAATGCTTGTATTCGATCAACAGATTGGCGACCGCTCCCAAAGGCTTCGGGTTGAGGCGGCAATGCTGGATCCGCCCCTCTCTGCGTTTGACCACAAGCCGCGCCTTTTCCAGCACCTGTATATGCTTGGAGACTCCGGCCAGGGAGATGTCGTAGGGCTTGGCGATTTCGTTGACCGTGCTCTCCCGTAAGGAGAGTTGCTTGAGGATGGCCCGGCGGGTGGGGTCCGCCAATGCCATCAGAACGGTGTCCAGGGTTTCGGACCTGGAATCGGATTTATAACCTTTATCAACTTTATCAACTTTATCAACCATATAGTTGAATATATATCCCACTCGCTCAATTGTCAACCAACTGGTTGATTATTTTTCCAGCTGAAATCCGGATTCGAAATCCCATCCGCCCATGGTCAATGGTGAAACTGGGGATAAATCTTCCGATTGTCGCGTGCACTTTGTACGCTCATTCCGACGATTGGCCCAACCGAACCAAAATCAAAAATAAACGTTACGGAGATGACATTTAAAGGTAATTAGGTGATCTGCCCACTGTCCGCGCGACTTAGAGGTCCCTAATGAAAAGTAAACCGGCCACCCGAGATTTCAAAACCAAACGCGTTGATTGGTGGATTTCCCATCTCAATACGGAAGATACGGCCCGGCAGGAGCAAGGGGAGAACGGAAGGAAACTTCGGGAAAAGGACGAATTGATCCAACTCCTGCTGGACTCCACTTCGGAAGCCATATACAGCATGGATCTGGAAGGAAATTGCACGCTTTCCAATCCGGTGTGCACCAGGCTGCTGGGCTATTCCCATCCGGAGGAGTTGCTGGGAAGCAACATGCACACCCTTATCCATGGTACCCGGAAGGATGGCACGGCTTATCCTCCCGAAGAGTGTCCCATCACCCGGACCTTGCAATCGGGCATTGGCGCCCATGTATTAGGCGAATGTTTCCGCCGCGTCGACGGAACCTGCTTCGACGTCGAATACTGGTGCTATCCGGTGCGTCGCGAGGGGGTGATGGTCGGCGTGGTGGTGGCATTTTTCGATATTACCGATCGCCTGAAGGATGAGGACCGGCTTCGCCAATCCCAGAAGATGGAAGCGATTGGGCAATTAACCGGCGGGGTCGCCCATGACTTCAATAACCTTCTCGTCATCATCACCGGTTACAGCGAACTTTTGCTCCAATCGCTGAGCCTGGACGATGCCTCCCGCAAAGGGCTGGAGGAAATCAAAAAGGCCGGTGAACGCTCGGCTTCGTTAACGCGCCAACTCCTGGCGTTCGGCAGGAAGGAGGAGCCGGCCTGGAAAATCATCAATCTGAACACGGTGGTGAGGGATACCGACAGCCTTTTACAACGCATCATCGGCGAAGACATCGTCCTCACCAGCGTACTCCACCCCCGCTTGGGTAACGTGAAGGCCGATGTCGGGCAGCTTGAGCAGGTCCTGTTGAATCTGGCCATCAATGCCCGGGACGCCATGCCCAGGGGTGGAAAAATCACCATCAGAACGGACAATGTCGAACTGGGACCCGATGATATGAATGCCCACACGGAAATGCGGTCCGGACGCTATGTGATGCTGGCCGTAACGGACTCCGGCGAGGGCATGACGCCGGAAGTGAAGGAGCGGATTTTCGAACCCTTCTATACGACCAAAACGACCGGCAAGGGCACAGGTCTTGGCCTTGCCGTCATTTACGGGGTGGTGAAGCAAAGCGAAGGCTGCATCGAAGTGTATAGTGAACGCGGCGTAGGAACCTCGTTCAAGATTTACCTGCCGCAGATAGAGGCTCCGGTACAGGAGACGGAAGTCCTTCCAGGCGTGAAGCAAGCTTCCCGGGGCACCGAGACCCTCCTGCTGGCCGAAGACGAACCGACCGTACGCGCGTTGATCAAAACGGTTCTGCAGGATAGCGGTTATACCGTAATTGAATCGGGAGGAGTGGAAGAGGCCATTCGCGCTGCTGCGCAGTACCCTAAGCGGATCCATCTTCTGGTAACGGATGTCGTAATGCCGGGGGGAGGCGGACGTGTGCTCGCCGATAAAATGGCCATCCTGTACCCGGAAATGAAGGTCCTTTTTCTCTCCGGATATACCGACGATGCGGTCCTCCGCCACGGCATCCTACAGGAAACCGTCGATTTCCTGCAAAAGCCGTTTGCGCCCTCGATTCTCGCCAAAAAGGTGCGGGAAATCCTGTCCAGACCAACGGATTATATAGCACCGCAAAGAAACCGCCCGATTCATAACCCTATGAACTGAAGGAAACCGGGCGGAACCGGTCACCCACCTGGACATTCCCCAGACCCCATGAGACACCCTCCTTAAATATCCTGCCCTATTAATTTCCTGCCAAATTCCCAAAATTTCCGATAAAAATCTAGGAGATGAATCCGGAACTTTTAATTTGCTATGGATCCAGTTTAAATGTGGGTAAAAAATGCCTGATTCAGCTTCTTTAGTCGCCCGCCTCGAAGCCGCGGAAAAAAAGTATCAAGAGTATGCCGACAGCGTTGAAATCCTGAGAAGAACCGCCGAAGCCCTTGTTACCGAGCATGATTTCCGAAAAATCGCCGAAACCGTCACGGATGCCGGAAAGGCAATCTCCCACGCCTATAGCGGTGCATTTTTCTACGCGATTTCAGCGGATACCGGGAATTTCATCGTGCTGCATGCGCTCTCAGGCATGGCCCGTGAGGTATGCGCCGATTTCGTCGAGACATTGGAACCCTCGATGTTCATCCGCATCTTCAATGGCAAGGGATCGCTGAGAATCGATGACTTGGCGCTCCAACCGCCGCTTGAGGATTCCACTCTCCCCCAATGTCTGCAGCAGGGAGATATTCCCATGCGCAGCTGTCTTGCCGTTCCGGTGGTTTCCCGATCCGGCGAAATCCTGGGCGGGCTTTTCTATTGCCACGGGGAACCCGCCTTCTTCACCAAGGAGGCGGAAAAATCGCTCATAGCCCTGGCCTCCCAAGCGACGGTGTCGATAGAGACTGCGGAACTTTATAATTCCCTGCAGAAGGAAATCAGGGTGGGCAATCAAAGGGAGGAAGACGCGCGGAAGTTCGCCGCTATCGTCAAATCCTCCAACGATGCCATTATCAGCAAGAACCTGAATTCCATCGTTATGAGCTGGAACGCTTCCGCTGAGCGCATGTTCGGATATACCGCGGAGGAGATGATCGGTAAACCGATCACCGTCCTCATCCCGGAAAACCACCAGAATGAAGAACCGGAAATCCTGGGACGCATACAACGGGGGCAAACCATCAATCACTACGAAACCGTCCGGCGCCGGAAAGACGGTTCGCTCATCCAGATTTCCCTGACTGTTTCACCCATCAAAGACGCCAATGGCACAATTGTGGGCGCTTCCAAAATCGCCAGGGATATCACGGATATCAATTTCGCCCAAGAGCAGCTGCGTCAGGCGCAAAAAATGGAAGTCGTGGGAAGGCTGGCGGGAGGCATTGCCCATGATTTCAACAATCTCCTGACCTCGATCAACGGTTTCACGGAAATGGCGCTGGCTGAAACCGCCAAGGATTCCACGGTAGCTGAATACCTGGAGGAAATCGGCAAGTCGGGAAAACGGGCCGCCGCGCTCACCCAGCAATTGCTGGCCTACAGCCGCAAACAAATCCTCGCCCCCAAGATCCTGGATTTGAACGGATGCATTACCGAGATCGAAAAAATGCTCCGTCGGCTTATTGGAGAGGATATCCTTTTCTACACTCTGCTTGATCCATTGATCGGCCCGGTGCGGGCGGATCCCGCGCAGATCCAGCAAATCATCATGAATCTGGTCCTGAACGCGCGGGATGCCATGCCCGACGGGGGCTCTCTCCGCATTGAAACCGCCAATGTGAACCTGGAAAGCGGCCATATCGCAGATCATCCGGATGCTTCGCCCGGCCCCCATGCCATGCTCAGCGTCTCCGATAGCGGGGTGGGCATGACTCCGGAAATACTGGCCCAGATTTTCGAACCCTTCTTCACCACCAAGGAAATCGGCAAGGGAACCGGGCTCGGGCTTTCCAGCGTTTACGGAATTGTCAAGCAGAGCGGAGGAAGCATCGAGGTTACGAGCAAGCCCATGAAGGGGACCAGCTTCAAGCTATACTTCCCGTTGGTGAACCGGAAAGGGATGCCCAACAAGGAGGAGCAGGCGCCGGCGGTTGCGGGAAGGTCATTCCAGGCCGAAACCATTCTGCTTGCGGAGGACGAACCCGCCGTGCGGAAATTCCTGAGCATGACCCTGAAGAACCACGGTTACAAGGTGGTTGAAGCCGGTGACGGCGTCGAAGCGCTAAAGTTGGCGGGCCAAACCGAGCGCCTCGATTTGCTCATTACCGATGTGATCATGCCCAATATGAATGGGGGATTCCTGGCAGGGGAATTGAAGCTCATCCACCCGAAGGTAAAATTGCTTTTCATTTCCGGATATACCAGGGACGCCTTGGTTTCTAAGGAAAGCGGGAATCCGGAAATCGCATTCCTCCAGAAACCCTTTTCGCCTGCCGATTTGATTTCAAAGGTGCGCGAAATCCTGGCGGTCGGCGTTCACGCCTGACCGGCGCAGCTGTTATGCGCCAGGAGATTCAAAGACAAAACCGGGCGTCCGATTATAGCTATGGCCAATCCGGGCCGGAACACCGGGATAATATGCGGTTCTTGGGGATCGGGGATTGGAACAGCTTAGGTGATATGTATTTGCGCCTCGCTGCCAAAGGCCATGAGGTAAAGGTTTTCATCGGTGAACCCGATGGCCACGATGTCCTCGGTGGCATGGTGGACCGGGTGGCGGATTGGCGATCCGAACTGGATTGGGTGAAGGCGGCCGGAAAGGACGGGATCATCCTGTTCGAATCCGCCGACCGCGGCATTCTCCAGGACTCGCTCCGCTCGGACGGATTCCAGGTGATAGGCGGAAGCGCCTATGGAGACCGGTTGGAAAGTGATCGGATGTTCGGCCAGGAAGTGCTGCGGCAAATCGGACTTCGGACCGCTGGAACCCATGCCTTCGGGGACTTCGCTACGGCGGCGGAATTCGTCCGCTCCAATCCGCGCCGTTATGTTTACAAGAACAACGGCAGCGCTTCCCCGTCCACGGAGAATTACGTGGGAGAAGCGGAAGACGGAACGGACATCCTCTCGCTTCTGGATTTCAACGGGTCTCGATGGAAGTCCCCCGAGCCGCCGAACTTCGTACTCATGGAACACCTCTCGGGGATCGAGGTCGGGGTAGGCGCTTACTTCGACGGGGAAAAATTCCTGATGCCGGCCTTACTGGATTGGGAGCATAAGCGTTTTTTCCCCGGCGACCTGGGCGAACTCACGGGAGAAATGGGGACGGTCGTCACTTACCGGGGAGCTGAAAGGATTTTCGATCTCACCTTGTCCAAGATGGCGGCAAACCTGCGTCGCGCCCGCCATTGCGGCTATCTCAACCTGAATACCATCGTCAATGCCGAAGGCATTTGGCCATTGGAATTCACCAGCCGGTTCGGTTACCCCGGCTTCGCCATTTGCGACGCCCTGCATCCGGAAGGATGGGACGGGGTGTTCCGGAGGATGACCGCCCGCGGAGACGGCGGCCTGCCCACATCAGACGGGTTCGCCGTGGGCGTGGTGGTGACGGTTCCGCCCTTTCCTCATGCGGATGGATATGCGAGGATGTCCAAAGGAATGCCGGTTTTTTTCCACCCCGGACTGACGGCGGAGGATCGGGAGAACCTGCATTTCGGGGAGGTGGCCTTGTCCGAAGGCCGTTTGGTCACGAGCGGTTCCCTAGGCTATACCCTGGTCGCAACCGGCGCAGGGGCCTCGATCGAGGCCGCCCGGGAACGGGCTTATGCCAGGGCGCGGAAAGTGTTCGTGCCCAACAAACGGTACCGGAACGACATCGGGGATCGGCTTGTCCGGGAAGATCTGGACCGCCTGCGAAAGCTTGGATACCTAAGGAGCTAGCGACGCAACACCAGTGATACCGCCGCCAGCCTTTCGGTGGACGCGTATGCCGGATGGGCCAACTCCTCCCCGAAAACGTCCGGATCGATTTCCGCGTATTCGTATGCCAAGCCCGAGGCATCGAGGATGGGGGCCACCGCTTCCCGGAAAACGTGGCGCCCCTCCATGACTGGCGTACCGGTATAAAGGATCAGCTGGCCGGCGGGCGCCAGCAACGGGATCGATTCCCGCACGATCCGGATGGAAAGATCGCAACCCGAAGCGCCGCCGCCGTCGCGGTAAAGCCTCGCTTCCGCATCCACCAGATATGGCGGATTGGAAACGATGAGGTCCATTTGGCCCTTGAAGGCGCGGACCGTATCGCCCAAGAGCACCGAGACGTTTCCCTTGCGGCCCAGGAGCGCGTTGACCCGCGCATAGCGCAAGGCCCGAAAATTGATATCGGAGAGGAAAACCCGCGCAGTTTGGCAAAGCCGATTTCCTGCCAGGAACAGCCCGCCTGCTCCGCTCCCGCAACCGATGTCCAGTACGCGCCGGACCGGGCCGCCGGGGTGGCCGAGGCGGCCGATGTGATCGGAAAGGACCCGGTCGATGAGATCGGCGAACCGATAGGTATCCGGCCCGAAGAATACCGAGTCCGCTTCCACGGTCGGGAAAGCGGAGTGCACGTATAGGCAACCCTTAAGGGTGGAGAAGCGGATTTTGCTCCGCAACCTGCCCAATCCGCTTGCGAATCCCCCCGCGTTTTCCAACTTTTCCAGTTCCCCGGATTTTTCCAACCATGCCAGTAAATGGGATGGTAGCGCATCGGCGCTGAAGGGCAGGCTCCATCCGAATATATCCCGCAGGGAACGGGCCTTTCCACCGTTTTCCATCCTTACCCTGGCATTGACCAATGCATGGCTCGCCGGTGTGATAGCCGTGAACGCGTATCCGGAAGCTTCCAGGAATCTGCCGATGGCAACCAATGCCGTTTCGGTTTCCGAAACCTTTTCAGAAGCCTTGTCCATTTACGAAACCATGTCCTTATCCGAAACGTTGACCATGGCCCTTTTATCCCTACGCTTGCCGGTCACCCTTCGGGGCAAATTACAATTTACCCGACACTCCCATGGATTTTCCTTCATCAACCGCAGGAACAGAGGATGCGTTTCGGAGGCCCCCTGCCTTTGCTTGGGCGCCGTTCAAAACGTATCTCTGATGGGCATGCAATCCCATGAGGACAGCTTATGAAATCGGTTATGGAAATGGGGGATCGGGGTGTCTTACCCTCGCTAAGCGTCGAGCTTGGAAGGGCTGAAACCAGCGGCGCCGATCATCCCGAGCATATTCAACCAAAGCCTATTCATCCGGAAAACCTCCACCGCGTGATGAGCCAATGGAATAAAATTCGTTTGGAGCCCGCCTTTCCTACGACCGAATGGGAAGGCGCCTTGGAACGGGATACCCGGTTCGCGATAATGGAGGGCCGTTACCTGGAGGCGGAACGCGATTCCATCCGGAAGCAAGCGGCCAGGGTCCCGGTATCGGTGCATGAGTTTATGGAATGGTTCGTGGACCTGCGGGCATCGGGACCAGGTCAAGGGGATGCCCTCTTTCCCTGGCTCGCTACCACGGCGGATTTGGAGCAGATGCGGTGGTTTCTGGCCCAGGAAGTGGCGGGCGAAGCCGGGTTCGACGATCTCGTGGCCGTGACCCAGGTAAAGCTTCCCGCGCGCGCCAAACTGGAATTGGCGCGCAACTACTGGGATGAAATGGGACGGGGACAGCCAAAGGGCATGCACGGGGCTTTGCTGGAAAAGACCATCGAAGAGTTGGCCATCAAGCCGGCGCGCGATGAGGCAACCTGGGAATCGCTGGCGCTTTCCAACCTGATGGTCGGGCTCGCATTCAACCGCCGATATGCCTATCACTCCCTGGGCGCGCTGGGAGCCATTGAGATGACAGCTCCCGGCCGTGTTTCCCTCGTCAATGAGGGCCTCAAACGTCTCCGCGTTTCCTCAGGTGGCCGCCATTATTTCGCTTTGCATGCCGGCCTTGACCAGATCCATTCCGCAAGCTGGAATGCGGAAGCCATCCTTCCTTTGGTAGAGGGCAACCCATGGGTGGCCAGGGCCATCGCCGAAGGCGCGTTGATGCGCTTAAGAGCGGGGGCGCGCTGCTTCGAAAGATATCGAATGCAATTCGGGTTCTGAACCGGAGCACCGCGTTAATTCACTCCCATTTTTCCCTTCAGGAAATCGATCTCGGTTTTGGAGGTCGTCATGCCGGCGGCGCGGGACAGGTAATCCCGAGCGGTCGCAGTCTCCCCGATTTGCAGATGGGATTGTCTTTCATCCCGGACAGTGCGGCATAAATGCGGTCGATGGCCTCCCAGCGGGTGGATTCGAAATCCGCGGCTGAACAATGTTCGGCGGCGATGGCCGCTTCCTGGTGGAATTCACTGAGTTCCTCCCCTTGGTGTTAAATCAACCTTTTCGCCGTGGCCCGTTCTTCATGCTCGAACGCATCCGTAAATGCCTCGAGTTCCCCATCGGTCATGCCGATCTCCCTTCCTGTTTTACGCCAGTCTCCCACCGCGCGCTCGACCTGGCGTAAAATCTCCTTGGCGCGAACTTGCGTGATTCCGAATTTAGGGATCACCGACATCAGCGCGTTAACATTCATTTCCGGCCCTGTATCCTCTGATATCCAAGTTTTCAATTCGCGCGATCGTTCGGGCGTGGGATTGATGTCGAAAGCGGGCGAAAGCCGCCAGAATCCGCGATCCTCATGCAGAAATCCATGGTTGCGCAGATGATCGTCGACATTGGTGATGAGGATGGAGAAGGCGATTCTCCGCCACAATTCCTCGATGTCCGCTTGTACGTCTGCACCATGCACCCGGATAGCATCCACAATCTCCGTATAGAAATGGTCCCCAGGCTCCGTCGCTTCGACCCCGAGCAGGGTTGCAGCAGAGATGTACATAATGCGCCTGCCGCCTCGTCGGTCAAAGCGGCGTATCAAGGCGACGGGCGAGCTTTCGCTTTCAATTATTCGCGCATTGGCGGCGTTGATACCAGCCTTTCCCGCAAGCGTCAGGGCGAGAACCTCTCCTTTCGTAACGGCACGCTCGTCCGCGATGCTCGGGAATTTGCCGATTGCCAGCGCGCCGTCATTGTCAATGACTGTGCACTTTGGGCGCAATCCGCCAAGCGATGTGCCTCGTACGCGCAAATAGGCGAGGTCGGCCGCTGTTTCCCGGTTGGACTCGACGGCACGGGAGGCGTTCAATATTTGCCCCAACTCGATTAGAGGCGGAGCCGTGCGGCGGCCTGCTTCAGGCGCGCGCTGGAACAATCCTCCTTCATCGCGGTAACGCAGGGCCCCGACTCGGCTGAAATCATCTACGGCGAGGAGATAATCAAGCGCATTTAGGGGCTGGGAGCTTTTCTCTTTGCCACCGGGTCGGGTCTCATGCCTGCGCTTTGCGTGATCGCGCATGATGATCCGCCGGCCCCAACCATCAGGTTCGGTATCGGCGATTGCCGCATGAAAAATGGAACCGTCACTCGTCTTACGATGGAATTGGAGCCCGGCCGTGAGCGGAAGCGTCGGCCCTAGCGCAAAACGGGTTTCGGCGCTGAGCCAGCTCGCGCCGTATTCGAAGGCGGCATTTTCGCGCCTACCTTGGAGGTCATAGCGCATAATGCCGATCTGCGGACCGTTATCCACAATAACTTCAATGGTGCGTTTCATGGCGGAGGCATCCGTGACTTCTTCATACGCACCCGCTTGGGCAGTCGCTCTTCATCAAGTAGGAGACCCGTATCGTCACGACTTACATCGATGAGCGAGCTGAATGGATCGCCGAAGCCGAGTACAAACAGCGCCATGCCGTATATTCCGAAACCAACCCTGGCGTCGCCTTTTTCCACGCGAAGGTAGGTGTTCTTCGCCACACCCATGCGCCTGGCGACGGCGATTGTTGTAAGCCTGCGCTTCCGGCGCGCAGTTGCGAGATCGCTGCCGAACTTGGCTAACGAACGTTTTACAATGGAAGGCAAAACATCGGTAACTCTCGAACGCATATAAGGCTCCATATATGAAGCTTTAAAGCCTCATAAGGTCTAATATATAGGACCCAATAAGATTTATCCAGGCTTTTCCAATTGGCACTCAACAAAGGCCCAAACTAACGCCACTGGAGCGAAAACTAACGAAAAACGGGGTATTGGAACTTATGCAATGCTCGTTCCTTGGCATCCGCTTATTTTCTGTATTCATCGGCCTGCAGCCCTGCTTCTTCCATCAATTTCATCAGCCATTTACGGTCGATATCCAGCATCTTCGCCGCAAGTGACACATTTCCCTTAGTCTTGGTTAAAGCCGCGTCAATAGCCATCTTTTCCGTTTCAAACCGGATTTCTTTTAAGGACTTAATGGAACTGCTCATTCGTCCTTCCGAATTCCCACTAACCTCCAATTGAAGATCCTCGACGTTGATTTGCTTGGAATTGGAAAGCAGAATGGCCTTTTGGATGACGTTCTCCAGCTCCCTGACATTTCCAGGAAAGGCATACCCCAGAAGCTTATTGCGCGCTGCAACCGAAAAGGATTTAGCGGGTAGGCCAAACTGTTGCAAGTATTTTTTGAGTAAGAAATCCGAAAGCAGCAGCACATCCTGATCCCGTTCGCGCAATGGCGGCAATTCCAGCTCCAAAACCGAAAGGCGGAAAAAAAGATCCTGTCGAAAACGGCCTTCCCGCACTTCGGTGGCGAGGATCCTGTGGGTTGCGGACAGGATTCGGACATCAACCTTGATAGGATTAGGGCTCCCCAATCGGGTTATCTCCGACTCCTGCAACACCCTCAAGAGTTTGACCTGGAGGTTTAAGGGTAGGTCGCCGATTTCATCAAGGAAAAGGGTACCCCCATTAGCGGATTCGAACAGGCCTATCTTACGTTGATCCGCCCCGGTGAAGGCGCCTTTCTCATGCCCGAACAATTCCGATTCGATCAGGTTTTCCGGAATGGCTCCGCAGTTAAGCGCATGGAACGGTTTTTTCGCCCTCATGGAATTCATATGGACAAATCTCGCCAATACTTCCTTTCCGGTTCCGGTTTCTCCTCTAATGATTGCGGTTCCGTCGGTTCGGGCTATTCGTAGGGCCAGATCCAGGACCTTGACCATAACGGGACTGGAATGGATGATGCCTGATCCGGTAGCAAGGCTATTGCTTTGCAATCGGGCGATTGCGTCCTTCTGCCTTCCTAGGGCCAGTCTATGGGAAAGAATTTCCCCGAAAAGCCTCCCTAGCGAGTCGCATAGTTCGCGTTCCCTCTCGGAGAATGGGAGGTTACCGCCCAGTCGGTCCATGTAGAGGTAACCGATTATGTTATCCGCTTCGCGTAATGCGACGCATAAAACCGAAGCTACCGCATTTTTGTGGAGGGAACTGATTGAATTCTGATCTTCCCAATCCGTTTCTTTCATAAGCACGGCATGGGGTGAAGCCTTGGACCAATCAATTGCTCGATCCGAAAATCGTTCCAGACCCGAATGGGCCGGATACCTCGCGATCGTGGATCTTGCGTTCGTTTCCGGGTCTTCTTCCACCACACGAGCCGCATCGCATTTTAGAAGTCGCGACACGCAAAGGACTAGGGAGTGGAATACATCCGAGTCCCGTTCACGGAGTAATGTCACAACGGCATTGATAAGGTCCGTGAGGGGTTCCGAAGCCTGAGTTTCGGTTCCTCCTTCAAAATCTGCCTTACCTTCTTCAAACGGACCCTGGAGAAATAGAAAAACGGTTTGACCCAATTGTAGCCGATCTCCATGGTGCAAATCGGCGGCGCCGGTAATCTCGCGGCCATTCAGTTTGATTCGGAAGCCTTGGGTCAGAGCCTGGACGTGGTATCCTCCTTCCCTGAAAAGGAAATGCCCGATAATTGCGGGAAGGCCTTTGCCGTGCAACTTCAGGCCGCAATCTTGTGAACCGCCGAAAGTGAATATCCTGCCGGATATGATGGTTTCCGAGCGGTCTTCTTCATTTCGTAAAAGAGGGAATGTGTTGGGGGGCATTCTACGCCTCCTTTTTTGAAACCTTGTCGTGAATGCGGATGATTTTCCGCTGGAAGGGAAGTATTGTCAACTTTTCCCGGTAATTAAGGGACCCGAAGCGGTCGTTGCAAAGTAGGACGTGTTCGCCGGAAGCCGTGGGCAACCCACTAGGTGCGGGTGTGCGGACTACTCGCCCATCCAGGGAAAGTTTATCGCATTGTTCCGCGCCTTCAATGAATATCAGCCCCATGAGGCTGTTTTCTACGGTGGCCAACTCCAGGAATTTAGCCGCACCTTTCACGGCTCGCTTTCCATCTTTCATACCGGGAAGCAGGAGGATTTTGGAATTTTCTTCAGCGCTGACTGAGACGTACCGTTTGCCCCTCTCGGAGCTTTTTCCGTAATGGAAAGCCAAAAGCATCGCGACAATAAATCCGGCGGCCGTTGCCATTGAAATCACCCATTGCCGCCGCTTTTTCTCCTTGGAGAGTGCCGGGAAGGTTTCCAGCAATTGCATAGCTTCCGCGGCATCCGGGTCTTCTTGAAGGCATTCAGCCAGAAGCCAATAGGCCTCTTCACTACGCTTCGCAAAAAGCAGTTGTTTGGCGGCCTGCAATAGGCGCCGCGAGAGTAATTCGGAAGAGATCCAATTGACTGAAGCCTTTCCTTCCTGAGTCATCCGGGAAATGGGTAAGGACTGGCATCGATCCCACAAAACCACGGCGGAATCCGGGCGGTGGTTCGGATCGAGCGACATGAGCGGTTGGGAAATCCCTTTCCATTCCGGTGCCGGATCAAGCTCTTGCAGGATTTTCCCCAAAGCGAAAAGATCCGCTTTCATGAAATCAGGACTTCCCGCTCCCTGCCAGATTTCCGGCGCCATATAAGCCGGTGTCCCTTTGACCATGCCCACTATGGACTGGCCGCTCTCTCCGATTTTTTTGGAGAACCCAAAGTCGACCAGGTATATTCCCGCCTCAGGGGTGACTAGTATATTGGCGGGTTTTAAATCCCTATGTGCAAATCCGAGTTTGTGCAATCCAGCCAATGCCGAGATGATGCCAAAGCCAATAGCAGCGCGGTCAGCCTTGTTTGGGATGCCTTTTTCCAAAAGCGATAACAATGTCGCGCCTTTGACCCACTCCATGATGATGAAAACCCGCTGACCTAGCTGAAAAGCATCGAATACGGAGGGAATACAGGCGATAGGCATTTGCGCCTGGTTCCTGGCTTCGCTTAATACCTCATGCCTGCGCGCCGCGTTTTTTTCGTTGATTATTTTTACGGCTACCCAGCGGTCCAAGCTCTTTTGCCTGACCCGGTATACGGATGAAAACGATCCTTCTCCGATGATCATAGGGTGGGAAAATGCTTTCGGCAGCTTAGGGATCATTGCGTTTCCCTCAGTTTTTTCTCCGAAAGGGCGAACCAATAAAGGACATCCTCATCGTTGGGAAGCGCTTTAAGGGCTTTAAGCCATTGTTCATGCGCAGGCCTCGTTTCTCCTGCTTGCCAATGGATCATGCCTAAGTTGAAATTGGCGGAAGCGTCCGAGCTGTCCAGCCGCAGGACTTTTTGGAATATGGCTTCCGCTTTCTCCGCTTCCCCCAGCTTTCCGTATACTATTCCGACCAGATTCAAGGGGCGCGGATTCAGTGGCCCACGGTCAATGGCTTTGGATAATGAGATTAGGGCGGAAACGGTGTCCCGGCTCTTCAATTGGTAACGTGCGTGCTCATAATAAGCGTCGGTAAGGAGTTCGGAAAGATCCTGCGAAGGCGCAAGGCTGCGGCAGGCTTCGAGCTGGATAAGTGCATAATTGAAGGCGGCGCTATCGCCTTCCGCGAAGGCTTTTTGGAGCAAAGCTTGGCCAAGTCCCAATCGAGCGTCATAGAGTTAGGGACTCCTTTCCACGGCCGTCTGGAAGAACCGGGTAGCCATGGGATAATCCCCTAGACTCAGACTGATCCGGCCTTTTTCGATTTCGTTCTGGTCGCACGCAAGTAGTACCAGAGATAACGCTACCGTCGCAACAACGCAACTCCGATTTCCTTTATTCCCGTTTCCGCGCTTTGATTTCACCAATTCCAACCCCGGCGCCATTTGAATGCTACTCCCAGATCCCACCTTGGGATCCAGATTGGAGTGGAACCCGCAAGGGTCGACCAGTTCCTCTTCGCCATTCCATCGATGGAGATTGTTCCCCATTTCGAAAGTTTACGACGCAATGAAAAGTCAGCGCCTAATTGATGGTCGATTCGCAGTCGTGTCTTGGCGCTAGCCGGAGATTGGCCGTAATGCTCTTGGAAGCCTCCGTTTTCTTGGATAATAACCGCCGCATATTCTTTACCATCGGTTTTGTTCTTGGCAAATCCCCGGAAGCCTGCGGAGGCTGCCGCGAAGCTATCCGGCAAGGCGGCTTCCGTCCATTCGTAGTCGTTGGGATAAACATTCAGCGCATACATGCTTCCAATTTCGCACGAGAATGAAAATGGAAGGGGAAAGCTATATCCGAAAGTTGGAAGGAACGTCAGGACTCCTTGCGGAGATAGCGTCGAAGATTGACTGAGCCCGGTGTTGGACGTGTACCTGAGGAAGGTCGAGATTCCATTACTCGGCAAGGTATCCTGAAAGCTGCTGTCGCGGTAATGCGTAGGCTTCGATTTTGTCACGTCATCCACATACAGGACTTTTTGGGTATTTGCTTCGTGAACCGGATCGACCAGGATACCCGAAAGGGAAAGCGAATAATTGATTCCCCTTCCTGTCCTCAAGGAGCGATCCTGATAAAAGGACACCCAGAATCCGGAAAATCGGTTTCCCCAATCGCTGTTCCATTCCGATTCAAATCCGCCTTGGATCATGGTGATATAAATCTCGGAAAGGGAAAGGTATGAGGACTCGATCTTGTATGCTGAAACCAATCCCGTACCTGTTATCTTTCCCAGTTCCGGGGCAAATGCCAGAGTTACTCCCTCGTAGAAGAAATTGTCCGCTTTTAATATCAGTCCAACTCGGTAGTCGAGAGAATCTTTGGCGTAGGATTTGATCAAGTCGTATTCGATGCCTCCGCTCCATGGGATTTTCCAGGTTTGCAGAAGAGGCCAAAGAAGTTGGGCTCGGTTACGGTATTGCGGCCCCTTGGAGAGGAAGCCGCCAAGGTCGGTGCCGAATGGATAGTCGGTCGCGGAGTAATTGTCCTCCCGATTATATCCAGAGGAAAACAGGATGTTGAACTCATGGTTCTTTTTTGAAACTCGCGTCGGTTTATTTAATAGGGAATCGGCAATCGCTTCTGCGTCCTTGCTCAAGCCGGTTTGCGTATATAGCCTATATCTCTGGTTCAAAACCGATTCACGGAACGGACCTTCCTTTGGGGGATGGATGGAAAGATTGAATGCCATGGCCGTGTCTAAGGCAGAGTGCGTGAGAGCGGCTTCAGCCAGGAAGTAGTAGAGGCTATCCTTCGACATACCACGTCGTTGGGCTTCCATGAAAAGTTCCAGGGCGGTGTCCGGCCTATTTTCTTCGAGGGCAAGCGCTCCCTGTATGGCAATAGCTTGAAATCCATCTGGATCAATGGCAGGAGAGCCGGAAAAGGAATCCGGTTCGGCGGACCCGGACCGGAACAAGAGAAATCCAAAAATAATCGGAAACGCCCACAGGGCGCTCCGTTGGTTAAAAATCATGATAGAGCTAATTATACCACTTCAAAATGCAGGAATTCAGCGCGATACTTTAGAAATAAACCGCTGCGAGGCAAGCGTACGGAAGCCCTGCGAAAGCATTGATTTCGGGATTTTCCGGCCCGAGAGATCGAAGGTATTGAAATGAACTTCGTTCCCTTTTAGGATGGGGTTTGCATATATGAGTGGCGCGATGCTGACGTTCGGCGTCGAAAATTGCAAGGTTGAGATAATGCTTGCGTAAAAATCCACATTCGTGGTCATGTCCGTGGAATCGCCGATGGCATAAATTTCATAGCCGGTGCTCCCAACGGCGCAGTATCGCATATACTCGCAATAGGTGGGAGTTCCATCGGCGGGATAAAGCACTGAAAAGGCTTCCGGCGCCCAAGCTGTACCCAACTTTTCCGTAGATGTGGAGTCGAAGTAAGCAATTGCTCCAAACGGATAGGAAGACGTCTCGACACTCAATTTATAGGCAATGAATTGGGCCTGGGTCCAACTTTCCGGGGTTGGGTAGGAGGCATTGTCTATGGCATACTTAAGGATGGAAATCTGGCTACGGTATTGTTTCGCACCGTCCCGGAAATAGTGTTGTTCGGGTTTTGTTTTCAACTGGACCCAACTTGAAGGCAGGGTGATTGCATATCCAAGATTGGGATCTGAAACAGTCCCCGAGAAAACGGAGACCGTAAGGGAAAGGATGGTATATCCAAGCATTGCCCATTTCATTCTTTCAGCTCCTTGAATTCCGTTTGCTTTTCTTTCCTTCTATTATCAAGGTCTGAGAGAATCTTGTCAACCCGGCCTTTAACCTCGGGTGATAATTCGTCCATCTCCTTTTTGCGTTTTTCAGCCGCATTATTTTTCAGTTCATCCACTGTAAGTGGATTGGCCGATTGAGCGGGTTTCGCTTTGGGCTCATGGTATTTCGCGGAATCAACTTTTAGCTTGCCATCCCGGGGCAAGGACATGAGGATATCTGAGTATAAAGCATCATACGCCTTATGGTTTGCGGATGGCGGATCGATTTTCGCTTTCGGTGGCGATGAGGTTTCCTGCCCGTTCGGTTTATCCTGCGCCACCGAGAAACCTATGAGAAGTAGGCAAGGAAGTATGAACAGTAAGTCGCGCGGTTTCCACATACATCTTCTCCGGGTAAGACAATTGGGCGATATGATCGCCCTCCGTGATTCAATTCCCGATAGGAAGCCGGATAGGGCGCCACCCTTTCGAGCGGCGCCCTATATCCAAGTTCCGTTAAGGATTCTTAGCGTCGGCCTTGCGGTCATCGAGGCGCTTGGTGACTACGTCCTTAGCCTTGGTGACGCGGTCCTTGGCGCCGTCCGGCAGACCGTCCAGGGCATCGAGAGCCTTCTGCAGGTTGAGCAAGGCAGCGGCCTTCTTTTCCGTGATCATGGCTTGGATTTCTTCGGGCGTCTTGCCCTGGGATTTCATGGCATCCACATCGGCCTTGGCGGCTTTGGCGGCTTCACGGGCGGCCGCGATTTTTTCCGCTACGCCTGCGGGAAGGTGGCTCATCGCATCGGCATACTTGGTTGCGGAAATAGCCTTACCGGTGCTGTCATGGGGAGCACCGGGATTGGTGGGCTTACCTTGAGCGAGTACACCGGAAGCCAAGGCCAAGCTGAGTCCGAGAGCGGAGATGAGATTTTTCATGTTTGTCCCTTTCAAAGGAGTGGTTGACATCAGTCGCTTCTCTTGTATTCAGAAACGAACTTGCATTGTTATAAAGCAATCAGAGTGCCAGTTGGTTATTCCTCGAACGCGCCCTAATTCAGCCTCTTTCATTTCCTCATTGGCCTAGACCTTGGGGTGGGATGCCCCCATAAACCGTAAATAGCGTTTGCATTAACCGACGCAAGTGGCCATCCCACCATTCGTTATAGGGATTGGGGGCAAAGGGACCCAATCCCCCTTCACTGCTTGGAGTATCCCAATTGTTGAGTTTGGGGATCCACCGGGAGAGTCCGGGGATAAGAAAAGAAGGTTGTAGGAGGAGGGACCCTACATTCTCTAGGGTTTATCTGAGGCCAAGATCTTAGCGGGATAAGAAACGTGAAAGCCGGCGAGAGCCGGCTTTCATTTGAGTCTTAGGCTATTGCCAGTAGCAATAGAGAGAGGAAATGGGTTCCTTCAGTTCAAATTATCGACGGGAGGGACGTTATTGACGGGAGGGACGTTGTCGACGGGAGGGACGTTGTCGACGGGAGGGACTTCGACGCAGGCTCCGAGATAATCACCATGAGCCAGGTGAGCTTTCACGGCTGGAGATCCAACCGAAAGCGTGTGGGCATTGGCAGGGTTGCCCGGAGGAAGATGGCAAATCGTCACTTTGCCCACCTCTCCACCCTGGCTCTCATTGACATTCCCCTGTGTGCGCAGGGATGCGTCGGAAGAACTATCCATGGCTTCCCCTTCCGATGAGAGGCAACCAGTGAGAGTACCTGAGGCCAAAGCCAAACTGAGACCGAGAACAGACTTGAGAAATTTCACGTTGATCCCTTTCGAAAATGGAGGATATAGATAATGGATATCATTCATTTCCAGAAATTTGGGAGATGAACTTGGTAGAGTATAAAGCAAGAGGGACGCCAATCGTATTCTTCCCCGAAATCAAGGGAAATCGCACAATAATCTTTTACGGGGTGACATACTGCTGGGGTGCATTCACCCCGCAGTTGGCCACACAATTCGCTAATTCAATACGTAACCTTTTTGCAATGGGTGGGTTAGGAGGGTTGTGGGCAATTCACCCCATGTCCGCTTGTTTAATTCTGAATCCGGGTTTTCCGGATTAGGCCGAGGAGCAGCGCTTGAGTTCAAAACGCTACGGCAGGATTTAAAATTAGCTCAAGAAAAAATGGCCATGGCTCTTAGAGTATCCAAGAGAACTTTGGAAGGGTGGGAAGCTGGTCGATTTCCCATCGATCCGCCTGCTGAGTTGCTGGCTCGCGTGATGCTTACACATCCAGAAATCAGGCGGCCCTCAAGGCGGACAAGGGCGCCATGGCGCTTATGATTCGTTTGCGGTTATGAACGGAGCGGGGGAAAGCAAAATCGCCCCCTCCGTTCCCGGAGAGGGCGACCTTGGAAAAGGGTGGAGCCATGGAGAGTCGAACTCCAGACCTCTTGCATGCCATGCAAGCGCTCTACCAACTGAGCTATGACCCCAAGGCGGGGCATAAGATAGATAAAGCCGTTGGGAATTCAAGGTCGCTGGCCGCTCCAGAAGGCCAAAAAACCGTCTAGAACCCGTTAAAACGAACTATTCGCGGGTGGGAGAGCCGGTCGGGGGACCGCTGACCGCAGGGCTTGTGCGGGTCGAATCCGGCCACAGGATATTGGCCTCCACGGCATAGGTATTCAAGGCTCCGAGATTCCGGAGCAAGGGCAGCAAGGAGTCGTAAACGGCTTGTCCCGTGGTCGGGTACAGGTTATTGGCCTCCACCCGATCGCCCAAGGTGTTGAACACTTCGGAACCCTGCTCCCGAGGTTGCTCGCCCAGCGGTCCATGGATGCGGTAACCGCCATGCTCCAGAGTCCCCTGTTCGCCCCGTACGATGTAACTGACACTGTTCAAGCCCGTGGCGGGACGCACCAGGCTATGGCCCAGAAAGTTGTTGGCCGCGCGGATTCCGGCCAGGTCCAAAACCGTTGGGCCTATGTCCAATTGGCAGGCGGGATAATCATGCAATGCCGCCGGACCCAATTTGGGATGGGTGCCTGCGATCACGAAGGGGATCCACACCGATTCCGTATACAGGCCGAAGCCGATGGTCGAAGAGCCGTGTTCGGACAAGGGAAAGCCGTGATCGGCCAGGATGATGAACACCGTGTTCGCGAACCAGGGTTGGTTGCGCAGGGAATCGATGAAGCGGCCCACCGACGCGTCCGCGTATTTCATGGTGGCGCGCATCTTTTCCTGCAGCCCGGCGCCGTCCGGGGTCGCGGGTACGCCGGGTTCCGGGTTGAACGGGTAATGGTTGGTCTTGGTCATGGCCGTGACCAGGAAGGGCCGATCGCCTTTCAGGCTGTCGCGCATCCAACCGGCCATGTTCCGCAGCATGGCGTCGTCGGTTTCGCGGCTCCGATCATAGGTGATGTCCTGGTACCATTGGCGCAACCACGGGACCTGGCCGTCCCAGGCGGGATCGGCGGCGGAAAAGAAATGCGTGCGGTAGCCGTGGCGGCCCATTTCTTCGGTGAAGGAGCGGTGCCGCAGGGTGGTGAAATCGTTGGCGATGTAGCGGGTAGGATGCGCCAGGATGGACAGGTGCGTGCTCATCAGGGCGTTGATGGTGGGAATGCCGGAACAGGCGAAGCGGGTCCAGGCATGCGACTGTCCATTGGCCAGGCTGTCGAGGACCGGGGTCGGGGTGGGACCGGTGAAGCCTTTCAATGCGCCGAAGGGCCGCAGGTATCCGGCGTTCACGCCGCGGTGGGATTCCATCAGGATCATCACGATGTTCACGGGGTTGGCATCGAGGCCGTCGCAATCCTCATCCACCCCGTTGCCAGGGGCGTCTTTGGCGCCGGGATGCGAACGGGGATCGGCATCGTCGCAATCGACGTCGGGAAGCGAGCCATCGCCGTCGGCATCACGGGCGCATCGCGCCGTCGGATCGGTCCAAGCGGATTCTGCCGTCAGGGTTGCGGCCGTGGCAGGGGATTGTTTGGCCGCCGCGTTCCCGGTTGCGGAAATCGACCTCGTGGCCGCGTCGGCGCAGTAGGCCTGCAAGGGCACCTTGTAAAACGGAAGCGCGAGGTAGGGAAAGACATAGGCGCTGTCGCCCTGCTCCAATTGCCATTGCCTTTGGAACTTGCCGCCCATAGCGGCCAAGGCGATGGGCGCCGGCGGCTTGCCGCGCTTGCGTTTGAGGCCTTCCATCAGCGTGGCCGTGAACGGCTTCAGTTTCTGCATCCGGAATCCCCCCGTCCAGATGAAGTTCAGGAACACGTACGCGATCAATACCACGGCGGCCACGATGATGGGCACGCGGGCTTCGAAGCGCGGCCGCCGGGCCCAGGACAGTTTCGCGAAGAGACGGAACAGCAGCAACGAAAACGGAACGCAGCCGAGGAATATCAGGTAAGGCAGATAGCGGACGGATTCATCGGAGGCGATGAACTTGAAAACCTCCCGGATCGACGAGGCGTTCCCATAAGTGGACATCAGCCCCAGATCTAGATGCATGCCCAGGAACCGCATGGTCTCCTGATCGAAAACGGCGAAGAGCAGCAAGACGGAATGGAACCCAACCAAGGCAAGCAATGCCCAATGCGCGCCCCGTGTCCGTCCCATCCCCTGCAGCAGGAGCATGGAGGCCAGGAACGGCAGGGACCATCCCATGATCCACAGGATGTCGATGCAGAAGGCATGGAAAATGTACCAGTCGGGTTTGCCCACGAACGGAAATCCGTACGCGTCATCGCGGAAGATCGTCAGCAGCCGCACCAGGGCATGGGTCGACCATACGGCCAGCAGATAGGCCGCGGCGGAATGCAGGCTACCGCCGCCTGTGGCTTTGAGGCGTTCCAGGAATCGGTTCGGTTTCATTTGGTTGGGAAAGATAGGAACTCCCGGGGTATTGCTAGATTGGATAGCCACCCGTTGCCCAGCCATGGAGGCCGCATATGGAATCCCAAGAGCCTGAAAATCCCGAGCCGAAGACGAATGGAGCAGACGCCGCGAACGACTCGGTCGATGCGCCGGAAGCCGCCGATCCCGCTTTCAACCAGGCCTTGATCCGCGGCAAGATGCGCATCGCCGCGAAGGGACATGCCAAGGATCTGGAAAAAGACCAGGCCATGCGCCTGATGGCCGGCGGTCGCGCCGCCGATGAAGCCGAAGTGCAGGGAACCGGCCCGGCCAACCGCCACGGCATGCCCCAACTCCCTCCTGGTCAGCATGAAGTCAAGAACTGGCCCGTCCTCGATCTCGGCGTGCAACCCGCCATCCCCCGCGATATGTGGTCCCTGACCGTCAAAGGTTACGTCGAACAACCCTACGTCCTCGAATGGAAGGACTTCATGGCCCTGCCCCAGGTGGAAGACGTCTCCGACTTCCATTGCGTCACCTCCTGGAGCCGCATGGACAACCATTGGACCGGCGTCCGCTTCCGCACTCTCGCCGAAAAAGCCATTCTCAAGAAAAACGCCACCCATGTCCACATCAAGGCCTACGACGGCTACTCCACCAACCTCCCCATCTCCGAATGCCTGGACGACGATGTGCTCCTGGTCCATGGCTGGGAAGGCATCGACCTGCCCCGCGAACACGGCGGCCCCGTCCGCATGATCACGCCCCGCAAGTATGCCTGGAAAGGCGCGAAATGGATCAAGGAAATCCTGTTCATTCCCCAGGATCTGTTGGGGTTCTGGGAACTGCGCGGATACTCCAATACAGCGGAGCCTTGGTTCAACGACCGGTATTCTTAACCCGGGCGGATTTCACCCACAGGGCGCGGAAATCTACATGCCCAGGTTGAAAAGGGAGGTTCCGGTGATGCAAGGTTTTGATATTATGTCGATGAAAACAACCCTGGCCATGCTCCTATTGATCAGTGAAGCTTTTGTGGGTCAAGTCCACCCCAAGCAAATCACCTTGCAGGCCTTGGTCGACAAGTCCGATTGCATATTCGTCGTCCAGAAGGCCACGCCGTATTCCCGCGTGGAGGACATCCCGTTGGATGAATCCGGGAAATACCCTCCCCATCAAAGCCCGTGGTACCGTTATAAAATCATCGAGATCATCAAGGACGAGCCTGAAACGAAACCCGCTCCGGGGTCGGAAATCGAAGCGCTGGGAGCCCACGATGCGAGCCTGCTTTTGGTGGATCGCAAGCACGCCTTGGAAGGCGACAGTAAATCCCCCATTCTGGATTTTTACGAACCGAGGACCGAGCAGGTCGAAAAGCGCGACACCTTCATCGTCTTCCTGACCTGGAATGAGGAGGAGAAGCGCTATGCCATCGCCGCCGATGGTGCCTATGAAACGAAAGATTTGAAGCAGGAAATCAAATACCTGACGGGGAAAACCTTGCGCGCCGGACGCCCCTGAAAATCGGGTCGCCCACAACCCAGCCGCAGGCGAATCGAATGCCGGGCCGCAGTCTATTTAAATCACACCGCGCGCAGCTTCTCGTACTCCGAATCGCGCTCCACCGGCGCCCGTCCTTTGGCGCGGATGATGCGTCCGAGCTCCGTGGAGGTCACCGCGGGGTGCTCCATGCCCCCAGCCATGGAATAGATGCGGGTGGAATCGTCCACGGTTCCGTCGAGATCGTCCACGCCATAATCCAACGCCTGCGCGGCCATCTCCAGCCCCAGCATGACCCAGTAGGCTTTGAGATGCGGGATGTTGTCCAGGAACAGCCGGGCCACGGCATAGTTGCGCAGGTCCTCTTCCGGCGGCACTTCGGGGATATGGCTCAAGGCATTGGCCTCGTTGCGGTAGCGCAGGGGGATGAAAGCCTTGAATCCTCCTGTGCGATCCTGAAGGTCGCGCAGGCGCAGCATGTGATCGATGCGGTGGCGGTATTCCTCCACATGGCCGTAAAGCATGGTGGCATTGGACAGCAAGCCGAGGCGATGCGCGGCTTCGTGCACTTCCAGCCAGGTATGGGCCGGGGCCTTGCCTCCGGCAATCTTTTTGCGGACCTCGGGATCGAAAATCTCCGCGCCTCCGCCCGGCAGGGAATCCAAACCCGCGCGCTTCAGGCGTTCCAGCGCTACGGAAAGCGGAATGCCGCTTTTCTTGGCGAAGTAGGTGATCTCAACGGCGGTGAAGGCCTTGACGTGCAACTCGGGACGGATGGATTTGATGAACGCGCAAAGCGCCTCGCCGTACTCGACACCGCGATCGGGATGCACCCCGCCGGTAACGTGGATTTCCGTGAGGCTGCCGACGGGATAGGCATCGAGCTTGCGATTCAGGTCCTCGAAGGAATAATCCCACGCGCCCTCGGCTTCGGTGGCCTTGGGGGGGCGGTAGAACGCGCAGAACTTGCACGCGTAGACGCATTTGTTGGTGGGTTCGAAGTGGATGTTGCGGTTGAAGTAGGCCTCTTCCCCATGGCGGGACCGGCGGGCGGCGTCGGCCCGGACTTGCAGCCAGGGAAGCGGCGCGCATTGGTACAGGAACAATCCGTCCTCGCCGGTTAGGCGTTCGCCCCGTGCCAGTTTGGCTTCGATTTGGAGCAGGACGGGGTCGACGGATTCGGCGGAAACGGAATTCGGAGACATAAATGCAAAGGTACGAAGGGATGGCGTAGGGACCAAGGACCCGACGAAATGCCGCAAAAAGCCCCTCTCCCTCCCACTCAACTCCTTCCCAATCCCTCGCAGTCTTTGCATCCCCCCCGGTTCCTACCTATACTTAACCTCCCCGGAATCGGGCTAAGCGAAAGGATTTATGGCCGCCAGCACTGTCGAAGAGATCACCATCAATTACGAGGAAGAGGGCGTACAGCTCGTCAAGGAACTGGAAAAGGAAGTCCTGACCAAGGGCGGCTGGACCACGATCATGTTCAAATACCAGGAGCTGGACAAGGCCACCAACAGCTTCAAGGCGACCAAGATTTCCATCCGCCGTTACCAGAAGCAGAACGGCGAGTACAAGCAGAAAAGCAAGTTCAACATCTCTTCCGTGGCCCAGGCCAAGAAGGTGCTGGAAGTGCTGAACAAGTGGACCGCCGATGCAGCCGGCGACGACGGTGACGCCGGCGGCGAGGACTAGGCCGGTTGGCGCGTTCGCCTAAAGGCGGCCTTAAAGTCGCCGGGGCCGATATCGGCCCCCTTCCCCCGCCCCATCTCCGCGAACTGGTCCGTCTGGCCGAAAAGGTGTTGCGCGCCGAGTTGCCGAAAACGCCCGGTTCGGTGAATCTGGTCTTTTGCGACAATGCGTACATGCGGGATTTGAACCGCCGGTTTCGGAACCTGGATAAAGCCACGGACGTGCTATCCTTCATCTACGAAGAGGAAAATGAAGAGGGCGACGTTTTCGGCGAGATTTACATTGCGACCCTGAAAGCGCAGAAACAGGCGCCCCGTTGGAAAAACTCCTTTTTCGATGAATTGCGGCGGTTGGTCGTCCATGGAGCTTTGCATTTGGCCGGAATGGACCATATGAACGCCAGGGACCGGAAAGCCATGCGGATCCGGGAAGACTTCTATCTCAAACCCTGAAATGATCTATATTGAACCCGTGTGATCGCCTCGATTCACCAAAAATCAGCACACAGTGGACCCCACCTCCCCCCTTAAATGCCTTCTGTTTTTCTTCCTCGCGGCAGCGGCCAGCGGTGTTCTGAGCGGAATTAAGACCGTAACCGGATTCTTCCGCGGGCAGAACTCGGTGCATTCCCTGAACGGGGAGTCGACGCTGACCAAGGCCATCGTGGAAAGGTCGATCGCCCTGTGGGAAAAACCAGGTTTTTTTGAATCCTTGAGCGTGGGCCGGTTCCTGCTCGACGGCTGCGCGCTTTTGGCCGGCGCCCATTATTTGGCCTTTCTGTTTCCGCAAGCCAGTTTGATCACCCTGGGATTCGTCAGCATCCTATTCGCGTTCGCCATCGCGCATTGGCTGTTCCCAGTCCTGGCCCAGGCTTTTTCCCCCTCGCTGGGCAAATGGGCGCTGCGCGCCTATAAGCTGTATAGCTTCTTTTTCATGGGAAAATTGGGCGAACTCCTGTTCCAGACCCATGACCTGGCCCTGCGCAAGCTGGGCATTGATCCAAAGCTGAGCTTCCTGGGCGAGACCAACCTGCAAAAGCTGGCGCCGCCGGTGGACGACGAGAATCCCGATCGCAGCGGCCTGCGCGACGATGAGAAGGAGATGATCCGCAGCATCTTCGACCTGCGGGAAACCCAGGTGAAGGAAGTCATGACTCCGCGGGTGGACATCGCCGCCCTGGAAATCGGGGCCTCCTTCCGCGAGGTGCGGGATCTGATCGCGGATGAGAAATGCTCGCGTATTCCCGTGTACAAGGATTCCATCGACAGCATCCAGGGCATCCTGCATACCATGGATTTGATCAACATGCGGGACGAGATCCGCGGGCCGGGTTTCCGTCTGCAGACCTTGGTGCGCGAAGCCTACTTCGTGCCGCGCACCAAGAAGATCGGCGAGCTGATGCGCGAGTTCCGGCGCAAGCACATCCACATGGCCATCGTGGTGGACGAATATGGCGGCACCGCCGGGCTCATCACCCTGGAGGACATTCTCGAGGAGATCGTGGGCGAGATCCATGATGAGGATGAGACCGAGACCCTGAAGATCCGCAAGATCGATGACTGCATTTACCTGGTGGATCCGATAGTCTCATTGTCCGATCTGAATGCGGAGCTTTCCCTCTCGCTGAAGCCGGAGGATCCTGACATACAGATCGACACCTTAGGCGGGTTCATCCTCTTCGTGCATGGAAAAGTGCCGGAGAAAGGCGACCTGATCCGCTTCAAGGATTTCACCTTCGAGATCCTGGAGATGGACGGGCAGAAGATGCAGAAGGTCCGGATGACCCTGCCGACCTTGGTGAATACCGGGTTGTAGCGAGGCGGAAGACCCGGCGACCGGGCCGAACGCCGGTTTTTAGCTGCCCGTCCGCATGGCGTTGATGTTGCGCAGCAACTCGTCATTGTAGAAATCCAGCATCGGAAGCTTGTCAAGCACTTGGCCTCCGCGATCCATGTCGGCTGCGTTTTCCTGGATCACCTTGATCAATTTGGTGACGGAGTGATGCAGTTCCATCAGGGACGCTGAGAGGCCGGCGGAATCTTGCGTGTCGTTCAGAAAAGCTCCGGGAAAGGGCTCTTCCGAAGATAATATCCTTTCTGGCCTGCGACAATGCGGGGCGGGCCTTGGCCTTGGGAATAGGGGCTAAAGTCGAAAAAACCTCAACGGGAAATCCATCCTCCGGCTATTGAAACCAAATCCGGAGGGCGGGAAACGACGCTGAGGCGTTGCGGGAGTCAATGGGGCGCCGCGGCCTCTTCCATCACCGCCTCCACGGCCTTGAGGAGATCCTTCTTGAAAAAGGGCTTGCGGAGGAAATGGGCCTGGCCGGCGCATACTTCCTCCTCCACGCGTTTGTCTTCGGTGAAGGCCGACATGTAAACCACCTTGATCCCGGGCCGGACGATGCGCATCGCGTGGGCGAGATCGCAGCCGTTCATGTTCGGGCTCATGCGAATGTCGGTGATGAGAAGATGGATCGAAAAAGGGTACCGCTCATTGAGGTAAAGCGCGTCTTCCCCGCTGCATCCATCAATGGTTTCATAGCCTTGCAGCGAAAGCATGCATTTGACGAGTTCGACGATTTCGTCATTGTCGTCCACGATCAAAATGGTTTTTTTCGAGTCCATAATTGTCCCCTGGTTCCTGACTGCCTCATGCGTGGATTCGCTAAGCATCCCTGGAGCGGGATGCCCCTCTCAGATTAATTCCCCAATACGGATTCTGCGCACAGGATGCCGCAAACGGTTCATGGCCTCGTCGCGGATCTTCCTGATCTTCGCCCGCGACATTCCCAATGCGTTGCCAATCTCCTCCAAGCTCATGGGGTTCGCGGCGCCCAACCCGAAATGCAAGCGGAGCACTTCCCGCTCGACTTCGCGCAGGCCTTCCAAGGCCTCCCATACGCCCTGTTTCATGCTGTCCATCACCGCCGCGGCATCCGTAGCCATGCCGTTTGCCTCGCCCAGTCCGTCGCCGTTTGCTCCGTCTTCTTCGCTTTCGCCAGGTTCATTCAGGGGCAGGGAGAATTGCCCAATCAAAAGCAGATCCTGGACTTCCTTCTCACGCAGGCACAGATAGGAAGCCACCTCATCCGGCGAAGCGGGATGGGAGTTCCTCTGTGCCAGGATCTTTTCGGCCACGGCAATCCTGCGCATGGCCGCTGCTTTGGCGACTGGGATGGTCAGGAACCGTGATTGCTCGGCGAGCGCGCGCAGGATGCGCTGGCGGATCCACCACACCGCATAGCTGATGAAGCGGCAGGCATGCGTGCCATCGAAACATTGGGCTGCCCTGATGAGCCCGAGGTTACCTTCGCTGATCAGATCGATCAACGGCAAACCCTGGTTCTGGAAATGGCGGCACACGGAAACGACGAACTTGAGGTTGGCAGTGATCAACTCATGGTACGCGAGCTTGTCGCCTTGGGCGATGCGATCGATAAGGCTACGCTCCTCTTCCCTCGAGAGAATCCGGTTCCGGCCTATCTCCCTCAAGTAAGCCGCGAGAGAAGTCGCATCGGTATTGACGGGTTCGGCCCCAGAGAAGCGGTTCATCGTCACCCCTTTTCACGGGAAAACCACGGGCGTGGTCCGGACCCACCAAGCAGGGTCGTCCCTACCCCCTAATTAAACTTTTCCTCCTTAGGGGGGAATTTTTTTGGGTCCTTTTGGGTCCTAAAAGCATGGGATTTGCGTTCTTAGCGTCGGTTATCGCAAATGCGTGGCAGGATCGAAACGAGACTCCAGCCAGTCGGCTATACGTTCCAACTCATCGGGTTCGGCCCGATTGCCGGCATCCGCCGGCGAGGGATGCGAATCGGTCCAATCCAGGCCTTTGCGGCTGGAAAGCCAGCGGAATAAGGCTTGCAGGACTTCGGGCCGATCGAATAAACCGTGCAGATAGCATCCGCTTACCGGCTGGGAAAGCGATTTGAAACCGGAAAATCCCTCGCAAACCGCTCCGTTCTTGCGGAGTAGGCGGAGCACAGGCTGCAAGGACTGCCGGGTGTTCGCATCCGAAGCATGAGCGGCCTCTTCCAGGGATTCGGTGCGTCCCATATGGATCTCGTAGCCGGTACAGACGGCGTCCGAATCCAGGAAAGGCAGGCCCACGTTCTCCGCATCCACGCGGCTTACCTCTTTTTCCTTTTCCAAAACCGTCTCAATCGCCAACAATCCCAACCCCTCGGTTTCCCCGGGCTCGCCTTCGATCCCGAAAGGATCGCGGATGCGTTTTCCCAGGATTTGGAATCCGCCGCAGATCCCGAACAGGGGAATCCCTCTTTCCGCCGCTGCGGACAACACCCTGTCCAAACCCTTGCTTCGCAGGAAATCGGCATCCAGGCGCACATTCTTGCTTCCGGGTAAGATGATGAAATCCGGATTCCCCACGGATTCGGCCTGGTCCACATAGCGGAGCCGCACGCCTTTTTTTCCTATAAAAGGTTGGAAATCCGTGAAATTGCTGAGAAAGGGGAAACGGATCACAACGATATCTATCCGCGCCTCTCCTTGGACCTCCGAATCGCGCAATCCCTGGGAATCCTCTTCCTCCAGGACCAATCCTTCCAGATAGGGCAACACACCCAAGACCGGCACGCCGGTCAGGGATTGGATTTCCCGTATTCCGGAATCCAGCAGGGATTCGTCGCCGCGGAATTTGTTGATGAGAACCCCGGCGATCAGAGAACGGTGCCGCGGTTCGATCAGCGACAAAGTTCCCAGGATGGAGGCGAAAACGCCGCCCCGCTCGATATCGGCCACCAGAAAGCACCGCGCTCCGGCATGCTCGGCCATGGACAGGTTGACCAGATCCTCCGCACGCAAATTGATTTCCGCCGGACTGCCCGCGCCTTCCAGTACCACCACTTCGAACCGGCTCGCCAGCCGATCATAGGCGGCATGGACCAGAGATCGCATTTCCGCCTTGCGGCGATAGTATTCCCGGCCGGAAACAACGCCAATCGGTTTGCCCAGTGCCACCACCTGCATGACCTGGCCGCCGGCGGGCTTGAGCAGGATGGGGTTCATGTCGGCATGGGGCTCGATGCCGGCAGCGCGCGCTTGCAAGGCCTGGGCCCGCCCGATTTCCGCGCCTTCCGGGGTGACCCAGGAATTCAGGGACATGTTCTGTGCCTTGAAAGGCGCGACCCGGTATCCCTTGCGGAACAGCGATCGGCAGATGGCGGCGGCCACCGTGGTTTTACCCGCATGGGAGGAGGTCCCCAGCACCATGATGGCCCGGGCGGGTGGGGATTGCGGGGGCAGAGGCATTGGCAGGTATCTCGGCTGTGGGATCCGGCGGACAGGACCCAAAATAGCAAAAAGGATCTTGGGAAAATGAGGCGACTTTGGACTAACTCAAGGACGATGCGGATAATTATTTTTATCCCGGTAACGCCCATGTTCCTTTCGGAGGATTTTCCATGAAGTATACGTCATTCCTATCCGTTTCCATATTGGGAGCGTTCGCGCTTTCGCTCTCGCTCTCGGCCTGCTCCAAGAAGCCCAAGCAGGAAGCCCGCGCCGAGCCGAAGGCGCCCGTTTTTCAGGAGCCGAAGGCCGTAACGATGGCCCCGACGCCGCAGGAAACCAAGGTGCGGATCCAGGATTTGCTCGCCGAAGCGTTCAAGCCCGTGTATTTCCCGTATGATCAGGCGACGCTTCCCGAAACGGCCAAGGATTTGCTGGCCAAAGCCGCGGAGTTGATGAAGCAAGCGCCGGGGGTCACCGTTCAAATCGACGGGCATGCGGATGAACGCGGCACTGACGAGTATAATCTCGCCCTCGGTGAGAAGCGCGCCAACACGGTCAAAGCTTATTTGACGAACTACGGCATCAACCCGTCGCGTTTGAAGACCATCAGCTATGGCGAGGAGAAGCCCAATGCCATCGGCCATGAGGAAACCGATTGGGCCCAGAACCGCCGCGACGAGTTCAAAGTCACCCTTTCGCCCGATGCGGAATAACTAACCGGCCTACTTACAACGCAGGCCGGTTATCAGGTGTTGCGGCGATAGGCGCCGCCCACTTCGAACAAGGCTTTGGAGATGGCCCCCAACGTGCAATACTTGGAAACCTCCAGCAATTCCGCGAACAGGTTTCCGCCCCTTCCGCCCGTTCCGCCCGTTCCACCCTTCGCGGCATCGCCATGCCGGGCCGCCGCCTTAAGCCGCTCCAAAACCGGTACCGCTTCCTTCGCGAAGCGCTTGCCATAGGCGCGCACCTGCTCCACCTGGTCCCGTTTCTCTTCTTCCGTGCTCCGGATTATTTCCGCCGCGCCGGCAGCCTCAGCGACTTCTCCTGATGCGGGTTTCAGGAAGGTATTCACGCCGATGATGGGCATTTCGCCGCTCGCCTTGCGGCGTTCATACACCATGGACTCTTCCTGGACGCGGCTGCGCTGATAGCCGGCCTCCATTGCGCCCAGCACGCCGCCGCGCGCGTCCAGTTCTCCTAAGATGCGGAGGACGGCGGCCTCGACCATGTTCGTGAGTTCCCCCAGGAAATGGCTGCCTTGCATGGGATTCTGGTTCTTCACCAGGCCCAGCTCGCGGTTGATGATCAATTGGATGGCCATGGCCCGGCGCACCGAAGCCTCCGTGGGCGTGGTGACCGCCTCGTCATAGGCGTTGGTATGCA
>JBDSIO010000408.1:0-7065 GCA_039917895.1 Fibrobacteria bacterium | reverse complement strand
ATCGTATGCTTCGAGTCCAGGGGCATCGCGGGATCGGCGGGATCGGCCCTCTTGGTGACGCTCCAGCGGTCTAACCCAATCTACGCCAGAAAGGTGCGGCTTTTGCCCGCCACCGGGATGGCCAAGGTCCTATGAAACCGCGCGCGAGATCCGCCGGATGCCACCAAGGCGGCTTCAGCATCCTGGAAGTGCTCGTCGCCACCCTGCTCATCAGCATCGGCGCCTCCGTACTGGTAATGAGCGCGCGCACCTCGAAGACGGGTCAGGCCCGCTCCAAGGTGTACGGCGATGCGGTGACGGCCTCCAAGGAGGTCCTGGAGGAGTTGCACATCATGTCCCTCGCGGATATCTCGCGGCTGAACGGGGTATATATTCCCCATTCTCAGGATACGACTACCAAGGTCCTCGTCACGGTCCGGGGCGTACGCGCCACCGATGTCGGCAATTTCGGCACGTTGGATACCTCGAGCCTGCGCTATATCACCTTGCGGGTCCGCTTCATAAGCCAAGCCAAGTCACAGTCGGAGAAGGTCTTCACCACCATCCTCTACAAGCAATGATCGGCCATTCACCCGCGCATTCCCGGGGACAACGGGGCCTGGGCTTGATCGAGGTAATAGTGGCCTCCATCTTGGGTTTGCTGGTCCTTATCAGCATCATGTACCTGTACAAGGCCCAGAACAAGAACATGCTGGTCCAGGGTAGCCTCTCGGAAATGCGTCTGAACGGCCAATTCGCCTTGCGGGAAGTCCGGAATTACTTGATGCATGCAGGCCTAGCCCTGCCCACGGACCTCCGTAGCCTTGAGACGGCCGGGTCCGACCTCCTGATCAAGGTGAATACAGCCAAACGGTCGTCGGCTGCGACCCTGGACCCAGTCAGCACCTCCATCGAAACCATCTACCGCGTGCCCATGGCCGACACCACGTGGTTCCGGCCGGCCGGCTTCGCCGCGGTTGAGGGAGAGGGCAAGGTCGTGGAGGGGCCTATCAAGGCCATTAGACTGCTGATCTCCCAGAATCAGGCCCAGATCGTCCTCACGGGCGACAAGGCCCGCTTTCCGTCCTCCGGCAAGTTGTACCCCATGGATAAGAAGCGATTGCATCTCAGTACGGGAATCGGCGGCGACACGGCGGCAGGGGAATTCCGCATATTGGATGAAAAGCCGGTCAACCGGGCCGGAGTGGCGGTCGACTCACTCCCCTTGGCGGAAGGCATTGAGTCCCTGCGTTATCGGTATTTCATGAGCAACCGGGACAGTTCGATCGTGCTGCCGGCCAACTTGGATTCCCTGGCCCGTATCGAGATCACCGTCGTCGCCCGCACGTTGCTCCCGGACCCGTCCCTCCTAGGGGATGGATACCGCAGGCAGACTCTGAAGGCCAGGGTGGGTTTCCGGCGCAGCTTATGAAGACGCCTCCCGACTGCCGGGAATATTGGAGTTCCTGCGCGAGCCCGCATAATCCTCGCATGGCCCCGTTGGCTACGGCAGGTGGCCGCTTCATGCCCCAAGTCCAATCCCCCTGAGGTCGATTTCGAGATCCATGGCGCTTTCGGGGGTTTATTTTCAACGCTCAAATTTCTGTTTACACCTGTAAACAACGAGTGGGGAGTTCACAGATGGTTAAAAGTGAACAGAAAATCCCACCTTGAGACCTGCTTGCAGCTATGGACATGTGGATTTAGGGGGACGCATACTCAGCAAATACCTTTCTTAGCCACTTCATTCGTGACGGGCCGACAAATTTGTAAAGGCACCCTGGGCTTTCCGCCGTATATTGGCGGGTATACCGGTACTATCAATCGACAAAGGGTACAAGGCCTGACAATAGTAAAGGAGATCCCATGATTCGCATAGGCCTCATCGCGGCGGCTTTCATTATTTCGCTGGCGGCATCCGCCTCCGCTCAAAACCCGTCATTCATCTTGAAACTCCAAGTCGGGGGTAAGCAACACGCCGCGCTCATCCGCGTGCCCACCGGATTGGGGGAGAAGCCGCCGGTGGTATTCTACGTCCATGGAATGACCGATAGCGGCGGCTGGTTCGAGAAAATGGGCGGCACCGATGCCACCGCGGACCGGGAGAAGTATATCTGCGTCTATACCTGCGCGGCCGCCAATTGCGGCAGCGGAACCTGGTCCGACATGACAGGCACGACCCATTTTCCCTACTTCTTCGCCTTGCTCGATTCGATGGACGCCCGGTACAAGGTGGACAGGAAACGCGTCTACATGACGGGGTTCTCCCAAGGGGGATTCATCAGCTTCTCGGCCGCCTGCAACTACCCCGACATATTCGCGGCGGTAGCGCCCATATCAGGGACAGCCAACGCGAGCGCGACCTGCAGCCTCAAGCGCCCGATTCCGATTTACCTCACCTGGGGGGCCCAGGAAGGCGCGACCAATTTTCTGAAATCCCGCGACACCTGGCTGCAACGTAACAAGTGCCCCACCACCGGAATCGCGTCCAAACCCTATCCCGCCTCCACTCCGAACACCAAGAGGGCGCGTGTGACATACGGTCCTTGCGAGGGGAACACCCAAGTGATCATAGACTCCATCGGGGGGCATGGACACCGCTGGCCCGCCCAGTCGAACGGGAACCAGGCGGACCATATCTGGGACTTTTTCAAGCAGTATTCCCTCGACAAGACGACCGAAGTGAATCCGCGGGCTTCCGCCAGGTCCGGCCTTGCCTACACAGTCTCCTATGCCTCGGGCATAATCCGCCTGGCCGGCCTTCGGGAAGAAGTCAAGGTGGAAGTGACCGATACCAAGGGCCAGCTGATCGCGACCGCGAATACGCGTCAACACCAGTTCGCCTTCAAAGGCGAATCCGGCGCCGTGTATATGGTGACGGTGCGCGGGGGCGGCAGCACGGCAGCGCAAAAAATCATCATTCCCTGATTCAGATTGCCTCCGGGTAAATTTTCCTTTCGGCATCCGAGATCAGGTCCCCGACCCGTACGCCGCTTTCGGTCGCATATACAGCCGAGGAGATATCGATATAATCGATCTCGTGATCCCACATGGCGGACGCGGAAGAATCCGATTCGCCGGGATCGACATGCAATGACATGGTATCTCCGGCCTCGGTGGTAAACTCCATCCAAGTCACGCCAGCCCCGTCCTCCTGGCTTTCGAATTTCGCAAGTGGGAATATTTTTTTCAATTCCGTCAATGTCATACCCAGTCTTACCACACCGATCCCGTTTTTCGTGATCACCGAATCCACCCTCTTAAGGAAGTGGCTTTTGGCCGCCGTATCGGTTTTGGGAACGGGAGGGGATACGTCTATCGGGATGGGAATGGGCGCGGGTTTTGAAATGGAAGCGGATGGATCTTTCTTGCAGGAAATCGTAAATCCGGTAGTTAGCGCGAGAATGATGTAGAGGAAATTATTCCATGTGATCGTGTTCGTCATCAATCCGCTACGAACTTGGTCGTGAAGGAGCAGCCGGGGGACCGGATTTCGGCCAGGAACAGTCCCGAAGTTCCCAGCGGAAGGTTCGCATGGGCGACCGGGCCCGTTCCGGAATGGATTTTCACCAGCTTGCCGCGCATATCGGCAATGCGCAGCGAATACTTGCCGGCCACCGGAACCTTGTAGAAAACGGAAGCTGGGGCGCCCTGAATGGCGAAGCCTGAGGCGCCCGGGTGGCGGGATCGGGCGGATACAGTGGTGGAATCGATATCGCTGTTCCGGAGCTCGACGTCTTTGAATTCGATCTTTAGCGTGGATTCATATTTCAAGCTGATCAGGCCCGGGGTGGTCGCCTGCGTTTCGGTCGTATCATCCAAAAAGAGCTTGGCGCACATGACTCCGTTGATGAAGGTCCAGGCGGTATCGTTAAAGACCCGTACACGATATTCGTTCCAGTGTTGGACGGAAAATAAATCGGTGGACTCCCGGCAAACGGCGAGATTGTTAATCAGTTTGGGAGGGGCACTCGCGGTACCGCCGGTGACGGTCCCTTCGGGGGGATCCCAAAAACCTTTGCAGCTATTGGCGATTTCCCCGCTGTATGAGGAGCCAAAACTCATCTGAGGTCCGCAGACTTCCCAAGGACTGCCCCCGCAGGAATTCTCCAGGGTTCCGATAGCCGACCGGCACCGGGACCGGAACAGGAAACCGGCTCTGGCGCCGCCGGTGGTGGGCATGCGCATAACCACGCGCGCTTCCATATTGCCGCTGATCTTTCTGTTATAGATCATATGGGTCATATTGCCGCGATGAGACTTGGCATCCAAAACGATGGCTGCGCTATCCGTGCCCAGGTCCTGGGTACCCCAATTGCTGGAATGCTCCATCCAGTTGGAAAAGTCCTGCTTGTTCCAAATTGGATGGAATTTTCCATCCCAGAAGATGGGATCCCATTGCGCGAAGCCGGAAATGGCAGCGGTGAGTACGAATACGGCGACAGAGTATAAAGAGGCTTTTCCGTTCATTTACTGCCTTCCTTATGCGCAGCCCTAATATAACCCTGATTCCAAGAATCAAGCCTCCTAATCAGAACCGTGTTTGAGTTTTAGAAGTATGAATCCCATAAATTGTTCCGGTTGTCCGGGCCGGGACTGGAAATCCAGTGGGGCTTTAGAAATTTATATCGTCCGTTGGTTTTTCTATTA
The DNA here is from genome assembly GCA_039917895.1 of Fibrobacteria bacterium. Taxonomy (GTDB): domain Bacteria; phylum Fibrobacterota; class Fibrobacteria; order UBA11236; family UBA11236; genus Chersky-265. The sequence goes on along the minus strand of JBDSIO010000408.1, from coordinate 2,436 downwards.
CTTCAAGGACGCCAACACCGATTATTCCCTAAGCTGGGAGCGACGGCCGAAGTTAAATTAGGGCAGTACCAAACCATTCCCCTGGATTTCACCATGAAACGAATCATTGCTTTCGGGTTGATCGTCGCTGCCGGATCGACTCTCCACGCCCAAACCATCAAGGTGACCGGACGCATTTCCAATGGCTCTGGTCAACCGGTGGCCAATGCCGTGGTGTCCTTGATGCAGAACGGTATGAAGGACACTACGGGATCGGATGGAACGTATTCCATAGTCAGGTCCGGCACATCAAATCTTTCCATGTCAGGGACGCTTACGGAAAGCATGAGGCTGGACCGGGGCATCCTGGAATTCACCGTGAGCAAGACATCCCTCCTGAAGATTGAAGTATTCAATGTGAACGGCGACCTTCAGAAAAAAGTGTCGCTTCCGAATGCGCAACCCGGCGTCTATCATCTGAATATCGCAAACCTTCCCCGTTCCAATCAGATGCTGATCGTTAAGGCGTCCATTGGCGCATACGTCCGGACTTTCCGTTCTTTTCGAGCGCAGGATGGTATTTCTGAGGGTAATTTCACGATTTCGAACCCACGAACGGCTTCAGGGATGCTCGCGAAAATGGCGGCGGCGGTCGATACGCTCACTATCACTGCCGCAGGCTATTCACCGATGAAGATCGGTCTTGCTTCCTACGATACCACGGTTAACGTGACTTTGGAACCTGACGCGACGACCGTGTATAAACCCTGTCCCACCAACGGGAATCCCTGCAAGATCCTGCCCTTCGGCGATTCGATCACGGAGGGTGCCGCTTCATCGGACGGCGCCGGCTACCGCTCCCAGCTTTTCGCTCTAATCGTCGCGGCCAAACAGAAGGTCACCTTCGTCGGATCACTGTCGAAGGGGCCGACTACGGTTTCAGGCACGGCCTTCCCGCGCTCGCACCAAGGCCATGGCGGCTGGACCATCGATCCCGGTATCAGCGAGTACGGCGATATTTATGGCGGGATTTCCTCCCTGGTACCCAGCCCCGCGCTGAACGATGGTCCGCATATCATCCTGTTGCATATCGGGGCCAATGAATTTTTCACAAAGGACAAGGCAACCATTTCCACGCGCCTGGAGGCGCTGATCGATAAGATTGCGCAAAACGCGCCGAATGCCCTGATTGTGCTTGCGCAGAACACGCCCATCGGGAATTCGAATGGGGGACACACTCAGGCCCAAACGGATGCGGCCAACGCCGCGCGACTGGCCTACATCAACAAGTTCCCGTCAATCATCCAGTCCCAAGTCGCGAAGGGCCGTCACATCATCGGGGTCGATGTGAGTAAAATGCCCCTGTCCAGCCTCACCAACAACAGCATGCATCCGAACAATCAGGGGTACGTCTACATGGCCGGTATCTGGTACGCCGGAATCAAGGACTTGCTGCCCAAGTAATGGAATCTCAGGGTCGCTTACACCTTCCTGGTGGATATCTCACCTGACCGTGATCTCGATAGCGCCGGCCCCATAAAAGAGGGGCAGGGGATGGAATCCTCAGATAGCCGACTCCAGGCGGATGGCCCAGTACCAATCCTTGGGCTTCTGGACGAATGGCTGATATGAGGGGTTGGCGTAATAATTCAGAACGCGGGTATGATCATGCGCGACCTGGCCGTAAAGCGTCAGGCCGGGGGGCCCGCTATGCCGTGGACCAGTTTGCCGGGCCATGGTATTCACCGAACGCTTACGATCGAATTACAAAAACTCGGAGGCCCCGGCAGTGGAGTAAAGGCCTAAATCTTTGAAACAAAAAAAGGAGTCCCTGAAAGTATGTGACCTGAGACGGAGGGGAGGGGGCCTCTTTGGGGTGGCGGCCGATCAAATAACTCGAGGCAGGAAACCTGCCGAGATGGGGTTCACCGAGGTTTTACATTTTAAAGGGCGTTACGGACGCGGGAAGAGTTGAAGCTTCCGCCCATCCACCGTAAAGGAACGGTCCTCCCAAATAAAGCTGGTTCGAGGTCTGGAAACCAAAAAATTTCGACGGTTTGTGATGCTATATCGCTGTATCGCATTGGCCACCGAGAGCGCGCGAAATGCATTCACCCTTCCCCAACCATGGTATTTGTCTTTACCTGGCGTATCTTCAGTGGGTATCCCAACCTGGTCATCAGCCGTGGAAGAAAGTAATTGCAGAATTTGCGCCGGGGTGCGACTCGGATTTTGGGCCAATAGCAAAGCGCAAACACCGCTGACAAAAGCCGTGGCATAAGAAGTACCACCCGCTAAGCGGGCCCCCTGGGTCAGGTCAATATGTCCGTTTACTACCCGTCTCACTGATTATGTTACATGCATGAAGCATACCGAACGTGTCGTTCCTGGAAAAAACTCCTGACCCTCTCCGGCGCTTTTTGTAGCGAGCGCATGAACCCTCGGACCTTGGTCTTA
>JBDSIO010000407.1:0-4499 GCA_039917895.1 Fibrobacteria bacterium | reverse complement strand
CTTCTTCCGCGACCTCCATCAGCCTGATATGCACGAGATTCGTGACGAGCATGATATTTGTGAGGTCATCGGTAAGCTCGTTGAGATCCGAGCCGACGTAAACGAGATCCACCGAATCGTGGATGAGATCAGTATTCACCAAGGTTCCCTTGATGGTTTCGAGCATCGACCGCAAATCCGCTTGCATAAACCTTTCAGCCTGTGGGCAATCCCCCGAATGTCACAAAAAGTATTAACAGGCAGGCCAAAATAGCAAGTTCATTTGACACCTATCGACAAACTAACCTTCCGGCCGGGGATCGGGAGACCGGATTGGAAGCCCGGGTTTCCAGGCACCGGCAGTCGAAGTAAGGTACCAGTCCCGGCGTTTGAGGTTTTCGGTGAACCGGATCGGCCACCACGGAACCCCTTTGGACCCTTTACCCACTTAACCCACGGCTTCGCGCGCCTTCCCCTTTGCCCCGGTAGGGGATTGGTTTCCCGGCCCTATTCGGTTAGATTTCTCCCTTTGCTTATTGACTAACCGCACCCTTTGCTCTAAGTTAAGGGGAAAATCATGGAGAATCGAATGGTTTCAAGGTTCAAGAGCTTTGTGGGTACCGTTGCGTTTGCCGCCTGCCTGGCAACCGTGGTGGCGATGACGGGATGCGCCGGAAGCAAATCCGCCGCTTCCTCAATGTCGGATGCGAGCGCAAACTCGGAACCGGCCCAGAACCAGAAACTTGAGGAGGCCCGCCGTTCCGCCGAGGATGCCGAGAGCAGGGCCCACGAGCTCCGCGAAGAAAAGAACCGCAACACCGCCAAATCCGGGAACTAAGGGGCATATTGTTTTCCTTCAATCTGGCCGCCACTGATGACGAAAAAATCCAGCTGGCGGGAGAGGGAGAGAAAAACTTCATCCGTCTGGAGCGTACCTACCACGTAAAGCTCTTAACCCGCAATCCCGGCATCACCATCCAGTCCGGGGAGGAAATCCAGGTCCGTAACGCCCGCGCCGCCGTCGAACGGATGCGCGACGCACTGCGGACCGGGCACCAGCTCACCGATTTCTATGTCCAGGAGATCCTCGCGGGAGGATCTGCCGGAGGCAAACCCGGCGATTCGGGTTTCTCGTCGACCGGTGAGCCGGGCGCTCCCGGGGACTTCGCCCCTCATCTGGAAAAGCCCATCCTCATCGACCGCTTCGGAAACCCGGTCCAGCCCAAAACTCGCGGACAGGCCCGCTTCATCAATGTCATCAAACAGCACGATATCGTACTGGCCGGCGGCCCGGCGGGAACGGGCAAAACCTTCCTGGCGGTCGCGATGGCCGTGCAGGCCTTGGAGAAGAAGCTCGTCGAAAAAGTCATCCTCGTGCGACCAGCCGTGGAATCGGGAGAAAGCCTCGGCTTCCTGCCCGGCGCCATCGGCGACAAGATCGGTCCGTATATGCGGCCGCTCTACGACTCCCTGAGCCTGATGTTGCCTGCGGAAAAGCTGAAGGAGCATTGGGACGGAGGCTCCATTGAAATCGCGCCCCTGGCCTACATGCGCGGACGGACGCTTGGCAAGAGCTTCATCATCCTTGACGAAGCCCAGAACACCTCCATCTCGCAGATGAAGATGTTCCTGACTCGAATCGGCATCAATTCCAAGGCCGTGCTCACGGGCGACGAAACCCAGGTTGATCTCGACAAGTTCGAGAAATCCGGATTCGCCCATGCCCGTAAAATCCTGCATGGCATCGAAGGCATCGGGCAAATCGAGCTTTCCGTGGAAGACGTGGTTCGCCACCGCCTGGTGAGAGATATCATCAAGGCCTATGAGAAATCCGGGTTCCCGACGTAAGACTCGGAGTGGCCATTTTGGGTCCTTGATCCATTCGAGTGAAATTCATCGTTTTAACCGCAGATTCCCTTGAACTCTCCATCATTCTATCTTATTTTTCCTCCTCCCAAGAACGGGAACCTCGTCAGAAGGCAAGATGCAGGACTTTTTCACATCGAAAAATTATCTCGGGCTCCTCATCGGCGCCGTCTTGCTGGTGATCGGGTTCTATCTCCTGGGTTTGAAGCCGGCTGATAACAAGCTTGCCTTGAACGTTGCGCCTTTCGTCCTCATCCTCGCCTTTGCGGTGGTTCTGCCCATCAGCATTCTGATGGGAAAGGATAAGGAAGGAAAGAAGTAGGTTTCGGGCGTTTAGCTCAGTTGGTTTAGAGCATCTGCTTTACACGCAGAGGGTCGGGGGTTCAAGTCCCTCAACGCCCACCAACTAACACGGAGTGGTAGCTCAATTGGTTAGAGTACTAGCCTGTCACGCTAGGGGTTGCGGGTTCAAGTCCCGTCCATTCCGCCACTAACCCGCCCCGGTCCGGGACTTCCCACAAGGGGGATTCCGGCGCCGGGGTCTGGGTTTGTCTTTCCCATTTCATCGCTTTCCATCCTGCATCCAAGGTAAATCCGGTTCCTGGAAATCCCATATCCTGATGGAATTTCGGCACCGGGTGCGGCGAATAACTAATTTTGAATTGCGATGAAAAAATGCCTGTTACCTCCCCAGGAAATGCAGCTTCTGGAAAATCTGGAAAGCACCGATCCCTTCTCCAAGTTCGGTTATCACCATATCACGGTGAACCGTCAGACCTGCGGAATCATCCGGGTCTATAATCCCCAATTCAAGAAGGTCGAGATCCTCTGCGAAGATGGTGGGCCACAAGTTGGCGGGCCACATGGTGGCCATATTGAGTGTGAGTACGCTTCGGGAAGCGGCTGTTTCGAGGCCTTGTTCCCGGACCGGTTGGAATTCTTCCCCTACCGCATCCGCGCCACCTATCATTCCGGCCTGGTCACTGAGTACGAGGATCCCTACGCCATCCTCCCGGTGCTGAGCGACTATGACATGTTCCTGTTCGCCAAGGGAACGCATTATCAGATTTGGAAGCGCCTGGGAGCGAACCGCATCCAGCACCAGGGACATGAAGGCGTGCATTTCGCCGTCTGGGCGCCGAATGCCCGCGGGGCCGCCGTCATCGGCGATTTCAACGGTTGGAACGGCCGCAGCCACATGATGCGCAGGCTGTCCTTCTCCGGCATCTGGGAGATTTTCATCCCCGGACTCGAGCCTGGCCAGGCTTACAAATTCCTCATCCACACTTTGGGCGGGGCCAAGGTGGAAAAAATGGACCCCTACGCGAAGGAGGCCGAGCTCAGGCCCCGCACGGCATCCATCATCACCGATCCGGCCCCCTATACCTGGAACGATCAGGCGTGGAGCGGCGTCCGCCCCCACGTGCAGGCCGAAGACAAGCCCATTTCCATCTATGAAGTCCATCTGGGATCCTGGCAGAAGAACCCGGGACGGCAGTCGGGTTTCCTTTCCTACGATGAACTGGCAGAGCGCCTGATCCCTTATGCCAAAGGCATGGGATACACGCATATCGAAATGATGCCGGTCCAGGAGCATCCCCTGGATGAATCCTGGGGCTACCAGGTGCTCGGATATTACGCGCCGACCAAACGCTTCGGCACGCCGTCGCAGTTCAAGTCCTTTGTGGACAAGTGCCATCAGGCCGGACTGGGCGTCCTATTGGACTGGGTACCGGCGCATTTCCCCTCCGACCTGCACGGCCTTGACCTTTTCGACGGCACTTCGCTGTACGCCCACGAGGATCCGCGCAAAGGCAGCCATCCGCAATGGGGCACGCGCATCTTCAACTTCAGCCGGCACGAGGTCAGCAATTTCCTGATCGCCAACGCGCTTTATTGGTTGGACGAGTTCCATATCGACGGTCTGCGGGTGGACGCGGTCGCCTCGATGCTCTACCTGGATTACGCCCGCGAACACGGGGCCTGGATCCCGAATGCGGACGGCAGCAACACCAACCATGAAGCGGTGGAGTTCCTCAAGCATCTGAATTCCGTGGTAGCTCAGCATGTGCCCAACCGCCTGATGATCGCGGAGGAGAGCTCGGCCTTTCCCGGCGTGACCCATCCTCTCGATCACGGGGGTCTCGGCTTCCATTACAAATGGAACCTGGGTTGGATGAACGATTTTCTGACCTACCTTTCCAAGGACCCCCTCTACCGGAAGTTCCATCAGGGCCTGCTGACTTTCGAGATGTCCTACGCCTTTTCCGAGAAGTTCTGCCTCGTGCTGTCCCATGACGAGGTCGTGCACGGCAAGGGTTCGCTTCCCAACAAGATGCCGGGCGACGAATGGCAGAAGTTCGCCAATGCGCGCACGGCCTTCGCCTACCTGTTCGCGCACCCGGGAAAAAAACTGCATTTCATGGGCCTGGAAATCGGGCAATGGCTGGAATGGAATCCCGGGGTCTCCCTGGATTGGCACCTGCTGCAAAACGAGCGTCACAGGGGCCTGCAAACCCTGGTCAAGGACCTCAACGGCATCTACCAACAGGAGCCGGCCTTGTACGAACTGGACTCTTCTTATACGGGCTTCCAATGGGTCGACTTCCACGATCAGGAAAACAACATCGTTTCCTTCCTCCGCAAAGGCCGGC
>JBDSIO010000406.1:0-3675 GCA_039917895.1 Fibrobacteria bacterium | reverse complement strand
CGCCGTCAGCCGATGCGGGAAGACCCCGCGCGCCGGGCCGGATCGGTCGGATGCCTATCTCCGGCCGGCCGATGGGTTCCGCCAGGTAAGGCTTTAGCTTGTCCAGCTTCCACTGCTCCACGCTCGTCCAATCGTATTTCAGCAAACCGCCGGTGTCGCCTGAATTGGGGTTCAGGCACCAGAAGGTCCAGGAGTAATCCTTTCCCATGTATTTGAGGAACTCGTCCAGCCACACGCCCGACTTGCCTTGCTTGGATTCCGCGCTCAGGATGCCGAATTCCCCCACGAACAAATGCGATTGTCCGCCCTTGTGCAGGAACCCGAAGAATTTGTCCCAGATGCCGGGCAGATTGCGGGGAAAGTCGGCGGCCGAGAACCAGGTTTGATCGAACACCTCGGGGCCGTATTCATGCGGCGAATACAGCAATTTTTCCGGTTTGCTCAAGGTCACGGGCGCGGTTTTCACCCCCGTCAGGTTCCCGCCCCACCAATAGCCTTCGCTGCCCACTTGCTGTACGCCTTCCACGATGATGAGCACATCGGGATTCTGGGCCAATATCGCGTTGCCGCATTTCTGCGCGGCCTGCTGCCAGTCCTTTCCGGCCACCCCGGTGCCCCATTGAGCCCCGCCTTCAGCGACGGTCCCATGCGGTTCATTGTCCAGGTCGAAAGCAATCACGGCATTATTGCCCTTGTACCGCTTGGCCAACATCTCCCAGTTGGCGATCCACTTCTCTTCGGATACCCCGGCCGAGGTCCATACCTTCTCTTCCATATACCCATCGGGCTCGCGGGAATGATTATCCAGGATCACCTTGAGTCCCAATTGGCGGCACCCGCCGATGATTATGTCCAATACCTCCAAAGGCGTCTTGCCGCCCAGCTCCGGGTTGATGACGCCTTGGACCGCGTTGCGATAGGGATCGCTGCCGAAGGTGCTGATGCTCTTGGACGTGGCGCCCGGTTCCAGCATTTTGTCGCAGAACGGGATGCGCACGCAATTGAAGCCCATCTCCCGGACCTGGGTCAGGATCCCGTACCAATCCCGGGTCCATAGGCCATGGGGAGCCATGTTACCGGTTTCGAATCCGAACCAGTTGACCCCGGTCAGACGCACGACCTTACCGTTTTCATCCATGAGCTTATTGCCCTGGCGATGGAGATAGCTCGCCGAAGCCGGCGACAGGAATAGCCCGAGCAAGGAAATCAGCAGAATTTTGGCACCAGGTACGCTCATATCCATACAGTATAGAGGCAGGATGGCCCCGGTAGGTTCATCCCGGATCCGTAAAACAAATGGAAAGTCCGGATTTTAAGGTTCCTGTGGATTTTTGGTCTTTGAAACTTTTTCCCACTGCCGGACGGCACACATAATACAGGCACAGGCTTGCGCGCGGAGAGTTCTCCCGGGATGCTGAAAAGAGCACTAACCGGCTTGCAAAGGTTAGAGCCTTCAGCTCCTTAGCCGCGCCAGGGGCAGCAGCAGCAGGGGCACGGCGCCGAGTACGAGGCCCACCCATGCGATGCCGTCGTAGCCCAAGGCACCGAGCAATAATCCGCTGGCCAGGCCCGCGGTCGCCGAGCCGAAAGCCACCGCTCCGTCGGAGATCCCCTGGATGCGCCCGCGGTTCCTGCCTTTGAGGGAATCGGAAAGCAGGACCGAGCCGGAAAGGAAAACGAAATTCCAACCCAGCCCCAGCAGGAAGAGCGCGCCCAAAACGGCAGGCAGGGATACGGAGAGCTTCCCGATCAGGTAAGAAAGGATCAATAGAACCGAGCCCAGACTGATGGTTTGAATCCGGCCGAAGCGATCCGCCAGCCACCCTCCCAATACCGAGAGCCCGTACATGCCGAGGAAATGCACGGTGAGCACGAGGGAAATCGAGCCGGTGGAATGCTGATGCTGATGCATGTGGACGGGCGTGACCGCCATCAGGAATACCATGGCGACCTGGCCGAAAAGCATGGTGCCGATGGCGTAGACGAGGCGAGAACGGGGGGCCGGGGGGAGATCCGCATCAGGGGCCGAGGACGAAGCGGGGGAAGGCGCGGAACTCGCGCGGGCCATGGCGGGGAGTACGGCGGGAAATCCGGCAAGGTAGACCAGGGATAGTGCCAGAAAGGGCGCCAGGGCCGTAGGCAATGCGGCGAGTGCCCCGGCCTTTTCGGCTGCATGGGCCAGTAAAGGCCCGCCCACGGCTCCTGCGGTGGCGCCGGTGATAACTATGGACATGGCCTTGCCCCTTCGTTCCGGCGCCACCATTTCCGCGGCAGCGAAGCGGCAGAGCTGGATGCCGGCGTTGGCCGCGCCGAAAAGGACGAATGCCGACATGAGCAGGATGCGCGAGCCCAAGGCGGCCCCGACCGCAGCCAGACATCCTCCCGCCACGCCCAGGGCGAAGGCCACGCCGAGCACGGCGCGATAGCCATGGCGATCCTTCCAACGCGCCAAGGGCTGGAGGATAAGAGCGGAGCTGATCATGATCAGCGCGGAGGGCACGCCCGCCCAGGCCGCGCTTCCTCCCGACAAGGATACCAATAGCAGGGATCCCATCATGAAGGCGCCGCTCATGGCGGCGGTGGCTATGGCTTGCGACAAGCTCAGGGCAAAGAGCGGAGACCTGGTCATGCTACCCTCACCTCCACCACGCCGTCCACCTCACGCACCTCGATCCGCGGCCCCAAAAACCGCCCAATCGTTTCAATGTTGGTCCGGCTATGCGAACTCAACGGCCCCGTCCTGAACACCCCACCCGCCCCCAATGCCATCGGCAACAGCAACTGATCCGCCAAACGCCATCCCACCGGCGCCCCATGCTCCCGATAGCGGCCGACATCCAACATCAATCCATCGCACATCGCTTCCGGGGACGCGCCGAAAGGATTGAAGGCCGTCACCATTTCCGTGATATGTTCATAGCGCAACTCGGCCAAGACCACGTTGGCCGGGCCCGGCGAATCCACCGCCTCTTCGGTTTCGATATCGGCCGGGTCCCATCCCAGGTTGGTTGACAGGTGCGCGCGTGCGCGTTGGGGGTCGTGGAGAGGAATGCGATGCCAGAGCACTTTAGCGGTTTGCCCAAGCAGCCTTCCGCGCTCGATAACATGCAAGGGCTTGAGGGGACCGGAAGGGACGACCGCCACGGTCCACTTACCGCCGCCGATGGGATAAAAGCCTCGGCGTTCAACCGTTATCTTCGCCGCAACGCCCATGCGCCGGAGGGCCCCGAGATAGACCCGGTCCAGAAAATCCAGGGGGGGCGCGGCGGGATTGTGGGTGCCGCCTTCCAAGGTCAGATCGAAGGCGAGGTCGGTCGTCATGAGTGCGGGCATCAGGGTTTGGAAAACCAAGGTGGAGCTGCCCGCGCTGCCGATGGCAAATGAATATCGGCCCGGGATCATGGGACCGGGACGAAAGGACAGGGCCGTGGATCCGAGTTCAGCCCCTTCCACTTGGGCGGAGCAAATCCGGGCCGCGGCCTTTACACAGGTCAGGTGCTGACGCATGAGGCCCGGCCGCTTGCGGCCGGCGCGGATGCGGTTAATACGGAAGGGCTTTCCAGTGGCCATGGACAGGGCCAGCGAGGATCGGAGGATTTGCCCTCCGCCTTCGCCTTGGGAGCCGTCCAGGATGATTTCGTCGTTCATGGAATCATCAGCTCAACCGCTCATCCG
>JBDSIO010000405.1:0-2223 GCA_039917895.1 Fibrobacteria bacterium | reverse complement strand
CGCGGGTTCCGCCTTGGCCGACAATTGGAACATCGGGCTTTTGTCCCCTCCCGGCCAGTTCCCGCCGATGCGGGTCAAGGTCCCGATCAAAATGTTTCCGTTCGGAGCGCGCACCAGGCGATGGATGGCCGCGTCCCCGGTGCCTTTGGAGAACCAGAACACCCCGCCGTTGATGGCTTCTCCCACCCGATCGAGGCTCACGCGCACCATTCCCGGGTTGTTCACGTCGCCGATGATCCAATCGCCCGCGAAACGGCCCTGGGTCAGTGCTACCGGCTGGCTCGGCGAGGACCGCACCGTCCCATGGGGCAGCCAGGCCACTGGCCGATCGTATTCCAGACTTTCGGCGAAGTTGGCCTGATGGGTTCCCAACACGTGGCCTGCCGTGTCCAGGTCCGGCGTGCTCTGGCGGTGCCCGTAAAACCGGCCCGGCCGGATGCGCAGGAAGGTCGAGGAGGGTAGCCAGCTCCCCTGGTTGTCCGTCGCGAAGATTTCGCCCGTCACGGGATCGGTATTGGCGCCGTTCGGCGAGCGCAGGCCTCCCGCATAGGCCTCCAACTGGCCGTTGAAATCCCATTTCAGGAAGGCGCCGCTGAATTTCGATGTCGGGTCCACGTTCGACCATCCTCCGGAACTGATCGATCCGGAGTAGGGCGCGTAGAAACAGCCGTTCTGATACAGCGGCGTAAAGGCCCACTGGTGCCAATAGGGACCGTAATTCCAATGGTTCTCATCCGGCCATTTCATCACCTGGCGACGATTCAGGCCCGGGTTGGCCGGCGCCGCCAGTTCCGGGATCTCGTAAAAACCGTCGCGGTCCGAAACGAACAGCCGGTTCTCGGCCACGGTCACGCCCGCGATTTGTTTCCATCCGTTGGCAACCTCCGTAATCAGGGCCGGCTGGGAATCCGCCGAAACGCCTTTGATCAGGAACACCTTATTGGCGGCATCCGCTTCCGGCACTTCGCCCATGCCGATGGTTTCCGAAGTGCCCAGCGCCAACGTCCCGTCCTTGAGGAAGGCGAGACCCATGGTTTTATACCGGGCGGGCAGCTTGATTTCGCGCAGATCAAAGTCAGGGTGGACGGTTTCGGGGATCTCTGCGAAACCGTAGGTCGCGGACAAAGCCAAAAACCGCAAGGCAAATGTGAGGGAAACGGAAGCAAGTTTCATTGAGGTTCCAGAATATACCCCCTTCCAGCGGCAAATTCCGCTGGAAGCTGCCGGTAAATTGGGTAATTCCGGGGGGATTATGACCCTGAAAAACCCTGGAAACGTCGCGGATTGTCGGGACGGGTCAAGCGAGGTTTTCCGGAACGCGCTCGAATTGGAGGATGGCATCGAAGGTCTGGCGTTCCCGTATCACATCGGTCCCGGTCTCCTGGATCATCACTTCGGCGGCCAACTTGCGGGTGTTGTAATTCGACGACATCGCCGCGCCATACGCCCCGGCATCGTGCAGGATCAGGTAATCGCCCACGACGGCTTCGGGAAGCTTGCGCGTGGTGACGACGCCGCCCTCTTCCTGGGTGAACACGTCGCCGGATTCGCATAACGGGCCCGCCACGATGGTGTCGAAGGCGTTGCCGATCACGCGCCCATCGGCCGGGGCGATGGAAATCTCATGGTAGGCGCCGTACATGGCCGGCCTGATCAGGGTGTCGAACCCGGCATCAACCAGGTAGAACCGGTTTCCGCCCGTTATCTTAACCGATCGGATCTGGGTCAGCAGGGAACAGGATTCGGCCACCAGGTAGCGGCCCGGCTCCACTTCCAGCGCCACGGGATGGCCGAGGTCGCGTTCGATGGTCTTGCGGGCCTTGTCCCACAGTCCGTAATAGGCCGCGATGTCTATGCGCGCCTGTTCCTTCCGGTACGGGATGGGCAGCCCGCCTCCAGCGCTGATCACCTTGAGCTGCGGACCCATGCGTTTGGCCGCCTTCACCATCGCGTCGCACACCGTCGACAGATGCTGGAAATCGCTCCCGGATCCGATATGCATATGCAGGCCCTGGATGTTGACGCCCGCCTCGACGCCCAGCCGCAGGCATTCTTCCAGATCGGAATGCCAGATGCCGTGCTTGGAGTAGTTGCCACCGGTATTGACCTTGCGCGAATGCCCATGGCCGAAGCCGGGGTTGATGCGCAGGGTCACCTCGGCCCCAGGCTTGAACTTGCCGAGCTGGGTGATCATGTCCGGCGAACCCACGTTCACGGGAATGT
>JBDSIO010000404.1:0-10839 GCA_039917895.1 Fibrobacteria bacterium | reverse complement strand
GGGAGTGACCGGCGTATCGGCAGGCTCGATCGGTTATTTGCTGATGAACAAGGCGCATCCGACGAGCGCGCCTCCGGACAAATCCCTGGTCCTGACGGACGAACCGTAGCTTCCATGTCACCCCAGCGTCTACTTGAACCCGTACTTGAACCCGCCCGCTCCCGCAATGCCCGGATGTTTTTCTCATGGCCGCTATTGCCCGGACTGCTGACTGGCCTGGGCCTTGCCTTGATCCTGGGCCTTTCGGGATGCCAGACGGAGGATCCGCCGGAGGCGGAAACGGTTCTGTGGGTCCGTTTGAACGACTCGCTCAGCAAGTTCAGCAGCGTGGTCGTGCAGATCGTCGATCGCAACGATAGCAATACGATCATCCACACCATGTGGAACGGCAAGCTGCCTTCGCCGGGCGTCGATATCCAGGGTTACCCCCTGAGGTCGCTCGCGAAAAAGTCGTTCGTGGTGAAAGTGAAGGCATACCTGTCGGATGGACAGTTGGCCCTGTACACCCAGATCAATTACGAAGATGGCAAGAAAACCGTCTACCATAAGGATGTCCCACCGCAGATTGCGCGGGATTGGCTGACCAAGCTCATCCCCTCGCTAGGGAGGTTGATGCCGCCGTTCCACAAGGACTCACTCAACTACATTCTCGACATCGGCAACGGTTCCGTGGTCACGTTTTCGATGGTCGCCGCCAGCGCCAATGCGATCACGAACGTCGACGGGGTGATGGTACCGCCCGGAGGCCAGTCCCCACCGGATACCGTGCACGAACGCGACACCATCCCCATCCTGGTCACCGATTTATCGACGGGAACCGCTACCACGCGCAGGTACAATGTCATCATCGTCCCCACCGCACCGCCAACCCTCACCTTGAGCACCCTGATTCCCTCGGACGGCTCGCTCGTCCCGCCTTTTTCGCCCGCCGACAAGGTTTATTCGCTGATGCTGCCGAAGGGAGTGGATACCGTGGCCTTCACAGTCACGCCCAGCGATCCCAGAACCATGACGATGAGAGTGGCGGAAAAAGAGGTCCTGCCGGGGCAACGCTCACAGACATTCAAGGTGCCGTCAAGCTCCTATCCTATCTCCATCGAGGTATTCCAGGGCGGGAATAGCGCCTATTACCAGGTGACCATGGATCTCTACAGCGATCCTTCCCAGCCCTGATCACCCCTGATAACCACTCTTCAGGCGTGAACGGCCTCAAGGCCATCAAATACCGCCACGCACTCCACGTGACGGGTATGCGGGAACATATCCACGGGCGCGATGGAAACCAGGCGCAGGGAACCTGATAAAGCGCGTGCGTCCCGGGCCAGGGTGGGGGGGAAACACGAAACATAGACCAGCCGCCGCGGCCGCAGGCGCGAGAGGGCTTCCCGCACCGGGGCCTCCAGGCCTTTGCGGGGCGGATCGACGATCACGGCGTCGGCTGAGGCTATCGCATCCCCGGGCAGGCCGGCCTCCTCCAGGTAACGCGCCGGTTGCTCCAGGGCCTTGGCAACGTCGGCGGCGAGGAAGCGGGCATTGGCGGCTCCGTTGTCCGCCGCCGCCTTCACCGCCGCCTGGACGGAGGCCGGATTCTCTTCGATGCCGAGAACGGAACCCGCGCGGCGCGAAGCCCACAGGGCGATGGTGCCGATGCCGGAATACAGATCGAGCGCGCGGCTGCCTGCGGGAATCGCCTCCGCCGCCAGGTCGTAGAGCCGCGGAGTCTGGAAAGGATTGACCTGGAAGAACGTGGACATGCCCACGGGAAAAAGGAAGGGACCCAGCTTCTCGTTCAGGTGCGGCCGGCCCCACCATAACCGCTCTTCCCCACCGAGCACCACGTTGGTGCGTTCGGCGTTCAGGTTCTGCACGATACCGACCAGCTCGCCGCCCCGCGGACCCTGTCCGCCCGGACCCTGTCCGCCCGGACCCTGACCGCCCGGACTCTGTCCGTCCGGACCCTCCCCGCTGAAAGCCAGGGCGGCCCGGCAGCGCGACAGCAGATCGGGCAGCAAGTCGCGCGGACCGGCGCCGGGGCCATTGGTCACCAACCCCAACAGGATTTCGCCAGTGCCCGCGCCTTTGCGCAGCAGCAGATGGCGAAGCCAACCCACCCGGGTATCCTCGCGGTACACCGGCACCTGGTTGGCGATGGCCCAATCGCGCACCGCCCAGGCGATGCGGGAAAGCCCCGGTTCCTGCACCAGACATTCGCTTTGATCGACCACGACATGGGATCCGGCGGCGTAGCAGCCCACGGTCACGGTCAAGGAGAGCCCCTGCTTCTCGAGTCCGAACGGCAACTGGACCTTATGGCGGTAGCCTTCCGTGCGGGGGCTGGGCAGGACCGGTTCGATATGGAGATCAGGCCACTCGGCGGCCGGAAAATGCCTGCGTAATTCCTCTTCCTTCATGCGGAGTTGCGCGGGGTAATCCTGATCCAGGATCTGGCAGCCGCCGCAGACCGGAAAATGGGAACAAGGGGAAAAAGGGGATTCCACGATGGCTATCAAGATGCAAAAGCCCGAGGGACCGCGTCAATCGGCCCGGGCCGGGGCCGGAAAGCGCGCGGTGGTGCTCCAGGCTCAGACGGCCTTGCGGGCCATTTCCAGGACCGAGCGCACCTTGGCGGCGAGCTGGGCGGGCGAGAAGGGCTTTTCCAGGAAGGCGTCGGCGGGAACTATGATGTTCCGATCGGCTAGGCCTTCCAGGGAATACCCGGAGATGAAGACCGTGCGCAATCCCGGCTTTACGGACTGGAGGGCTTCAGCGAGTTCGTGTCCGCCTTCCCCGCGCAGCATCACGTCCGTGACCACCAGGTCCACTTCATCGGGTCTCTCGGTCACGATGTCCATGGCCTCGGCGGCCGAAGAGGCCTCGAGCAAGGCGAATCCGTATCGTTGCAGGATGGTCAGGATCATCTCGCGCAGGCTCGGTTCGTCCTCCACCACCAACACGGTCTTGCGGTTCGCTTGGGTCTTCCACTCCGGGTCGGACGCGGCTGCATTGGGAACCGGCTCGTCGACTGCGGTTTTGTCACGCGCCAGCAGGACCCGGAATCCGCTGCCTTCCCCCGCCTGGCTGGTTACGTTGATGCCGCCGCCCGCCTGGCTGACGATTCCGTAGACGGTGGCGAGGCCCAATCCGGTCCCGCGTCCGCCGCGCTTGGTCGTATAGAAGGGTTCGAACAGGCATTCGAGGGTTTCCGGGCTCATGCCGGTGCCGGTATCCTGCACACTGATTATTATGTGTTCGCCTGGGGCCGCGGCCAGGTGGCTGAAGACCATCCCTTGCGGCACGTCGGCGATGGAGGTCGTTAAGGTGAGGGTGCCGCCGGTCGGCATCGCATCGCGCGCGTTCACGCACAGGTTGAGCAGCAGTTGTTCCAATTGGCCCGGCTCCATGCGAACCGCGGCCTTGCCGGCGTCGAGCCGCATGCGGAACTCGACCACGTCGCCGACCAGGCGTTGTAGCACCGGCTCCATTTCCTTGATGGCCGCGTCCACTCGCACGCTGCGGGCGGTCATCCCATCGGAGCGGCTGAAGGACATGAGGCTGCGGGTCATGGCCGCGGCCGTGTCCCCGGCGCGCCGGATGGCCTTGAGGCCGGATGCGATGGCGCCCTCGGCGCCGGGCAGGGTCAGAAGATGCTCGCTGTAGCCGTTGATGGCGGTTAGCAGGTTGTTGAAATCATGGGCCACGCCTCCCGCCAGGCGGCCCAAGGCTTCCATCTTGCGGGCTTGGCGCATATGTTCGGTGGTTCCCGGATCCCTGGCGGCGCCGCCGGTGCCTAGCAGGGTATTCGGTTGACCCACGGCAGTAAAGCTCTTCCCGCCCTTCCCACCATTGCCACCTTTCCCAACGCTTTCGCCGCTTTCCTGGGATGCAAGATACAGGGCCACGGCGGGCGCATCGTTCAACATGGCGCTGGTGGCGAACACTTGGCAGCGCACGGTGGAAGCGCCGGGGCGTTCCAATTCCGCCGTGAACCGGGTTTCGGGGATTTCGTCGGCGGAAGCGTCCAACGCCTTCTCCAACAACGGCCGGGCCCACTCCGGAAACAGATCGAGGACGGAGGCCTGCGCGAGATCGGCGGCCGAGCGGCCGAGCAAAGCCAGGCCGGCCGGGTTGGCCATGATGATGCGGCGTCCGGCCGCCAGCAGAATGCCGATGGGCGCGGAATCGAACAGTGCCCGGAAGCGGCGCGCCTCGGCGCGGCTGCGGAGCACGGCCTGGCGCAAGGCCTGGGCCAACGAGCCTCCGTCCAATCCGTCCTTGAGCAGGCAGGCCTGCGCGCCTTCGGCGATGGCCGACTCGGCCAAGGCCGGATCGTCGCCCGGATGGATCGCCACGAGCGGCGAGCCCGGAAGCAACGCGGCGGCGGCGCGGAAACTGTCGATGCCCTTGGTTTCCTGCAGGGAGAGATCGATGAGAACGGCCTGGAACCCCGCGGACGTTCCGCCTTGCGCGCATAACGCGGAAGCTTTGGAGATGCGATCGGCATGCACCACGGTCAAGCCGGGTTGCGAAGACAAAAGCGCCCGGGCGATTCCGCCCCGGCTTTCAATCAGGAGGATGATCAAATTTTCGGGCATCGGACTTCCGCTCCTTGGTACGGCTGGGGGCCATCCGTGGAAAGACGTCCGAAGACCTTATCATAGACGGGGTCATAGCTTCAACGGGAATACTCCGGAAAAATGGAACCCGGTTGAGGACGACCCGTAAAAAAATCCGACGTTCCACTTGGGGCGGCAACGCGGAAAATGGAGATAAAATAGGGCAGGACTCCGTGCGAAAGGGCTAAGGCCAGGGATGCTTCGGATACCTGCGTTTCAGTTCCTTTTTGACCTCCGGGTAGGTGTTTTTCCAGAACCCCGTAAGATCCGCGGTCTTCTGTACGGTCCGGTAATTCGGCGCGAGGATGTCGTATACCACCTCCACCTTGCCTTCCAGGATGGTCAACCGCCCCTCCATGCCTACGAAATCGCCAAGGCGCGCGGATAGTTCCGGCGGCGCGTTCTCGAAGTAGGTGAACTTCCCATGCTTGATCCCCGGCAGCTTCATGGATACCGGCGCGGCCTTGTCGACGAAAGCGGCCATCGACGGGCCAAGGTATTCGCGGATGGCGCGGGAGACGGAGACGTTTTCCAGATCGCGCACCGAGGAGCGCCCCTCGCAGATCTCATGGTAGATGAGCCGCCAATCCTCTTCATCGAGTTTGGGAAGGCCGTAATCGGGGAAGTGCCTGGCCGCGAGGCGGATCCGTTGCACCCATTGCTTCGCATCATCATCGTAGCCGGGCAATTCGATCTCGCCGGACACCAGCTTGTCCACCAGCAAGCGTTCCGACTCTTCCGGACTGAGCACGCCCTCCTTCAAGGTCTTGCGCTCCAGGGCCAGGCCGCGGAACAGCAGATGCTCCTCCTGGGTGACGCGCTTGCGCGTCTCGTCCCAGCCGCCCACCTTGACCCATCGGCATTCGCCGGGAAAAGCGGCCGCGACCCAGGAGGGCTCGCAGGGCAGGAGCATCGGGATGCCCACTTGCCGGTTCTGGTTGGCGCCGCCGGTCTCATGCAGTTCCAGCGCAAGAAGGACCGTGACCGCCGCCGGCACCTGGCCCGCTTCCACCACCCCCTTGCGCCCGTCGGCCAGGACGAAGCTCTGGGATTTCTCCACGCGCACGGCGAGGCGGTCCTGGAACGGGATCAGCCAGCAGGCGGTGGAGGCGGCGCGCAAGGCCTCCTCTTCCTGTTGCGGGGTCAATCGCTGGGCGGCGGGGATCTTGCCGGGCGGCGGGAGGCGCCCTCCGGGTGCGGGCGCGCCTTTCGTGATTGCGCTCGGCGACGCGTCAAGCTGGGGATCTTCGCGCGGCGACTTTTCCAACAGGCGGAGCAACTGCTTGTAGGACTCGCGGGTTTCGCGATCGAAACGGCGGGCCTCCAAGTCGGTGGCCAGATCGGCGCCGAGGATGAAGAGATCGGCGGGCGCGCCTTTGGGCCTGCGCGTCTGGGACTCAAGCACGGCCGCCATGGCGGCGGCCTGGGATCCCACGCCCGCGCGCCGCGCGTCCAGCAGCACCCGGGCCAGCACGGGATGCGCCGGGAAACGGACCAGGGTGCGGCCGATGTCGGTGATGCGTCCGCCCCCGTCCGCGCCTTCCCGGCCGGCCGCGGCGGCCGGCCCCAGGGCGCCGATACGCTCCAGGGCATGCTCGGCCATGTCCCAAAGCTCCCGCGAGGGCGGAGTAAGCCAGGGGATGAGCATGCGGCCGTCGACCGCGTGGGAAGGTAGAGCAGGCCCGGAAGCCTGCCCGGGCTTCGTGGCCGAGGGCCCCGGGGCCGATAGCCCCTTATATAGCCCTTTATGGATGCGGCCGAACCGGTCGGCGAGTGAATGCAGGGACAGCGCCATGTCCGTCGGTTCCACCCGCAGGATTTCCGGATCCAAGGCCGCGGGCATGGCCCGTTCCCGATCCGCCGACCACAGCCGCACGCAGATGCCGGGGGCCGTTCGACCCGCGCGTCCGGCGCGTTGCCGCGCGTTCTGCAGGCTGATCGAGCCCAGATAAAGCGTGTTCATGTCGCGCTGCGGGCTGTAGGCGGCGATGCGCGCCTGGCCCGAATCGATCACGATGGTGACTCCGGGAATGGTCAGCGAGGTCTCCGCCACGTTGGTCGCCACGATGACGCAGATCCCGGACCTTGGCGCGCGCAACGCGCGCTGCTGCGCTTCCATGTCCATGGACCCATGCAACTCGTGCAGACCGATGCCGTGCTGGCGGCACAACGGATCGAAGGCTTCCAGGGTGCGCCGGATCTCGCCCTGGCCGGGCATGAAAATCAGCACTGATCCCGAGAGGCCCTGCGACAACAGACGCTTGAAGGCCCGCAATGCCTGCAGGCTCGCGGCCTCCTGGGTCATGGGAGGCTGATGCTGGATTTCCACCGGAAAGGTCTCGGCCGCCACTTCGATCAATGGCGCGGGATGCAGGTAGGCCTTGAGCCCTTCCAGCTCCAAAGTCGCGGACATCACCACCATGGCCAGATCGGGGCGGGCTTCGGCGCGCAGCCGTTTGAGCCAGGCCAGGGTCGCATCCGCCTCCAAGGTGCGTTCATGGAACTCGTCCAGTAATACGGTACCGATGCCTTCCAGAAGCGGGTCGCCGAGCAATTGCTGGAAGAACACGCCGTAGGTCTGGTAGAGGATGCGGGTGTCCTCTCTGGATTTGCCCTCGAAGCGCACCTGGTAGCCCACCGTACCGCCCACCGCCTCGCCCAACTCTTCGGCCACGCGCAGCGCAAGGTTGCGGGCAGCGATGCGCCGCGGCTGCAGAACCAGGATCTTTCCGGGCCGATCCAGCAGGAAACGGGGCACCTGGGTGGATTTGCCGGTTCCCGGTGGCGCGCACAGGATGAGGACGCGGTCCCTTTTGACGGCATCGACGATCGCCTGCTTGTGCGCAAGAATGGGAAGCAGTGGCGCCGGATCGGACATGGCTCTAAGGTCTTAAGTCCTCGTCCGGCTTCCAAGCTGCGCGAAGTTTGACTTCAAGTTGACCGTCCGTTGTATGGTTGTCCCTGTGCTTGTCCGCGTGCTTGTCTGCGCGGTTGTCCGCGCGGTTGTAAAAAGGCCCGGGATATTGCGATAATGGGACCGGTAGACAAGCAGCCGCGCTAAACCTGGAAAAGAAACCGTGGACATAACAACATTCCTGGGCCCCGTCATGGCAATCGGCCTCATCCTTCTGGGCATGATCCTGGAAGGCGGCCACGTCCAATCCCTCATCCAGGCCACCGCCTTGCTCATCGTGGGCGGCGGCGCCGCCGGTTGCATTCTCGCGAGCTTCCCCCTGGAACATACCATCGCGGCCCTGAAGGCTCTCAAGATCTGCATGTTCCCGCCCAAGAACAACCATGAAAAGGTAATCGCGGAACTCACCGAACTGTGCCAGTTCGCGCGCAAGAACGGCATCATGGCCCTGGAAGGCAAGGCCAAAGCGCATCCCGACCCCTTTACCCGCAAAGGACTGACCCTGGTGGTGGACGGCATCGATCCCGCCATGCTATTGAGCATTCTGGAAACGGAATTGGAAACTTTCGAAGAGCACGCCAAGATCCCCATCGGGGTGTTCGAAGGCGGCGGCGCCTACGCCCCCACCATCGGCATCATCGGCGCCGTGCTCGGCCTCATCCACGTGATGTCCAACCTGGACGATCCCTCCAAGCTGGGCGGCGGCATCGCGACCGCCTTCGTGGCCACCATCTACGGCCTCGCCATCGCGAACATCATCGCCCTGCCCTTGGCCAGCAAATACAAGATCCGCGTCCACGAAATGGTGCACGAGAAGAACATGATCATGCAGGGCATCGTGGCCTTGCAGAACGGCGAGAACCCGCATTTCCTGTCCCAGCGTCTCCGGGCCTTCATCGCCGGCGGAGGCCACGGCGCCAAAGAGGGCGCGGCGCACTAGCCGCTTCCAGCGAATCCCATGGCCAGGAAACAAAAGCATCCGGAACACGTCAACCACGAGCGTTGGCTCGTCTCCTACGCCGATTTCATCACCCTGCTGTTCGCCACCTTCACGGCCTTGTACGCGCTCAGCAAGGCCGATGCGAACAAGGCCAAGGTCGTGGCCGACGGCCTCCGCGAGGCCTTCGGCGTCAGCGGCGCGAAGATGGTGCAGATGGAAGCTTTGGACATCAACGGCATCCCATCCGACAAGGCCCGCCTGCCCACCGGCCAGGGGAACGAGAATGAAAAGGAACCGCCCTCCACCAAGGAGGCCGGCAAGCAGGAGTTCGAGGAGATCAAGAAGCAGGTCGAGGAATTCCTCATGACAAAGGGGATGCTCAACAAGGTCGCCATCGATCAGCAGGAGCGCGGCCTGGTCGTGAGCCTCAAGGAAGGCGGCTTCTTCGAATCGGGCAACGCGGACGTGAAGGAAAGCGCCTACGCCGTGCTGGCGGAACTGGCGGAAAAGATCAAGCAGTACCGCAACCCGGTGCGCATCGAAGGGCACACGGACAACGTGCCCATCCACTCCCGCACCTTTCCCACCAATTGGGAGTTGTCTTCGGCGCGCGCGACCAGCATGGTGCGGGTCCTCACCGACCGGTTCAAGGTGCCGGCCGGGAAGATCTCGGCGACCGGCTACGGGGACTCGCGGCCAAAAACCTCCAATGACACTCCCGCCGGACGCGCGCGCAACCGCCGTGTGGACATCGTTATCTTGTCCGGTACCGGGGAGGCCTCGGAGCCCGAGACCATCGTAGACGACGGCGGAGGGGTCTGACGCCGGTCAGCCAGATCCGGCACGACCCGCCTTCCCGGCCTTCCCCTCAGGCTCCCGCTTTCGCTCAGGCTCCCGCTTCCGCACCTCATCAGCGCGCCGTTCCACTGCAGACAAGCCCTGGGAGTTCCGGACGCCCCCGGCCCGTTCCCAGTCCGGCTGCGGAACGATCGGTATATCGGAATCCGGCGTCTCGGCGTGCGAGTGCACCTCGGCCAGGCGCCGCGCGGCGGATTCCATCAGCGACACATAATGCCTCTGGCTCGCATCCAGCGGCGTCTTCCCCAACAATCCCGCCAGCCGTGTAATCCCGTGCAGGGGAACGCGCATCCGGCGGTAGGCGGCCGCCAGGCGGCTGCGCTGCTCATCCAACTCCGCCGAAGCCTTGTCCACGCACTTTCGCTCGGTCACATCGCGGCCGAACAGGGCCATGCCGGTCACGGCCTTGGCCGATCCGATGGGGTGGAAGGATATTTCCATGGTGGCCCTGCGCCCGGCCCATTCCAGATCATGTTCCTGGACGAAACGGTCGTGCAGGCGGATGCGGCGAGCGGCGTCCCGCCATTTCGCCTGCAGCTCCGGGGATAGACACTCCAACAGGCACGAACCTTCCACCATGGGGTGGCCGGTCATCTTCATGGACAGCAGGCTGGCCGCCGAGTTGAAGACGAGGATGTTGAAGTCCAGATCCATGGACCAGATGGCATCGGTGGTGTTCTCGATGAGGCTGTGCAGATTGGCCTGGTCGCGGCGGATGCGGGCTTCGGCGGCGCGCAAGGCGGCGGTCTCACGGAAGGAGTTGAGGGTGCGCATCACCGTGGGGATGAAACGCGAAATGTTCGACTTGAGCACGTAATCCGCGGCGCCGTTCTTGAGAGATGCAACCGCGATTTCCTCCCCCAGCTCTCCGGACAGGAAGATGAAAGGCACGTGCGGGCATTCCCTGCGGCAAAGTGACAGGGCTTTCAGCCCGTCTCCGCCGGGGATGTTATGGTCGGAGATTATGAGGTCATAGGGATGGTCGTGGAGCGCCGCTTCGAAGGTCTCCCAGTCAGGCGCGCGGATGAGCTGCAAATGCATACTCTGCGCCTTGAGCAGTTCCTCCACCAAATCGGCGAAGAAGTTGTCGTCTTCCAAATGGAGTATACGCATTTCTTGTATGGACCGCCGGACCGTTCGCTGCACAGGTTCGCTGCCAAGTATAGGCACTGGCGGGGAATCACCATGGGTTCGCCCCCTCCGTCCTGACGCACAGAATGTACGCGCGGCTCAACGCTCCCAAAGGGTGAAAAGTCGGAATTTCCGGGGACCGGGTGGTTACACTTAACGCGGGAGAATACGATTACATAGGGAAATGGGGATTAGGGATGGGGCCCGCCCCTCAGGGGCGGAATTCCAGGAACGCCGTGCCTTGCCGAAGCTCCCTGTGGACATCACCGTTCAAGCGCGATCGACCGCCTGCCTTCCCCTGGCCCTGCCAAAGTATGCGGCCTCTCCCATCCCGGATAAGGACCCGGCCCGGTGCGCTCCAATACAAGGAGTTGTCATCCAGG
>JBDSIO010000403.1:0-10108 GCA_039917895.1 Fibrobacteria bacterium | reverse complement strand
TCGAACTGGTCGCCGGAGCCTTCGTCTCCGGAGTTCTTGAGCGATTCGAGGGTGCCTTGCAGGCGGCTAAGGCTGCCTTGCAGTACACGTGAGATCAATTTCAGGTCCTGGGATTCGGGAACCTCCTTGGATACCTTCATTCGTAGGTTTTTCACCGCTTGGATCAGGGCTTGGAAGCGCTTTTGGGTGGAGTCCTTGAACACGGCCTTGGTCCAGTCGTTGGCCGCGTACAGGGTATCGACCTTGTCCCAAAGGTAGGCGAGTTGCCTGTGTAAGGTCGAGTCCAAAGGGGCCACCATGGCCAGGGCCCTTTCCCGGCGGCTCTCTTCCGGGCCTGGCAGGGCGGCTTTGAATGCATCGTGCATGCCCAAGGCAAAATCGAATTCTCGAAACTCCCGCGCGAAAAACCCCGAGAAATGGCCGAAATGTTCCGAGGCCAGGGGCAAGGAGGTGGTGGATAGGGCGAAGACGGAATCCTCATTCCCGGTTTCTTCCAGGAAACGGGTCACTTCCATACGTTCCACGGCCGCGCTATGGCGGCTCCGGGTGAAGATGAGCCACTCCGAGGCGGCGCTGCGGCGGATCCGATCCTCATCGTAATCCATGAACATGGAATCGTAATTCAGAGGCAGGACGAAGCGGAGGGCCGCGACGGTCTTCATCCCTTTGTATCGCTCTTGCAGGTCTTCGTGGACATGCTTCGCCAGGTTGAGTGGCTCGTTCTCGAACAATCCTCCGTCGGAAAAAGTCGGGTATTGCGTTTTTATCCACTTGCCATAGGCCTTGTCCCCGGTGGGGAGAAGGAGCAGGGTGGTGGAGTCCATCTGTTCCCGCTTGCGGGTATATCGGACCGGGTGGGCCTCCATGTCTTCCCAGACCTTGCCGATCTTCTGGTAGCGATCAATATTGATGCCGGATGCCAGGAGGTGCAGGCGCACGGGATGGCGTTGGAAGGCCACGGGAAAGGCCGAAGAGGCCAAGGCCAAATCCTTGAGATGCCCACGGATCAATCCCCGGTCCGTGCCGTTGGGACCGAAGTCCAGGAACAGTTGAGGCCGCTTTTGCGCGAGCTTGGGATTGACCTCGGTCCAAACGCGCCAGCAGCCTTGGGCCGGTTCCGCACAAGCCATATGGCCCTTTTTCAGCCATTGGAATCCCAGGACGATCTTCTCATCCATCTTTTCGCTGGTAAGGGTTTTGGAATTGAGCGTGCGCGGCAGGAACCGCGTGGTCGCGAATCCGATCCAGATTGCCTTAGGAATGGAATCCGGATTGTCCGGCGGAGTCAGGATGGAGTCCAGGATGGGGTTTAATTCCGCCGCGATGGCGTTGGTGTCGAAGAGGCTGCCTTCTTCGGGGTGCTTTCGCATCAGGGTATTCCAGTCCAGTTGCAGCCAGGCCTTGTAGGGACCCCATTTTCGATTGGGTTGGTGGAAGGAATAGAACAGGCCGCCCAAAGTGTTGATGGCCCCGGCAGAGGCTCCAGTCAATATCCGATACATGCTCGAGTCCTTGAGCGCCAGGGTACGGGCGTAAAGGTAGCCGCCTTGGTAGGATCCGAGGGAAACGCCGCCGCTACTGACTTCCAGGACCACGGAGGAATCCGCAACGGGTCTGGACGCGGCTTGGGCCTGCCAGGCCGCGACCGCCATAGTGATCAGGAAAATCAGGGAGCTTCGCATATCGCCTCGCAAGTTATATCGAATCTGAGCCCCTAGAATCGATGCAGAGAAGGAATGGGGCAGATGACTGCGCCGCTAAAGCCTAAAAAATTTAGGATGCGGAGTGGGGCGATAAGTAATCAATATGCAATGGAAGTGAAAATAATATCATAACTGGAAGTACAGGTAAATTCGTAATAATCGGAAGTGGAAAATGTGTAGTAGACATGCAAATGGACGTATCACTGACTAATTCCCGGCCCACGCGAGCCCGTTACTTGGGGGCAATCGAGATCAAGTGTGGTCCGAATGGATTAACCTCGAATCGAATCAGCCGACCAGCGTTCTTGTTCCAGCCATCCGAATTCGGCGGTGAACTCGAGCTCGGCGCTAAATGGGAAGTCGGGGTGGGCCTCCAGGAAACGAACCGCAGCCGCTTTTTCCGCCATGCCCAGCGGTTTTAGAAATGGAGCATGCCTCCGCAATTCCCGATGATCACATCGAAAGAGCCGGAGCGCTTGGACTTTATTGAGGATTGCCGCAATCCTCAGACCCGCTAAATCACTATCCCCCCAATGGAGAAAAGTACCGACCGAACCGGCACGACCCAGGAGTTCCCAAATCCGGAGCACGGCGGCATTGGGGAAACCCTGGCTGTAAACAAGTACGCCGGAATACCCATCCTGTTTGAGGCGGCGGAATGGGCTTTCATTTTCGCAGCTCAGGGCCGATCCTGACGATTCAGGCCAGGGGATTTCCAGTCGCTCCACCCCGGACAGGTTTTCCCAGCTCAAAGTGGCCGATTCCCCCTGACTCCAAAACTGATGCACGAAGTCAAGTCGCTGTCCACCTTTCCAAAGTACCACGGGCCCGAATAAGGTAACCTTGATGGCGCTTGGGTTTTCCACCACGTGGTAGCGGGCCAGGATCTGCCATTTATCCGCCGGCGCGTCCTTACCCGTCACGCCTCCTTCCAGCAGGAGCAGCCATTCCACCACCAAACCAAGCAGCTTACCGGTTTTCAGGGACTTGCTGTCGCCGCACATGCGGGCACCGAGATCCGCCAGGGTCATGGCTTCCCGGTTGGCGGTCAGGAAGCGGGTGATGTCCGCCGCCCGGAACCAGAAGGCTTTCAGGGCTTCGGCGTTTCCGGTCAAAAGAGAGCGGGTCCAGTATTCGCTTCTCTCCCTAAGGTCGGCGTGTATGAGAGCGAGGTCGGGATAAACCAAGCGGAAGCGATCAAGCAAGGTTGCGCAAGCGGCCGCTGCTTCCTTTTTGCGCAGGCTGAGGTTTACTGCGGGGAGCCCCAAGGCCAAGTGAAGGGCGCGGGACCAGGCCCCGCGTGTTTCCTGGCCTGAGGCCGGAGAAACCCGTTCCAGGGAAAGACGCATATCCCCTTTGCGCGAAAGGGACAGCGCCGGCCTGCCGAACAATTCCAAAAGCGGTTCATAATCCTCGCCGCGGGCGAAGCTGCTTCCCAACCCGACCGTACCGCGCAAATCCTCCCGGCGGGATATCCCCAGGCAGAGACGGCGAAGGCAAGGCTCGATGCGAGGGTAGCGCAGCAGATACCTTCGGAAGATTTCTTCCTGGTTTTCCAAAGGTCAGCCTCCCAATTCCACCCCGAAGCGGGGCGCTTCCTCCGACCGGGGCTCTTCGAGTAGATTCATCTGCTTTTCCGGATCGTTCTCCCACTGGAACGGATACAGGTGGACGTCGTAATTCTTGTCCTTGACCACCAGCAAAGTGGTGGAATGCTTGATTTCCTTCTTGACTCCGTCCTGATCGGGTGAGGCGACGAAAAGCTGGAGGCCCAAGTCTCCGGCGAATCCCAGGAGTTGGTCCCGGCGCCCGGCATCGATCCCGTAGAAGGCTTCGTCGAAAAGCAGCACGTGAACCTTGGCTTTGTTGCCATGGAAAAGGAAACGGGCGATGGAGAGGACCAGCAGGTAATTGGGTACGGCTTGTTCTCCGCCCGAACCGAGGCTCTTGGTCTTGCGATCCATAAGCACGCCTTGGCCGGACATGGCGGTGAAACGGAGGTGATAGTGGAACCAGTTCCGGTAGTCGAGGGGTTCCGGTATGGTTCCGACCTCGGCGTTCAGAATGCCGTCCCGGTTGTCCTCGATGAAGTTCCGGAGATCGTCGTTGAGGCCGCCTCCTAGCGGGTCGCCCGCAGCGAGCGGGTTGGATTTCCGGACCGCATCCAGGATGGTCTTGTATTTCTCTTCGCGCTGCAATTCCAGGCCATAACGGGTGCCGCCGAAGTCACGTCCTGCAAGGAGAGCGTTGATTTGGCGCACCATCTGTTCCAGACGGGTTACATAGCGGGTGAAATATGCCGTGAGTTCGCTTCCGATGATGCGCTTGAACAGATCCGTTGTTCTTTCATTGATGACTTCCTTTTGCTCGTCGATGGATCGTCGTTGTTCAACGGCCAAATCCTGTACGGCCCGACCGCGACGGTCCGTCAGCCTGTTTTCGGTCTCGTCATAGGCGAACCCGAACAGGGAACCGAGCAAGGGCGCGTTCAGTTTTTCGCGCAAAGCGCCCCGATGCAGGTTTTCCTTCCGATCCACATCCAACAAGGCTTCCGAAACGTGGTTAGCGCTCTTGAACTGGAAGCCCTTCTGGACGCGCAACACATAATGCTCGATGTCTTCCAATTCAGGTCGGATCCGACGTAGGGCTAAAGCGTGGCCCGCCAAATCCCCGGCAGCGGCGCGTTCCCGTTCCATCCGACGATCCTCCCGATCCACCAAGTCCCGCATCCGTTGATTGCACTCGCCCTGGCGTTGTTGCAAATCTCCGCGCTTGCGATCCGATTCGGACCGCCGCTTCTCCAGCATCGCGATTTTGGCTTCCAGACCGTCCAAACCCTCGCGCCGGATAAGGGCCCGCAGGTCTTCCAGCCGGGCCTGGAGAGATTCCGCTTCGAGGGTGGCTTCGTTGAGGAGCCGGCGTTCGCTCTTAGCGGCTTCCTGGTTCCGTTCCCAATCTTCCACGGCGCGGACCCATTCGCCGGAGAGGCGGAGCAGGCGCCGGCATTCTCCGGCGACCCAGGTCCGAACGCCTTCCAGGCTTTCGATTGCGGTACGTAGGAGGCGGCTTTCGGATTCGGCGGCGCGAATCTCCTCACGCAATGACTTCAGTTCCTTCCGCAGATCCATCAGCTTTTCTTCCCACGCCCGGCGGCGTCGATCGCCTCCTATCCAGCGCGAGGGAGAACCGGTAAGGCCCACCTCGTGGGCGCGGAAGGCGGCCAGGGGACGCCCTTGCATTTGTCCCAGCGCGGGGCCATGGGTAGCTTCCATCTCCCCGGAAAGGCAGATCAGGGCGGAGGGGTGGGATTCGGCCGCATCGAAGTGCGCCTCAACCCAGGGCGATACGTTGCCTTCACCCACCATTCGACGGGAAAGCCGGATGCCGGGAAATTCCGGGAGCAAGGTCTCGCGGGCCCGGTCATAGTCCTCGCCGCGAATCAGCAAGGTGAAAAGCACGTCTTCGCCGACGATCTCTTCGGCCCCCGAAACCGTGGCCAGGTCCAGCCCGTGCTTCCACTCCAATTCGGAATACAGCGCAACGGAGCGGATACCCAGGGCCGATAGCCGGGAAACCGCTTCGGAAAAGCCTGCGCGTCCGGGACGGATTTCCCGTTCCGACTCCATGCGGGCGATCTCGGCGGACAAGAGCCGTTCGGCACCTTGCAGGCTTTCCGATTTCTGCCCGAGCAGGAGCTCCGCTTGCCGGCGGCCCTGAAGCAGTTGATCGACATCGCGAAGGAAATCCTCTTGGGGAAGGCCGTCCACCTCCGAACCCGGAACATCCAGATTCTCCAGGGACTTAAGGCCATGGGCCAAAGGAGAACCCCCCAAGCCAAGCGGCAGCGCGCGCTCCTCCATGCCGTCGCGGATCGTCCGGGCCGCCATACGGAATGACTCTCCTGCGTTCCGCGCCTTGTCCCCGGCTTCGGCCGTCCTGGCTTCCAGGCCCTCAAAGCGCTGCTCCGAACGCGACCGCGCGGCATCCTTCCGCTCCCAATCCGACGCCAATTCCTTTTCCAGGCGCACGCTGCCGCTGGAATCCTTCGCCTTGAGATCGGCTATGCGGTTTTCCAAATCCGCGCCTTCATGCGCGCAAACGCGCACATCCTCTGCGAGGGCGGCGGACTGGGACTCGCATTCGACCCGGAGTCCGGCTATCTCCTCCGCCTCCGAGGCCGCGGCCTTGAGCGCCCAGTGACTTGTCAGCCAGCGATAGCGGCTCGTGGCTTCGCGGCAATCGTCGATGGAGGCCGATAGGGTTGTCAACGACTCCAGGTAGGCGTGCTTTTTTTCCATGTCTTCGAGGATGTTGTTGCTATCCTCCAGGGATTTCAGGCTTTCCACGATCCGTTCGAACAGGTCCGTCTTGGGTTCGGGCAACAGCCGCTTGAACAGGTCGTGGTAATCGGCGGCATGGGCGGCCAGTTCGCGATACGCCTTGCCGATGGACAGGAACTTGACGATCTCGCGGAAAACCTCCTCGTTGCCGAAGAGCCTGCGCGCCAATTCCTTTTCATAGGCTCCGATGGCATAGAATCCGGATCCTTCCATCCGTTCCTTCAATTCGCGCTGGCCAAGCACCCGCTTGACGCCGGCTTCCTCCACGACAAAGGGAATCGCCTCCAGGGGCGCTTCCCGTACCACGCCCCAACGCTGGATCCTTTCATCCATGGAATAGGCGGAAAGACCCACGGCCAAGGTCAGCGGATGGCCGCCCCGTCCCGCGAGCTCCAGGGCGGCATAGCTCACTCCGCCCTCCTTGTTCAATGGTCCCGTGTCCACGTTGTAGCGCATCACGATACCCTGCACGCGCCGGCCGTCGTTCCTGGCCCCGGCCACGCGAGCGGCCGCGTTCAACTCCAGGTCGCCGGCGGTGAGGACGTATTGCACGGCGTCGAGGATGGTGGTCTTGCCCGATCCGTTTTCGCCCAGCAGGAACAGGTGCCCTCCGTCCTTCAACTCGACGGTTTCGTCCTGGAAATTATGGAAGTTGACAAGGCGGATGCGCCGCACGGTATAGGGTTGGAAATCTTCATCGTTGATCATGGAACATTCTCTCCATCCACTCCGTCCTCGGTACTATCATCCGCGAACGGTTCAAGAGCGGCATCGTCTCGTGGCGAGGACTCGCGGACCTCGGGCTCCCCCGAAGCCAAGGCGCGGATGGACTCCAGGTTTTTCCCCAGGTAGGCGCTGTTGTAATGGTAAAGCGCGGGCATTGCCTCGAACAGGATCTGCTCCTCGGCAACCGGCTCATCGGCGGGTGGCTGGATGCGCCGCAAGAAGCGGTACCGTTCCAACACGGGCATGATTTGCCGCAGCACCTTGGCGCGCACGTATTCGGCCTCGTATTTCCCTTCGCCCGGAAAGACGTCGCGGAAGCGCCGGGTGGCGAACTCCAACAGGTCCCCGAAACGGAAACGTAGGTTGTCCTTGTCCTCCACGGTCATGCCGTTGTCTTCCAACTGATGTTCGAAGAATTCGAGCAGAATCATGAAGCCGATGCATTCGTCGCGGCGGCTGAAGTTGAATACGTCGCGGTTGCTTTCCGTGATTTCCCGGTTGTACCAGCGCTCCTTGTAGACCCGTGCGCATTTCCCGTCCAGGACCAAAGACCATCCGAAGTGGTCCTCGAAGAAGCGGGTGAATTCCGACCGGTGCCGACGCAGGAAATTAAAGGCCGTCTCATCGTCGGTCTTGTAAAAGTAGGGGCTTTCCAGGAGGATGTTGAGCACCGTCCGTACCCTGTCGCCTTGCCTGGCCAAAAGCGGTCCAATGCCGTCCGTCTCGATCATGCGCTATCCCGCCTCCGACTTCCTTAGTTCCATTTCATGAAAAAACAATCCGGCAGAACAGGTGGGCGAAGCGCCCGTTGGCGAAGCGCCCGAAGCGTCGGAGCGCTTGGTGCCCAATCGTACCTCAACCAGGTTCTGCCGATCGGCATGCAAGCGGAATCCAATCCGGGCGAGATTCCTACCGCGGCCGAGAATCCCGGCCTTGGCAAGCGCCAGAATCCGCGGGAAGTCCTCCGGTTCCTCATACCCGCCTTGGGAAACCAGTGCCATTGCTTCAGGATCGGGTCCCAGGACCTTGGCTTCCAACCACGCCTTCAACTCCGCCATGCGAGCCTCTTCCAGGCTTTGGGCCGGGCCGTTCCCGGCGGTCAGTTTGGGTTGCAGGCGAAGGGCCGGTTCCGGTCTGCCCTTCCATGAGGAGCGTCGCGGCGCCGGTGGAGTGGCCTTGATATCCTCGTTCCATTCATGCATATCGCTCCGCAGGCTGCCCCAAGAAAGCAGCCGGTTGAGAAATGCGCGCGGTACGGCCATCGGCTCCAGGGAGGCCATCTCGGCGATGCGCTCGCGGATATCTTCGAGACGATGGCTTTTGCGTTCAAGCTCCTTGAGATGGGAAGACATTTTCCGCCATACGCGCAAGGCGGATTCATTGGTTCGGCGGCACAAGCCGTCCAAAGCCCCGCCCTCGCGGTAGAAGGCCTGCAAGCCGGCCAGTAGCGGCAAAGGCGACATGCGTTCTCCTGCGGATGCCTTGAGCATCCGGGGTATTTCCTTTCTTTCCCGCTCCATGATTTCAAAGGCCGAAACCAGAATCTCGCGGTACTTGGGTTTGGCTGCTCTTTCTAAGGTAGGCAGCAGGGAAGCGCGGATCCGCACGACCTGGAGCAGGTATTTTTCCACGTAACGTTCCAGCGATCCCAGCAGACCGCGCAATTCCCCCAGGGTATATTCCCTTCCCAGGAAGCCCAGAAGCGCTGCGTTGAAGTCGCTAAGGGCGGAGTTGATGTCCCGGGTGCATTGATCGGCTTTGTGGACCTGGAAAAGGATGCGACGGGCCTCCGCTTCGGCAAGACCCTCGGACCGGCTGTCGGCCGGACCCCCGTTACGGGCATCTTTCAGCATGCGCAGCAATTCATTGAAGGAACCTTGCACCTCTTCCAATAAATCCCTGGCATCTGCGGCGCGATCCTCCAGATCGGACCGCAGGCGATCCTCCAACCATTCGAGGAAGGCGATAGCCTCTTCGGTAAGCCGGTAACGGAACCTGGTGCGGCGATTGTCTTTGTATCCCCGGATGCGCTCCTTTTCAAGACGCCGAACCAAGAGCTTCCATTCCAGAAGTTGAGCCATGTCGAGATTGAATATCTCGACTCCGTAAGCCTCGTTCGACCAAAACTCCTGGGCTTCCTTCACGGCCAGATGGATATCTTCGTGGAGCGGCTCCAATTCGTGCTCGCGACGGAAGAAAAGCAGGCGGTGGAGGATTTGGACATAGGCGGGTGCCCTTTCCGTGTTGAGCAGGCTGCCCAGGTTGGGGTTGCGCCGCGCTATCAGTTGAGCCGATTCGCCTTGGGCGAAGGCTTCCAGGAAATGTTCGCCGAACAAGCGCAATGGGTCGGATGGAGCGTGCATGGGACGGCCTGGTCTTAAGGAATCAAAGGAGGAAAATCTAGCTAGGATTGCAGGTTTGATAGGGATTTCAAGAAAGATTGGCAGGCCTTTCAATGCTCATATCCAAAAAGGAATGGAATGCGAGGATGAACCGTTGACGGTCCATATTGGATTTACAACTCTTTCGTCCTAACCGAATAGGAAAAGCCATGCCCATGCAACTCATGGGCCGAATCCAGGTAGCTATTGCCCATGACTTCCAGGGCCTCCAGGCTGGGGATACCCGCGTGTTTCCACTGACGCCAAGCGTCCAAACCGGCTCCTACCTGCACTCCGGGCGGAGACTTTGCAAGGGGCGGAAAGTCACGTGCTGCGAATCGAGTAGCATCGAGCTGCGCGGTAGAACTTTTACTTTATGGCCGCGGTTTTTTTAACCAAGCGTAGATTATCCAATCCGATCACGGCGTTCGCGCTTCCCAGGCTTTTCGCCCGTAAGAAATGTTTTTCGGCCCGATCGTATTCTCCCAAATCGAATGCGGTCTTCCCGCCTAAGAGGGCGAGCTCTTGGAACTCCGGAAATTTGGTCAGGGATCTCTCGATGAATTCCAGGGCCACGAAACGATTCCCGGATTTATTGTAGAGCTCCGCTATTTGGAACGCCAGCCACTTGTTGCCTTCGTTCAGATCCAGCGCCTTTCTCATGTAGTAAAGGGCTTCGTCATTTTTATTCAGCTCTCTGTGGATATCCGCCAATAAAAGCAGTACCTGTTCGAATCGTTCCTTATGCTCCGGATATTTGGACAGCCAGGTAATAGCCTGTTCCAGATCGCCTATCTCGCGATATAGCTCGCCCAACGCCAGGTAGGCGCTGTATTCATTGGGATTTTCCTCGACAACCCGTTCGAATTCCGCGGCAGCCGCGTCTATTCCGCCCGCCCGCTCATAAGCGGAGGCCAGCAGCAACTTCACGCTGGGATTCGCGTTATACTCCTCTGTA
>JBDSIO010000402.1:0-10865 GCA_039917895.1 Fibrobacteria bacterium | reverse complement strand
CAAATGCGCTGAAAGCGCTGAACCGTTCCAAGGACTCGCTCGCTTGGACCGGGTCCACCGTCCGGATTCGGTCAAGTGACATCCCTGGCGGTTCCGGACGTCCCACCCATGTATTTTCATTGCACGGTTTTGATCGCCAATTATGGATTAAAACCGCGTAATTCGAGCCTAACCGGGATACGTGAAATCGTATATAAGGCTTTGCGATCTTTTGACCGACCCAAACCTGGAAAAAACGCGTGTACCGCCCTATAATCAAATCAATGCGCTTTCACCTACCCCCTTGCAAATCCCTATATTCCCTGTGCCTATCAGCCCTGTTGATGGGCTGCCTGGAAAGGGGTCCCGTGGATAAAGCCACCCTGCCCGCAGTGCCAGCAGAAGAGAAGCCGATCGCGATCGCGGATGAAGCCAAGGCTTTCGGCATCTACCAATGGAACAAGGACTCGACCTACCAGGCGGGCCTGCAGAGCGAAATCAACGCCCTCGGCACCAGCCCGAAGTTCGCGATGTATTTCGTGGACAAGGACATGGGCTTTCCCAAGGACATCGTCCATTTCAACGCCGAGCGGAACATCAAGACCGTGCTGAGCCAGGAACTCGAAAGCTATTCCAACCGTGACGACTTCCACGTGCTGGACTCGATCCTGGCCGGCCGCTGGGACGGTTACTTCCGCCGCTTCGCCAAGGAGGCGCGCGCAACCCATCAGGTCATCTACTACCGCTTCGGCTACGAGATGAACGGCGACTGGATGACCTGGGGCGAGCAGCCGGAGAAATTTACCAAAGCCTGGCGGCGCGCCTGGAAGATATTCCGCGAAGAGAAGGCGACCAACGTGCAATGGGTGTTCAGCGCCAACGTGATCTGGGACAACCGCACGGTCAAGCACGACATCCTGCCGTATTACCCCGGCGACAAGTACGTGGACATAGTGGGCCTGGACGGATACAATTTCGGCGACAGCCATTCGCGCAACCATAAATGGAAGACCTTCGAAGAGGTATTCCAGGCGTCGCTGGACGGGCTCAAGCGCAACTTTCCCGACAAGCCGCTGTGGATCACGGAAATCGGCTGCGCCGAAGGGCCCCGCAAAGCGGAATGGATCCAGGATTTCTTCAGCCACTTCAACGCGGACAAGGACATCCGCGTCTTCGTCTGGTTCAACGAGGACAAGCAATACGCCGGGGAGCCCAATTGGCGGTTCGACAGCGACAAGGATTCCGGCGAGAAATTCCGCAACTGGGCCATCTCGAACAACTCGATTACCTATTTCTCGCTGCCGGCCATGGGTCAGGGACCCGGGGAAACGGCGCCTGCGGAGGCGGGTATCGAAGCGGCGGGGGGACAGGCTCCGGGGTTGAGTCCGATCTGAAACCGGAGTCATGTCCTGAGTCAAATCCGGAGTCATGACCGTAATCTAAAGGTCTTGAGTCCGGGGTTTCACTGATGACTCGGCCGCAGCAGATCATTCACCGTCTTCACCGGGTTGAAGGTCTCCACGGGAACCTCAACGAAGATGGTATTCCAGAAGGCCATCGATCCGTTCCATAGCCCGGGCAGTTCCAGCGCTTTCACCACCTGGCCGTCTTTGGATTTGGCGGTGATGAATCCGGCGTCGCGGTCGACGAAGTCCTGCAGGCGGTAGGGCTTGCCCTTGCGGTCGCGCAGGCCGCAGACCAGATCCACGGGGTTGAAATGCGTGGCCGATTCCACGATGGCCCGTTGGCCGGGATCGTGCATGTCGATCTGGGCGCTCTCCACTATTTGCGGACGCACGCTGCCGTCCGGTCCGCGCACCCAGAAAGGGCCGCCGCCGGGTTCGCCCTGGTTCTTGACCATGGCGCAGATGCGCAGCGGACGGTCCAAGGCTTTTCGCACATATTCCGCTTTCGCCGTCCAGGCGGAGGCCTCCGCGGCGGTTCCCGGGATCGCCGCAGGTGCGGAAATCGCCGCGGGTGCGCGCATCGCCTCGGGCGGAATTGCGCATAATTCCGTTTCCGCGAACCGGAAGGCTTCGTCAATCACCGAGATCAGGGCCGATTCGACCGCTGGGGATCCCTTCCGCTCGGCCGTCATCCGGTCCATCGCATCGAGGCGATCCAGGTAGGCGAAAGCGCGCCGCTGCAAGCCGACGAGCAGGCCGCCCAGGGCCTTGCGATGCGCCAATACCAGGGGGCGCAAGCGTGCGGTTGCAACGTTATCGATGTTCTTGATGAAGACGATGTCTCCGTCGATCACGGAAAGGTTCTCCAGTAGCGCGCCGTGGCCGCCGGGACGGAGGATCAGCGTGCCGTCGGGATTGCGCAAGGGCCGGTTGTCCTGATCGGCCGCCAAGGTGTCGGTGGTGGGATTCTGCCGCGAGAGATCGATCCGGAACCGGATCCCCGCGGAGGCGTAGCCGGCGGCGGCCGTTTCCGCCAAGGCGCGGATGCCGCTTTCATGATCGGGGGAGGCGGTGAAATGCAGCCGACAGCCGCCATCGACCGCGAGAGCCAGGCTGGCAGCCTCGTCCAGATGCTCTTGCAGCGCGGTGCGCGGGCCTTGCGGGTAGCGGTGGAACGGAATCAGGGCCTTGGGGCGATCGGCGCAACGCAATCCATCGGGACCGAGCAGGGCGTCCAGGAAAGCGCGGTAGTCCCCGGCGGCGTGGAGCGCCTCCGCATCGAGGCCCGCCCCGGCGAGGATATCCTTGAGGGCGGGGAAGAAGGCGAAGCGCAGCAGTCCCTGGAACCAGTCGAGGGTTTCCTTGGCGTCGGCATCATCCTTCAAGGCGGAGAGGCCGGCGAGCGACGGATGTTCCTTCCGGTTCCAGATGGCGATCAGGCCTTTGAACATGCGGGTGGCGGCCCCGGAGGCGGGGATGAATTCCATGGCCCGGCCGGCATCCTGCGCGGAGGCATAGGTTAGCGAATGGGCCGCGGCGGTTTCGGGAGCCAGGGCCAGGATGCCGTCTCCAAGGGTGCAGGCGCGTTCCAGGCGCATGGGCTTCAGCCCTTGGCGGAACATGCGCATCTGGTCCTGGGCCGTGGCCTCGGCGATCCCGCGGTCGCGGAGCTGGGCGAGATCGGTTTCGGAAAATGGGAAATCGCCGGATGCGCTCAGACTTCCCTCCCGGACTTGCCAAGCATATCGCGCACGTTGGCCCCGAGATGGTTTTCCCGCCATTGTTCCACGAACGCGGCCGCCAGGCCGGCAGCCCAGCGGGCGAGCCGCCATCGCCGGAACAGGAGCAAAACCAGCATCGCGCCCAGGGACAGGGCTAGGCCTCCGCGGATCATTTTCGAGTTGGATTTCAATTCAGTTGCTTTGCCCATGGGTTGGCCTCCTTCGGCAAAATAGCTTTCTGTCATTTATCCGCAACGGCGAGGAGGTTGAATCCCTCCTCAACCCCAGCCGCGGAACAGGAAGCGGGGCCGGCTCCCGCGAGGCGCAGCCTGTTGGGGCGCCTCCCGCGTCTCCAGGGAATCGCTGCCGCGGCAATGGGTCGTTTTCAGATCCCGGAGCCGTATATGGTTCTGGAAATCCTGGTTGTAGGCATACATCCTGCGCTCGACGAAGCGTTTCCGCAGCGCTTTGCCGCCGAACCAACGCTGCAGGAACACCACTTCGCGGTTGGAGCGGAACAGGCTGTCCAGCCCCGTGATGGTGAAGTCCTGGGACGGCGGCATCGGGAAGGACGCTTCGATGGCCAGGGTGGCCGCCCGGAGGGAATCCACGGCCGCGCAACGTCGCTGATGCACGTACGCGTCCATCAGGATTTCGAGGGCGGGAAGATGCCACGGGTACCAGGCCAGGATGCGGTTGGCGTACTTGGCCGATGAGTCGTACCGGTCCATGGTAGCATAGACCCGGGCCAGCGCATCGTCGCGCTTCTTGGGATCGGGCGCGAACTTCTGGATGTTTTGGACCAGGTTCACCGCGTCGGTCTCCCGGCCGAACCCGGCGAGCACTCCCAGGTATCCGTAGTTCGCTTCCTCATTCATGGGGTTGAGGCGCAGCGCGTCCACCAGCAAATCCGTATACCGCCGGGAGTCCGATTCCGCCAGCCGGATGGCTTTGGCATAGAGGCGATCGGACATCAGTTCCGGAACGCGCAGGTAAAGGTGCAGGCAGGCCAGCGCGGCCAAGGCCCCGCCGGTCAGGGCCTTGGCGGTGAAGCTGAACCGGCGCGCGGACGTGCCGGTGGCCAGGAAGGAACAACCGTAGCCGGCCAGCATCCAATAGATGAAGCGCGCCGGGGCCGATTCCAGGATGGGGCAGAACCCTCCCAAGAGGACCAGTGCCGCCAGGGCGAAGAAGGCGTACTTGGCTTCCAGGCTCCATTTCTGATAATAAGCGCGCGCGAACGCGAAGAATGCGCCCACGAGGATCGCCAGCTCCAGCAACAAGGCGGGGGCACCGCCTTCGGCCAAGGTTTCCAGGAAATGATTCTGCGCGTGGACCAGGCTGGGCAATCCCCCGGTCCCGCCATTGCCTGGCCAAAGGCCTTCATGGGGCACCACCGCGAAACGGAATCCGCCCAATCCGGTCCCGAACCACGGCGAAGCCGCGAAGGTGTGCCACGCCGAACTCCAGGCCCACGGCAGGAATCCTGGCGCGTTTGGGGAGAGGGCGTTGGCCATCTTGTGGAGCTGCATGTCCGGTAGGTTGATCCAAGCCAATCCCAGGCTGAGCGTGATTCCGGTAATCCAGGCCAGGCGTTCCAGCCGCGGCTCGCGGCCATCCAGTTTCAGGGAAAGGAAGAGCACGGGCAGGAAGCACAGGAAGAAGACCCCCTGCACGAGCCGGGAGTCGATGAGCAGGATGGTCAGCAATACCAGCAGGCTGGCCGTGTAGAGGAGCACTTGCACGGGCTTATGGGGATCGCCTTTTTCCATCAGGTAGAAATGCAGGAAGGCGCCGAGCACAAGGATGCCCCCGAACAGATGCTTGTCACCGAAGAAGGAAGTGGCCTGATAGGCCAGGGCCGCCTCATAGGCCGGCGGCATGGCCGCTGCGGATGCTGCCCCGAGATGGGACAGGGTGATCAGATCCATCAGGCCCCGGATAACGCAAAGCAGGATCAAGGGAGGCAGCAGCCATCGATGGGCCATCGGCGCGCGCACGAAGCCCAGCAGGAAGGCCAGCAGCACGCCCAAATGGAGCACGGCCGCTTCCTGGAACACGGTGTCGCGGGAGAGCCGGAAATAACCGTAGGTCCACAGCGCCAGGAACGGAATCAGGACCGGCGAGGGGCGAAGGCGTGGCAGGTAGACCAGGGCGAGGCCGGCCATGCCGGTCATCATCAGCGGGGCTTTTATATCGAAGGGGTTGGCCAGGATGCCGGTAACGGCCAGCGCGCCGCCCCAGATAAGGGCGAGGAACAGGAAGATGAGGAGGCGTCGAATTTGGCTGGCCATCTATCCTGAAAAAAAGGATCCGGCTTTCGGCCGGATCCTTCAGTTCCCGTAAAAGGAAAAGACTTAGAAGTTGGGGGTATAGGCGCCGCAGGGGGCGGCGGGCTTTGTGTGGTTCGAAACTCCCATCGTGGTGAAGCCGTCTTCGGTAACGCTATAGGCGCCGGAAGACCAGACTCCTGTAGCCGCACAATCGCCGAAGGCGGTCATGACGGTTCCGGTGATGGTGCCCGGGACCATGGTGCCATCGTACAAGAACCACTTGGAGGTGGGTTCTTGGAATCCGATGGTGGCGGAGGCGGCCACGGCTCCGGTTTCCTGCGCATAGGCGCTTGTCAGGGTTTCGTAGTTCGCGATGACGCCCGGAGCTTCGGCGGCCTTGGCTTTGGCGCTAACCCCGAACATCTTCGGAATGGCCAACGCCGAGAGGATGCCGATAATGACGATAACGACCATAAGCTCGATGAGGGTAAAACCTTTTTGCAGTTTCATTTTGACTCCTTGTGAAAATTTCTAATAAGCGCGACTTGCATCTATCTTACGATTTCTGCCTGACAGTAGCAATCGCAATTGTTGTACCAAGGGATCCCCTGCTCCGACAACGCCTGAATAAAGCCGTTTGCTTAAACCGGACGAGTTCCTTACCCCTCGTATGAGCCCTCCGTTTCGCAAAATGCAAACTCCACAGGGATTTTGCAAAGACGGGAATGAAAAAAAGCGGGAACGAAACCTTAAAGGGTGGTGCAGATGGTTTCATTCCGGATTAGGCTGGCATGGGATGGGTCTCAGAAGCATTGGAGACCAGTGCGGAAGCATAAGAAAATTATGGATGAGGTTTTTGGAAAACCGGGTGGGGGAGGCGGCGAAGGCTCCGTTTGCCTGCGCTTTGGCGATTATCAGGGAATGTTATACGGCGAAGAGCCCAGAGCATCGGTTGATTAGGGCTTGGTGCAAATGACAATCGGTTTCGGAACGACCGAAATCGACGGGATGACTGCTAAATGGAAATGGCTCCCCCACCTTCAGACGGAA
This sequence comes from Fibrobacteria bacterium, assembly GCA_039917895.1. Classification (GTDB taxonomy): domain Bacteria; phylum Fibrobacterota; class Fibrobacteria; order UBA11236; family UBA11236; genus Chersky-265. Next base: position 4,436 of record JBDSIO010000402.1, on the reverse strand, counting down.
GTTGGAGGAGGAAACAAGCTTTCGGATCAGAAATTCGGCGTATAATCCTTGCACGCGCCGACGCTGGTCGAATGGTCGGTGAGGTTGCCTGCGACGGTGAATACAGATACAAAGCTGTCGGCGGGGTCGCAATTTCCGAATGGCAGCGCGGGATTGGCCGTAATCGTGGTCGAGACGGCATTCGCGCCGCCATCGGTGTAGAGGAACCACTTCGAAGTGCTGGTGGGATCGACAAAGCCGATAGCGGTCCAGTCGCCGGCGGCGCCGGATTCCTGGACAAAGGCGCTTTGGAGAGTTTCCCAGTTGGCAATGATACCCGGGGCTTCAGCCGCCTTGGCCTTGGCGCTGGTTCCAAACATTTTCGGAATGGCCAAAGCGGACAAGATGCCAATGATGACGATGACGACCATCAACTCGATAAGGGTAAAACCTTTTTGTGCCTTCATTTTTCGATCTCCTTTTTCACATTCTCGGGAAAGGCCCGCTTGCGACGATAGTACGCTAATCCAGGACTCGATGACAATCGCAAGCATCGTACCAAGCGAAACGATTTGTGTCACGATGGGATTCCGTGCTAGATACGCGAGTATTGGAACCTCGGATTGCCAGAATCGAAAACATCCCGTTCGCATTCTGCGAATCGGTCGCGGAAATTGCGAAGCGTTTCTTGGGATGCGATCGGATTTTGGGCCGGGACCGTTCAGCGCCGGACGGGAACAGGCGCGGAGGCCGCCTGGGCGGTTTTGCCGGAGGCCTGCCCGGCGAGATCGAACGCCTCCTGCAACCTGAAAACATAGACGTCCTCTACGGGAAAGATTTCGCGGGTCGCGCGTAGGAGGACCGCGAAATCCTGTGTTCGGCCGAGGGCGCCCAGACATTCCGCCTTGCCCAGGTAAGCGTTGAAGAACCCCGGGTTCAGCTTCAAGGCATGGTCGTAGGCAATTAGCGCGGCCGTGAAGTTCCTCTCGGCTTTCAAGGCCGTGGCTTTTTGCGCTAGTGTGCGGACATCCTGGTTCTCCTGATCGGCCATCATGCTGCGGATGTTCTTGGACCGGTCCGGTCGGCCCGTCGCATCGCAATACCATTGCAAGGCGGAAAGGTATCTCGTCCGCTTGGACCATTCCGTGAGCACTCGGCCATACAGCGCGCGGAATCCCGCCTCGTCGATGACCAGAAGCTTTGGATTTTTGGCGGACCAGGCATGCAATAGACGGGCGGCGCTCTGCATGGCAGAGTCGGTCGCCATGCGCGCTGCGATGGTTTCGGCCGCGCCAAAGCGCCCGGATTCCGCGTCGGAGAGCATCCATTGGGAGCCGAGATCATGGCGGAATCCCTCCGGCAAGGAATCGAAATCCGGATCCGGAAGCTCCGGTCCCGCGTATTCCGGCCATTTGCGGAGCAGGAGGTAACGCAGTTGGTACTTCATGACCCTACCGGTGGCGCGGCGGGAGAGCGCATCCAGGGAATCGGGTCCGGATTTGCCCTCGGCAAGATCCAGATGAACCCGATAATAGTCCCGGAAGTACGGAGGCGCGTTCCTCGCGAACAGCTTCATCCGGCCGATTTTGAGCGAGTCGTATGCGTATTCGTATTTCCCGTCTATACGGGTTGCTCCCAGGTTGCCCGAGATCTCGTCGATGGTGAGCAGCACGAACAGGGATTCTCGCGCTCCGGCTTCCGAGAAATTCCCCGGAAGCAATCCGGTGAAGAGGGTTCCCCCGAATTTGGCGAGACTGGGAGTGAGGGACTTGGGCAGGAGCGGCATCCGGGTTTCGATGAAAGCGTTCGCGTCCTGATTGACCGGCCCCGGTCTGACGATCTCCGGACCCGGAACCGCCGTGGTCACCGCATAGCGCAAGACGCTGACCGGGCGGGCATGCTCATTGAGGGTGAGCAATTGGCGCAGGGCAGGCCTGCGGAACAGACGATCGACGGCCGCAAGATCGATGAGGGCATGCTTTTTTGCTCCGACGAAAAATATCCCGCTCATCCCTCCCTCAATCGCGCGGTAAATCACGACCTGTTCGAAAACCCTTCCGAAGGCGTTGCAGATGGAAGCAAGCGCCTCCTCGTCCAGTCCGGCGGGCATGAACCACTGGCAGAATACCCCGCCCTCGGAAAGGTTCCGGTGGACGAGCCGGAACATGTCCTCGGTGAACAGGTCCGCGGCGCCGCTGACCCAAGGATGCGCCGGTTGCGAGGCGATGATGTCCCAGCGTTTGGAGTCCTTGCGATAAAGGTTGCGCAACAGGAAGTTGCGCGCATCATCCAAACGTAATACCACTCCCGAATCGTCCAAGGGGCTTTGGCCCGCGGGGTAGATGCTGCGGCAGATGGCCGCCATGGAGGGTTCCAGCTCGATCACCTCCACATCCGGTACGCCCGCCTTGTGGAGCACGCCCGCGGTAATCCCGGCGCCTAATCCCACCACCAAGGCGTTCGCCGCGTCCGGTCGGTGGATGGCCGGCAACAGACCCACCAGGGAGCTTTCCATATTGTAATGGGGCGGGTCCATGTTCCGTCCCGATTGCGGCAATCCGTTGCTCTGGATGCCGAAGGCGCGGCCGCCCAAGGTTACAATTATCGTCGAGCCTACGCCGTCCTTATAGGCTTTAAGGTTGTTCACGGGGTTGAAGTTGGCGGCGAGGTTTTGGAAGAGCCCGGTAAGCGACGGGCGCTTGCCGTCGTATCCGTTGATAAGCACGGTCTTGGCGTCGATGGCCGGCCACCAGCCCGCCGCGAGGACGAAGGGGAAGAGTACGGTTAGAGCCCAAGCGCGCCGGGCCTTGGGTTCCCGTTCGCCGATCAGCACGGCCAGGGTCAGGGAAACGAGCATGAGCATGACGTTGATGAAAACCACGCCTTCGATGCCGAACTTGCGCATGAGATAGGATGCTGACAGCAAGGATCCCGCCACGGAACAGGAAGTGTTGAGCGCGTACGCGATGCCGGCCCCGCGCGCGGGATCCCGCAGGCTCCGGCCGCCATGGTTGAAGATGGCCACGGCCGCGGGAAACAGGAAACCGAAGCCCGCCGTGATCGGCAGCAGTGCCAGGATGGCAGTGAGGAAAGCCAAATGGATTCCCGCGACGTTGCGCAGGTTCTGGGTGATGGCGCGCAGCAGGTAGCCTTCGATCGGCAGCACCAGCCGCGATAGGGCGAGGTAGGCGAGAACGCAGAGCGCCACTGAGACATAAGCGCGCAGCAGCCGGGACGGGTTTCCCAGGCGGCGCGATGCGCGGGCGAAAACGAGTCCTCCCAATCCTATCCCCGCAAGGAATGATCCGAGGGTGGCGCCTATTCCGTACAGCGAACCTTCCATGGAGATCGAGAGCACGCGGCTCCATACCACTTCGTATCCCAAGGTCGTGAAACCGGTGGTTCCCAGCAGCAAGAGGCCGATGAAGCGGTAACGCCTGTCGGATGCCAGGGTGGTTGCGGTCACCGCGGTGGCCGTCGTTCCCGCTCCCGCACCGGAAAGGGTGGTTCCTCCGGAGGGGGCGGTTCCTCCGAGGTGGCTGGTTGCATCCAGCTCCGGACCGGCTTCGGCCTCGCCAATCGGCTCCGGGCGCGCTCCGGCATACCATGCCAGGATGAAAACGGCGAGATTCAGGATGACGGCGGCGAAATAGGTGCGCTCCAGTCCCAAGTGCGGCATCAGCCAATGGGTTGCCAGATAGACTCCGAAAAAGGCCCCGAGGGTATTTACTCCATACAGGCGGCCAAGACCGGATTCGAAACGCAGGCCCTGACGGCGGACATGTTCCAACAGGATGGGCATGGTCGCGCCCATCGCCACGGTGGGAACCGCCAATGCGACCGCGGCAACGGAAAAGCGGAAGACAAAGCCGGTGGATTCCGATCCGGATGCATTGACCAGGGCGAACAGATGGTGGATCCGGAAAAGCAGCGGGAACAGGACTCCGGCGGAAAGGCCCACGATCAGCTCCAGCACCGCGTAGGCCCGCAACGGCGATTTGAGTCCCCGGGCGATGCGGCCGCCTAAGAGCGAACCTCCCGCCAACCCCAGGAAGAACACGGCGAGCACGGCCGCGAAAGCCATGGAAGTGGATCCCAGGGAAAAGCTCATGATCCGCGTCCAGAGCAGTTCGTAGACCAGGCTGGTGGAACCGGAGAGGAACAGGCAGGAGAACAGGAGGTAACGCGCGCGATTCATGCTGGGCTTCTCAAGGATAGAGCCGGCGCATGAGTTCACGGGTTTGCGGAGACATCTCATCCGACAGGTATTCGTGGATAATCCCGAGCGCTATCACCTCAATCATGGGGTTCATGGCGGCCTCCTTGAGAACGCGCATGGTGGCATCCTTGCGCTTCGCCACCTCTTCGGGCCTACCGGGATAGAGTTTCAGGATTTTTTCGATGAAAATCTCGCGGTTGATGGTGTTGTCGGAGCGCAGGTAGCTGTTGACGAGAAA
>JBDSIO010000401.1:0-26293 GCA_039917895.1 Fibrobacteria bacterium | reverse complement strand
GGCGCCCTGATCGGGTCCGCGACCCATGCCGCGGAAGGATCCTGGAACCTTCCCGCCTCGCGCCAGGACATGTTCGTCGTTCTGCGCATGGCCGACGGCACGACCGAGCATTTCAACGTCCGGCCCTTTTAATCCGGACAGCGGGTTTGCCCCGCGCTTTTCCTGCTTTTCCTTTTTATCATGAATGCGGCCCCGGTTCTCCCGGGGCCGCTGTCGTTTGCGGCCGCCGGCCCGCGGTTATGCCTGGTAATGCCCGGTTATACCCGTAACGCCTACCCATTATCCCTGATCCATTGCCCCAAACAAATCCGCGTGCTATCTTCCAGGCATACCAGGAGCATCCGCATGCCAGGAAACCTCAATGTTACCGTCTGGAACGAGTTCATCCACGAACGCCGCGCCGGCAAACCCGCCGAGATCTATCCCCTGGGCATCCATGCAGCCCTGGCAGCGCATTTTTCCGCCCAAGCGGGCCTGACCGCGCGTACGGCGACGTTGGATGAACCCGACCACGGTTTGACGGAACAGGTGCTGGCCGAAACCGACGTGCTGTTCTGGTGGGGGCATCTGGGCCATGACAAGGTGGACGACGCCATCGTGAAGCGCGTGCAACAGCACGTGCTCGCGGGCATGGGCCTGGTCGTGCTGCACTCCGGCCATTCCGCCAAGGTGTTCAAGGCGCTGCTAGGAACGAATTGCAGCTTGAAATGGCGCGAGGCCGACGAGAAGGAAATCATCTGGAACATCGCGCCCGGACATCCCATCACCCGCGGAGTGGGGGAGAAGATTATCCTGGAACGTCACGAAATGTACGGGGAAAGGCACGATATCCCCGAACCGGATCAGGTGATCTTCCTCTCCTGGTTCGAAGGCGGCAACGTGTTCCGCAGCGGGTGCACGTTTACGCGGGGGTTGGGGCGTATTTTCTACTTCAGCCCGGGGCATGAAACCTACCCCATCTACCATCGCCCCGATATCCAACAGATCCTGGTCAATGCGGCCCAATGGGCCGGAGGAACCTCCGCGGCGGCCCGGGTCCTGGCAGGGGGAAGTTGCCGCGGGTCGACCGCCGCGAGCGTGAATGAAAAGACTCCGGTCCAACCCCTCGGTCAGTCCGGCTCCTGAACCTTTTGGCGACCCCTGGGGCAGGTCAGGTAGAAATGCGGCGCGGTTATGTTTAAAAGGATAAAAGGATAAAAACCGTGTGGAGTGCATCCGATTCCGGGGAAAAGGCGATTTTTCCCGCCCCTTGACCCCTTTCTTGGCATTAATCTATATATCATCCCTCCCCGGGAAGCTGGATCCGCTGCGAGCCGATCAGGGCTCAGGGCGGACGAAACGTCCGGGCTACCCGAATTGCGAATTGGAACCTGCGAAAGGACTCTCATGGCCGTGAAACCCTTCGAACCGAAATTCATGAAGATGAGCGTGCTCACCGCCGCGCTCCAGGAACTCACCCCGAGGGACGTCCGCGATCCGGATCCGGACAAGGCCATCGAAGATTGGCTCCAGTTCGGCCGCGAACTCGAGATCGACAACTTGCAGCTTTCCGCCGCCCTGCACCCGACCGAAACCGACGTGCCCCAGGAGGCCATGCTCGATCCGGTAGCCAACACCCTCGACCTGCGCAAGCCCTTCGATTCCAAGCGCGCCAACCGCGTGCTCGCCGCCATGAAGGAGACGCGCGTCGGCATGACCGATGTAAGCTACTTCGACAACATGCTCACCGATCACGACGCGAACCGCATGAAGAAGCGGGAATTCATGATCCGCGCCATGGATGCGGCCGTCGCCCTGGGCGTCAAGGCCGTGTGCGGCTTCGTGGGGCGCAACATCAAGCTGAGCATGGACCAGAACTACGACATGTTCGAAAAGGAGTTCATTCCCCTGCTCAAGGCCGCCAAAGAGCGCGGACTGCAGTACCGCGTGGAGCAATGCCCGATGCCGGGCTGGAACCCTACCGACCTCTGGGTGAACAACATCGCCCACGTGCCCGGGGCCTGGATCGCCCTGCACAAGATCGCGGAGAAGCATGGGGTGGGCGATCAGTTCCGCATCCATTACGATCCTTCCCACGCCATCCTGATGGGACAGGACACGCGCTCCATCTTCCAGTACCTCAAGGACACGGGCTACAACTTCCTCATCGCGGGCTTCCATGTGAAGGGCCAGGTCATCGACTCCAAGGGCGTGGCCGCCTGGGGCTACCAGGGCCAGGTCGCCCAGCGCGGCGATTGGAAGAACGGGCAGATTTCGGAAAACCCGGCCGACCATGTCAACGCGTGGAAGAAACAGGTCTCATACAGCCAACATGAGCTGCCCGGCACCGCCAGGCACGATCCGCTCGCTTACCTTCAGAACCGCACGGTGGACTGGCTCGACCATCAGCTCGCTGCGCGCGAATTGCTGAAGCTGGACGTGGCCGATACTCCGCTGGTGGTGGAGCATGAATATCCGTCCGCGCGCATCCAGGACAAGGAGAAGCTGAAGCCGATCCTCAAGGGTTCCCTTGCTTTTACGCGCAAGATCGACGAAGCTGCGGGTTGCATGTTCGCCTTGCAGAACGACGTGCTGAAGTCCCAGGACATTCCGGTCCAGGGCGTCGGCCGCGAAGCATACCGGTCCTAGCGTCCGGCGGGATCCCATAGCGTGACGAAGCGTATTCAATAATTAAATTCCAGGTACCGGCGATCGGCGGAGGAAATCGGATCAGTGGTCCGGTTTCCCGCCGTCTCCATGGGGTTTTGTCCGGCAGGACCTCGAGAGCTTTCACATCGCAACGACAAAAGAAGGGCACTCCATGGCTTCCAAGGCAACTACGGCAAAACGCAAACTTCGTGGCGGCATGGTCGGCGGCGGCGCCGGCGCATTCATCGGGCCCGTCCACCGCATGGCCGCAACCCTGGACGGCGAGGCGGAATTCGTGGCGGGCGCGTTCTCGCGCGATCCGGCCAAGTCGAAGAAGTCCGGAGAGGACCTGGGGATCGATCCCGCGCGCGTGTATCCCACTTTTCAGATCATGGCCGAGAAGGAAGCGCAGTTGCCTCCCGACCAGCGCATCGATTTCGTCTCCATCGTCACGCCCAACAACGCGCATTTCCCCGTATCCAAGGCGTTCCTGGAAGCGGGCATCAACGTCATTTGCGATAAGCCCATGACGACGACGCTGGCGGACTCGCGGACCCTGCTGAAGCTCGTGAAGAAGTCCGGCAAGGTGTTCGCCCTGACCCACAACTACACCGGCTATCCCATGGTCAAGCAGGCCCGGCACATGGTAGCCTCGGGGATGCTGGGCAAAATCAACAAAGTCGTATGCGAGTATCCGCAAGGCTGGATGAGCGGCATGATCACCAATCCCGGAAACTCCATCGGCATGTGGCGCATGGATCCGGAGATCGCGGGCGGCTCTTGCTGCATGGGCGACTTGGGGACGCATGGGGAGAACCTGGTCCGCTACATCACCGGCCTGGAGATCGACGAGGTCTGCGCGGAGCTGACCGCGTTCGTGAAGGGCAACCGGCTCGAAGACGACGGCAACGTGCTGGTCCGCTACAAGGGCGGGGCCCGCGGCATCCTGTACGCCTCGCAGATTTCTGCCGGGGAGGAAAATCCCCTGAGCATCCGCGTTTATGGTACCAAAATGGGCTTGGAATGGCGCCAGGAAGATCCCAACTACCTCATCTTAAAGAACCCGGAAGGCACCCAGACCCGGTATTCCAAGGGGAACAGCAACCTTTGCCCGGAGGCGCAGGCCGCCGCCCGGTTGATCTGGGGACACCCCGATGGCTATATTGAGGCCTTCGCAAATATCTACCGGGAAGCCTTCAAGGGGATACGGGCGGTGAATGCCGGGAAGAAACCCCCAGTCTGCGATCATCCGACGGCGGAGGATGGATTGGTGGGAGTCGCTTTCATCGATGCGTTGCTCAAGAGCAATACGTCGAAGAGCAAATGGACCCGGATGAAGTTATGAACGGTCGGTTCAGTCCAGACAGCAACAGGTAACCGGGGATAGGGAGATTACTATGGCAATGAAGATCGGAATTATCGGCGCCGGCGGCATGGCATCCTATCATATCCCCGGATTCCGGAGCGCGGGCGCGGAAGTCGTGGCCATCGCGGACATGAATGCGGAAGCGGCCAAGCGCGCGGCGGAAAAATACGGCGTGGGCAAATCCTTCGGCAGCGTCAAGGAAATGTACGACGGGATCAAGGATCTCGACGCCGTCTCGATCATCACCCCCAACGCCTTCCATCATCCCCTGGTGCTCGAAGCCCTGGCCCACGGCAAGCACGCCTTCTGCGAGAAGCCTCCGGCGCTCAACGCCACCGACGTCGCAGGCATGGCCAAAGCCGCCAAGGAATCCGGCAAGACCCTGATGTTCAATTTCAACAACCGCGCCCGGCCCGAGTCCTACGCCATGATGGAATACGTCAAGGCCGGCGCCGTGGGCCGCATCAATTCCGCCCAGGCCTCCTGGGTGCGCCGCGCCGGCATCCCCGGCTTCGGCGGATGGTTCACGAACAAGAAGTTGTCAGGTGGCGGCCCTGTTATCGATCTGCTGCACATGATCGATCTGGCCCTGTACTTCATGCAATATCCGGAGCCCGCCTACGTGCTCGCCCAGACCTTCAACGACTTCATCGACAACAAGGATTTCAAGGGTCCCTGGGGCATCCCTGACGTCAAGGATGGCGTGACGGACGTGGAGGCCGCGGCCCATGCTTTCGTGACATTCAAGTCGGGCCAGGTGCTGTCCATCCGCAATTCATGGGCGGAAATGAACAAGCGCGAAGAGGTGTCGGTCGTGTTCCAGGGCCAGAAGGCCGGCGGCATGGTCCGCCGCCTTTTCGGCGTCGAAGGCATGGACAACACCAGCATCGACGAGTGCGAGTTGTACACCCAGGAGAACGGCCGTTCGGTGAACCGATCCATCGTGGTTCCCGCGGACGAGGCCATGGGCCGCACCCGCTCCGCCAAGAACTTCGCTCTGGCCCTCGAGGGAAAGGAAGCCGCCCTTAACACGCCCGACGAAGCCGTCAAGCTGATGAAGATCATCGACGGTATCTACGCTTCGGCGAAGAGCGGTAAGCCGGTCGAAATCACCTGATCGCGCGGCGCGCGGTGCGCCGGCTTCTGCGAACCGAACAAACCGATTTAATTAAGCACCGCGGACGTGCGCTCCGCTGTCTCCCTTCAGCCGATGCCTGTAAATTCAGGCTGAAATGGCCTTTTCTAGAAATAACTATGAAATATTAACATCGAATGTTAATATTTCACTATGCTCGGACTACCCCGACCAACTAAACTGGCTCTGGTTGAACAGGCTTTGGCGCGTAGCCCTATCGTCGCTCTGACAGGCCCCCGTCAATGCGGAAAAACGACTTTGGCCAGGGTGATCGCCAAACGGCGCGAAGCCATGTTCTTCGATCTGGAACATCCCACCGATGCCCGCCGGTTGGAAAATCCCATGACCACCTTGGAGGCGCTGAAAGGCTTGGTCGTAATCGACGAAGCCCAAATGCATCCCGGCCTTGCGCCGGTGCTGCGCGTGCTCGCGGATCGGGACGAGAATCCAGCTACCTTCCTCTTGTTGGGGAGCGCTTCTCCTGATTTGGTCAAGGGCTTTTCCGAGAGTCTCGCGGGCCGGATCGCCTTTGTGGACATGTCCGGTTTCGATTTGGCGGAAACCGGGGCTCAATCCTGGCGCGGGCTTTGGAACCGGGGCGGTTTTCCGCGATCATTTCTCGCCCAGAATGAAGCTGCGAGTTTCGCTTGGCGCCAGGATTTCATCAAGACTTTCCTGGAGAGGGATTTGCGGAACATGGGCATCCAGGTTCCCGCGCCCAGTCTGCGCCGGCTTTGGAGCATGCTGGCCCATTACCATGGCCAAGTGGGGAACGCCGCGGAGATCGGCCGATCGCTGGGAGAATCGAACATGACGGTGAAACGGCATATCGATATTCTCACCGGCGCTTTGGTTGTCAGGCAGTTGCAGCCGTGGCATGAAAACCTGGGAAAGCGGCAGGTGAAGACCCCGAAAATCTATATCAGGGATAGCGGGCTGCTGCATGCTTTGTTGGAATTGCACTCCGAAGCCGCCGTGGATGGCCATCCCAAGCTGGGCGCGAGTTGGGAGGGGTTCTGCATCGAGAACATCCTGGGTTTCCTGGGCGAGCGGAACGCCTGGTTCTGGTCAACGCATTCCCAAGCGGAGCTGGATTTGTTGGTATTCCACCGTGGGATGAGAATCGGCTTCGAATTCAAATTCTCGGATGCTCCGGGTCTGACACGCTCCATGCATATCGCGCGCGAAGATTTGAAGTTGGATAGACTGATGGTGATCTATCCGGGAGCCGGAGGGTCCTATCCATTGGCGGAATGGGCCGAGGTGGTTTCCATCCAGGACCTGGAAAAAAAGCTAAGCGGACTTACGGACCGCTCCGTCGCGGCGTAGCCGCCTCCGGTATTCCCGAGCGGGATGCGAGCGCGCGAACGCTTGCTATCCCGGACTTCCGCCGGCCGGACCCTCGTGCCCGTCGGACTTGGCCACGGCTTTGAGATACAGATCGCCGTAGAGCTTCACCCCGCAATCCGGGCAGATGGTGTGGGAGAAGTCCGCATGCGTCCGTTCCTGGATGTATTCCTCGATGGGGCTCCAATTATCCTTCCCGACGCGGATATTCTTGCAGTTGGCGCAGACGCTCAGGATGCCTTCCAGCAGCCGGATCTTATGCACGTATTTGGATTGTATGTAGAGGGCCATCGCCATCAGGAAAAACACCCAAAGGGAGTCCAGCACTCCGGCCACCGTGGTTGGAGACCAGGGCATGTTATTATGAATCAACCTGGGAATGAGATATTCGTCGTCGATATTGATGAAAACCAGCAGAAGGCAGAAACAGGCGACTTGCACCCAAATCAACCGATGGAGCAGGTATTTGCCTTTGAGTCGCATATCCCTCCCCCCGCAGGGCGTCACAGCCCGGATTGCGGAGAGAGGAAACTACAATTCCCCGGCTGAGGGGAGGAGAAAGGGTCCGCTAAAAAATAACTGCATGACACCGGGGGCTCGGAGCGCGCCCTGGGCCATCGATCAACCTGGGCGCGGTAGGGACTCGGCCTTTGCGGCCAGGATGAAATCGCTCTCGGTGAGCCCGTCGATCTTATGCGTCCACAGGGTCAGGCGCACCTTTCCAAATGTCAGAAAGATGTCGGGATGATGGTTCTGCGCCTCGGCCACCGCGCCGACGCGATTGGTAAAGGCCAAGGCCTGGTTGAAATCCAGGAACGAGAACTCCTTTTCCAAATGGTGTTCATCCACCACTTTCCAATCGTGGCCCAATTGCGTGGATAATTCCTCCAGATCATCGCCTTTAAGGGCCGGCGTCCCGCCTTTGCAGGGAATGCATTCCTTTTGGGCCAAAGTTTCAAGTGCTTGCATGAGGCCTCCTTTTCATTCAAACTATAATCCTCGCGGCCCGGTTGAAAGATTCCGGCGATACCACGAAGATTCCGGCGATGCCGCGCGTTTCGGTGGTCAGCCGCTTGTAATCTTCCTGAAATGGGAAACGGGTTATTTTCCTTCCGTCATGGTCGCTCCGGGCCGCGCAGAAAGGCCGCAAGCGGCCTTCAGCGCATCAGGACGGGCCGCGGGATGGGTTTCCGGCAATGAAGCCGAGGGGAAATAATGCTAAATTCGGTGCGGTTTTCGCTTTCGTCGAAGGAGTCGGAATGAGCAAGGTCTTGTTGATCGGAGCGGGTGGAGTGGGGGGCGTCGTCGCCCATAAATGCAGTCAGGCGCCTGAGGTTTTTTCGAGCCTGGTACTGGCCAGCCGGACGAAATCCAAGTGCGACCGCATCAAGGACCAGATCCTCAAGCGCCGACCCGGCTACCCTATCGAGACCGCCCAGGTGGATGCGGACCAGACCCAGGAAGTGGTGGCGCTCATCAAGCGTGTGCAGCCCAAGCTGGTCATCAACACCGCGTTGCCTTACCAGGATCTCACCATCATGGATGCCTGCCTTGAAACCGGAGTGGACTACCTGGACACGGACAACTACGAACCGCCCGACGAAGCCAAGTTCGAATACAAGTGGCAGTGGGCCTACCAGAACAAGTTCAAGGAACGCGGCCTCATGGCCCTGCTCGGTTGCGGCTTCGATCCCGGCGTGACCAACATCTTCTGCGCCCACGCCCTGAAGAACCATTTCGACGAAATCCATACCGTGGACATCATCGATTGCAATGCCGGCAACCATGGCCATCCCTTCGCCACCAACTTCAATCCGGAAATCAACATCCGCGAGGTCACGGCCAAGGGCAAGTACTGGGAGAACGGCCAATGGATCGAAACCGAACCCATGGCCATCCATAAGACCTTCGACGCTCCCGAGCTGGGCAACATGGAAATCTACCTGATGTACCATGAAGAGCTGGAATCCCTGGTGAAGAACCTGAAGGGCCTCAAGCGCATCCGTTTCTGGATGAGCTTCTCGGAAAACTACCTGACCCATCTGCGCGTGCTCGGCAACGTGGGGATGACCGGCATCGAACCCATCGAATTCCAAGGCCGGAAGATCATCCCCTTGCAGTTCCTCAAGGCTCTGCTGCCTGACCCGGCCAGCCTGGGGCCTCGCACCAAAGGCAAGACCAACATCGGCTGCGTCATCGAGGGCATCAAGGACGGCAAGGCCAAGACCCTGTACGTCTACAACGTCTGCGATCATGAAGAGGCTTACAAGGAGACTGACAACCAGGCCATCTCCTACACTACCGGCGTGCCGGCCTTCATCGGCGCCATGATGATGCTGCAAGGAAAATGGAAGGGCCAAGGCGTGTTCAACGTGGAACAGCTCAATCCCGATCCGTTCATGGCGGAACTGCTTGTGCGCGGCCTGCCCTGGGTCGAAACCGTTTCGTACGAATCCTGATGGCGAAGCCGCTGGACATCTCCCAGGTCCCTACCCCCGCTTATGTTCTGGAGGAGGCACTGCTCAAACGCAACCTCGCCCTGCTTGACCGCGTGCAGAAGGAATCGGGCGGCAAGATCATCCTGGCCCTCAAGGGCTTCGCCTTTTGGAGCGCCTTCCCCTGGGTGCGCGAAGTGCTGCACGGCGCCACCGCCAGTTCCCTGCACGAGGCACGCCTGGCCAAGGAGGAGATGCGCAAGGAGGTGCACGTCTACTCCGTGGCCTTTACGGACAAGGAGTTCCCGGAAGTCCTGGCCATCGCCGATCATATCGTCTTCAACAGCTTCAGCCAATGGCGCCGTTTCAAGCCCCTGGTGATGGCGGCCCGCTCCGGAGCGGGTGGGAAACCTACGCGTTACGTCTCTTGCGGGATACGCGTCAACCCCGGCCACTCCGAAGTGAAGACCCCGCTGTACGATCCTTGCTTCGCCGGTTCGCGCCTGGGCGTGACCCGCGCCGAATTCCGGCCGGACGAATTGGACGGTATCGACGGTCTGCATTTCCACGCCCATTGCGGCAACAACTCCGACACCCTGGAGCGCGTGGTCGCCTCCTTCGAAAAGCTGTACGGGGAGTTCATCCCGCGCATGAAATGGATCAACTTCGGCGGCGGACACCATATCACCAAAGACGGCTACGACGTGGGACTCCTGATCCGGGTCATCAAGAACTTCAAGGCCAGGCACGGGACGGAAGTCTACGTGGAACCGGGCGAAGCCGTGGGCTGGCGCACGGGACCCCTGGTCTCATCCGTTGTCGACATCGTGCGCAATGGCATAGACATCGCGATTCTGGATACGTCGGCCACGGCGCATATGCCGGATACCCTGGAAATGCCATATCGCCCGGAGATCCGCGGCGCGGGCGATCCGGGCAAGCTGGCGCATACCTACCGCCTGGGCGGCCTTACCTGCCTAGCCGGGGACGTGATCGGCGACTATAGTTTTCCCGAGCCCCTGCAAATCGGCGATAAGCTCGTGTTCGAGGACATGATCCACTACACCATCGTCAAGAACACGACCTTCAACGGCATTCCGCTTCCCTCCTTGTGCATCTGGAACGCGGATGGAACGTTGAAGGTCGTGCGCGAGTTCGGCTACGACGACTATAAGCTACGGAATGGGTAAAAGGACCAAAGGGCGGGGCTTTGCTGGCCTTGACTTCGATCGCGGCTTGGATCGTGCTGCTGCGCCGCCGTTAACGGGAGCGGTTGCGCTCCGGGGTCGCGCCCGCGGAGGCTGGTAAGCGCGCCCTCGCCGCCTGCGCGCAAACTCTCATTTAAGGGGAAGGATGGTCACGAAAGCCGAACCGGGTTTCTGGCTTTCATACATCAATCGCAGGAAGTCGGGCGAACGGGCCACGTGCGAAACCCAGAATTCATCCATGGCTCCATGGAATCCCGAGGTACCGTTTTCATCCGCCGCTCCCAGCAAAGTCTTAGCGGAGGCGTTCACTCCTTGGGTCCAACTGGCGGTTTGACGCTCTTCGCCGTTCACGTAAATATGCACCTTTGACCCGTCATAGGCGACGCCGATCAGCCGCCACTGGTCTTTAGGCAGGTAGGTGCCGGTAGCCAGTTCGTCTCCGTGGCGCTCCAATATCAGGCGGCCATCCTTTTCCTGGGATAGGAGCTGGAAGCGTTGCAGACGGGGTGAGGGGCCTTCCCCTTTTTTGAAAATGACGCCGCGGTCGACGCCTTGCTGCATGACCCACAATTGCAATGTCCAGGAGTCCGGACCCGGATCGAACGCATCGGGCAGCCGGATAACGGCCTGGGTGCCGGTGGAGTTGAAGTCCTGGCCATAACCGATGAAGTCGCCATTGCGGCTGGGCATGGTTTTGCCGACGGCGATTCCGGGGAATCTGCCGGTGGCGTCCTTATACTCTCCCGCCTCGCCCTTGCCCGTTTCCTCCAGGTGGTAGACGCCGGTCCATCCCAACGCGGCAGAGAAGACCGCGGCAGGATCGGACTCGGATTCCGCCGCGGGATTTCCCCAATACATGAGGATGGGGCTGGTATCGGAGCGGCCGCGCAGGGTGTCCACCTTGATCCAAATCGTGGCCTCCGTGCCTTGATCCCAGTTCATGAGTTGATAGGGGAGGATTTTCCCCGCGGCAGTGGCGAAGCGCAAATCCCGCCCGTCGGCCGCCGCCTCGGAGAGGTTTAATTTGACCTTGTCCAAGCGGAGCAACAGGGGGAAATCCGTCACCGCGAAATCCTCGCCAATCCCTACCTGCCGGAAATCGGGGCTGATGAGGGCCTGATGTTTCCAGGCGGCGAACGGCCCGGTATGCGCGGTGTCAGGGGGCGGGACGGAATCGACCGGCGCTTTGGTTCCCCGGGTGGCATTGATGACGTATTGCGTTGACGTATCGGCGGCCGTGATGCTCAGGACGACGCGGTTCTCGCCGACGGCCATGTCGATCGGTTCGGCCGGAATGCCTGAGTCGACGCGCGTGAGCCCGGCCCACATAGTCGCGGCCGGATAGGCCGGCGTCATCGTGATCTGCAGCCAAGTCTGGTTCGTGGCCAGGCTGACGGAATATTCCTTGGTCGCCGGGTTAAAAGGGGGTACCAAGGTTCCCGGCGAAACGCCGAGAGACACCAGGTTGGGCGAAGGTTTGGGAATGATCGTGCTGGTGACCACCTGCTTGCCGTCCACCTTGGTGATCAGCATGTCGAGGGAAAGGCGGCCGAACGAATCGAAGCCTTGGACCCGTACCGAAAGGGGTCGTGATTCCGTGTCATCCAAGCGGAAGGCGGGGATGTTCCAGGGTGAGGCCAAGGGGCCCGCCCAAGCCGTGCCGACGACGGCGTCGGTATCCCCATCGGCCAGGATCAGGATCCGAACGCTATCATAACGGCTCAGGGAATCGTCAAGCTTGACGGTGACGAAGCGTTCTTCGCGCACCGAGGGTTGCTCGATATGGCATTGGCAGAGGAATAAGTTTAATATGGCGGCCACCGCGACAAGCCAGCGCGCGCCTTTCGCGTCTCTCGCGTCTCCCGCGTCTCCCGCGTCTCCCGCATCTCTCGGGGCAATTGCGCCTTTACAAACGTTCATCGGTGAAGACCTGCTCATTGCGTGTGACAAGCTGGTCGTTCTGCCGCTCTTCCAGGAAATACCATCCCACTCCCCCGGCCAGCACCGATACACCCACGGTCCAATAGATCCATTGGCGGGATCCCGTGTTCCCAGCGGTGCGCGCCGGGGGGATGGACGCCGCGAATTCGCCGTCGTCATCCGTGAAATCAAGATCAATCACCTTGGATTTCTCCAGGGCGGGATTCTGGGGCTGCCTCGCTCCTTTACCAAACGCCGGGCCGAACGTCAGGCCGCAGGCGAGGCCTGTGGTAAATAGCCAGGTACGGTTGCATGGCTTTGCGGTCATCGGTTCCGGTTCCCCTCCGTTCCGCGCGGAAGGCGGGCCTGAGATATTGAAATTTTAGGGGATGGCGGATGCTGCCTTCAAGCGGTTTACGGGTTCGTTTACAGGACTTTACCGGATTCCTGGATGACATGAAGGCAAACCGCCCCGCCGGACTGAAAAAGCCCAATCCTGGGGACGGTCAGGAGTCCGGACCTTTTGGAATCAGCGCAGGTATTCCAGTGCGATGGAGCGGAGGCGGGCGCGTTCCTCGGCGGGAAGATCGCAATAGCTTTGGATCTTGCCGCGGCAATGCGCGGCGCCGCAGGTGCAGGGGACTTCCCAGCCCGCTTCGTTGATGCTGGTCCGGTAGTCCCAAAATAGTTCGTCGCCGGCCTGGATGTCGCGAAGAGCGTACAAGGTCAGCGTACCCTCCGAGAAGCCGACGTTGGGATCGCAGCTATGGTTGATGAAGTCATCGAGGCGGGGATTGCCGGGATCTTCGGCCAGATAGGTTTCGGGGCCGATTTGCAGGGCGCGCAAGCCTTCATACACTTCTTCCCGGCGGCGCTCAATGCCGAGGCAGTGGATAACCAGGGCGCCTTTGGTGATGGGCTTCCGGGTATATATGCCCAGACCGTGTATGCCCGAGTCCTCGGCGAACAGGTCCATGCCCGCGCCTTGGTTGCTCAAGTCTTTTACTTCGTCTTTGGCGACATATCTGGCCAGGTAAGCCATGGACGTTCCTCCCGCGGTACCCGTACCCTTATCAGAAAGGGATAGCGACCGCGGCGCAAAATCTAGACAAAAAATCTAGACAAAAAAGGTCGCCGAAATCCCATCCCCTGGCGGGGCATTCATGGGCGTTAACGGTTAATCAGGTCCGTTCACCGCTGTTCCCTGCATGACTGCCTTGTCCCGCAGGGAATGATAAGCCGCGAGAGCCCGTGTCCGGGCGAAGGCGTGGTCCACGATGGGCTTGGGATAATTCCTCCCCGGCGCGACTCCGGCCTTGGCCAGTACAGCTATCGGAGCCTCCCAGGGCCGATGGATCCAACGCGCATCCAATCCGACCAGTTCCGGTACCCAGCGCCGAATGTAATCGCCTCGCGGGTCGAACCGTTCCCCCTGCGTCACGGGATGGAAGATGCGGAAATAGGGAGCCGCATCGGCGCCGCTTCCGGCCACCCATTGCCACCCCAAGGTATTCTGGGCCAAATCCGCGTCGACCAGGGTGTCCCAGAACCATTTAGCTCCGGCCTGCCAGGGCACCAGCAGGTGCTTGACCAGGAAGGACGCGGCTGCCATGCGCACGCGGTTGTGCATCCAGCCGGTGGCCCAGAGCTGGCGCATGCCCGCATCCACGTAGGGATAGCCGGTACGGCCGGTGTGCCAGGCTTTCAGACCCTCCGGGTCGCGGTTCCACGGAAAAGCGTCGAAGGCCGGACGGAGGGGTTTCTCCGGCGTATGCGGGAAATGCACGAGAAGATGGTGGGCGAACTCGCGCCAGATCAACTGCCGCTGCCACGCCAGCAAGGAGGTCTTGGCGGCGGCGTCCCGTCCGGCCGCGGCCAGCCGTTCCTGCAGGCCGGCCCAGGTTTCCCTGATCCCGATCTCGCCGAAATGCAGATGGGGCGAAATCCGGGAAGTGCCTTCAACCGAAGGAATGTCCCGCGAGACGGAGTATCCGGCCAAGGTGTCTTCCAGACTCCCGGTGAGCGACTCCTTCGCTCCGGCGCTGCCCGGCCGCCAGGCCGATTGCAGGCCCGCGTCCCAGGGGATGCGCGGTAACAGCCGCAACGCGGCCAGGTTCAAGGAAGCGGGCCAATGATCAGGCGCGGGGATCTTCCGGGGCGCGGGGAGCGGTGGAGGAGGTTCCGGAGCCATCAGGGTGGCGCGGTAGAAGGGCGTGAAGACCTGGTATGGCCCTTTCGCGGCGCGGGTGCGGATGGATTCGGGTTCGAACAGAAGGCCGGAACAGAACACGTCCACGGCGACACCTGGGTTTTCGCGGGCCTGGATGCCTGGCCGGCTGCCGTCGGGGTAGCCGGTTGCCGCGCCGGAACGGGCCCCGGAACGCAGCGCCGCTGCGATGCGTTTGTCGCGCGCTTCCACCCAAGGTTCATATCTGCGGCTCCAGAACACGGCTGTGGCTCCGCTTTCCGCTATCAGGGCGCGCAATTCATTCAGCGAATCGCCGCGTCTCAGAATCAACCGCGATCCTTTGGCGCGAAGGTCAACGTCCAACCGCTCCAACGAATGGTGCAGCCACCAACGGCTCGCCCCGCCCGGCGCCCATGCGCCCTCGCCCTCGGGATCGTCTATGTATACGGGGAGCGCCGCGCCGCGCTTGCAGGCTTCCTGCAGGGCAGGATGATCGGATAAGCGGAGATCCTGGCGGAACCAGACCAGGGTGAGGTCCGGCTTTTTCGCGACGGGTGTCATGCCGGGATCATACCGTTCCGAAGCGTTCTGAAAGGACGCGGAACCGGAACGCGAAAATCGTATCGAGCCGCCTCCGCACCAGCGCGCCGGAAATGGTGTTCATTTTCCATTCAACATATGAAATCGAGGGACCGGATGGGGACGGGAATACGGCCAAACTCCCGGAAAGAACGGATTGCCGGTGGCGATCAAGGCACGCGGCGTTTTCCCGTCTTCACCTGCTTGTGGCGGAAGCAATCCAGGATATGATCGTTCACCATTCCCGTGGCCTGCATATGCGCGTAGATTATGGTGGACCCCACGAACTTGAAACCGCGCTTGCGCAAGTCCTTGCTGAGCGCATCCGACTCGGGGCTGGTGGCGCGGTAATCCGCCCGGGTGCGGAGCGCGTTTACGATTGGCTTTCCGCCGGTGAAACCCCAGATGTACGCGTCGAAGGACCCGAACTCCTTCTGCACCTCCAGGAAGCGGGCGGCGTTGTTGATGGCGGCCAGGATTTTGGCGCGGTTGCGGATGATGCCTGCATCGGCCATCAACCGTTCGATCTGCTTGTCCCCGAAGCCGGCGACCTTGGCGGGATCGAAGCCGGCGAAGGCCTTGCGGTAGTTCCCGCGCTTGCGCAATACGGTATACCAGCTGAGGCCCGCCTGGGCGGCCTCCAGGGTGAGGAACTCGAACAGGATCCGGTCATCGTGGACCGGGACGCCCCATTCGGAATCATGGTACTCGACGTAATCGGGCTTTTCCGTATCGACCCAGGGGCATCGGGTTTGGAAGGTTTTGGACGACTTCTTGGTAATGCTTATCGACATGGATTTTCTCCCCTGAACCCGGATCCGGAATCCGGATCCGGGCCGGAGGAAAATAGCTTTTCCTTTCGGCCTTGATCCCAAGGGTTCGTTAAGTTTTCTCCCGCAGTTTGCAGAACGTACTTTCGCCTTGGAGTTCCGTGCGGCTTTGTCACAATCCGTGCCTGCGCGTGGATTCCGCCGGGGAGGCGTCGTGGGAGGCGGAAAGTTGGCGGCGGAGCGGACGGGCTGGGAACTGAACCGGAAGGGCTTCCGATTTCCCATCCGGATCGGTTGCGCGGGTTGGGCCTTGGACAAGGCGCTGCAGCCGCGCTTTCCCGAAGGCGGAACTCATCTACAGCGCTATGCTGCCGTATTTCCAAGCGTGGAAATCAATTCCAGTTTCTATCGTCCCCATAAACGGGCGACCTATGAAAGATGGAGCGCCTCCGTTCCCGAATGGTTTCGCTTCTGCGTAAAGGTTCCCCGGGAAATCACCCATCTGCGCAGGCTCAAGGATTGCGGGGACATATGGGCGCGGTTCCTGGACGAAGTTTCCGGGTTGGGAGGGAAACTGGGTCCTTTGCTGGTGCAATTGCCTCCGAGCCTCGCCCGGAATCCGCATACCGCCGGTACTTTCCTGGAGGACCTGCGGCGCAGGCACGACGGTCCCGTGGCGCTTGAACCAAGGCATGCGACCTGGTTCACGGAAGCGGCCGATGTTTCCCTGGAGCGTATCCGGATCGCCAGGGTCGCCGCCGATCCGGCTCTGACACCGACCGCGGCTGTGCCGGGAGGTTGGCGTGGCCTAGCTTATTATCGTCTGCATGGAACCCCGAGGATGTACTATTCGCCTTATCCGGAAGCCCGCCTTAAGGAATCCGCGGTCAGGCTGAAACTTGACGCGGAATCTGCCGAGAGCTATTGCATATTCGACAATACCGCGGAAGGCCACGCTATCCCCGATGCCATGGCTTTGATGGAGCATGCCGGGGCCGGAGGCACGGGCGGAACCCAAGCCTCCGGCGCCGCGGCGGGGCCGGAGAACCGGATCACTGTTTTTTCAGGCTGATGCGTATGGGCAGGATGATGAAGGGGATGCCCATGTGATACAGGCGACGCTGCACGGCGAATACGGTGTTGTTGTGCAACAGGCGCGAGAACAGGGTTTCTTCCGGGAACACCAGTTGGCCCATGAAGAATACGGCCTGGGGGAATTTCTCCATCACCTGGGCCGCCACCTCGCCGCTGCCCGCGACCATGTCGTGGCTGATGCCCATGAAGCCTTCGGAATAGACCCCGTTACGCTTCATGTATTCGACGTATTCGTCGAGTTCCCCGCGGACGTGCTTTTCCAGGTTCTCCACCTCTTCCACGCCTTTGAAACTGCCCGCGTCGAGGACGCCCACCTCGACGAAAAGGATGTTCTTGAATATGCCGCCGAACATGCGGATGATGGCCAGCACGGAATGCAGGCCCAGGCCGTTGAACCCGTTGACCAGCAGCACGGCGGTTTTGGCTTTGGGATTGAAGGCCAGCGCCTCGCCGCTCACCCCGCCCGAAATCGCCTTGGCGGCGGTATTGCCGTCCTTGCGCCGGGCGATGAGGACGAGGTTGTCCATCCGCTTCAGAACCTTGGCCACGTAGTTGTAATGTCGCTTGATGGCCAGCGCCAGCAGGATGAGCGCGCCCGTGATCAACAGGGTGATCCAGCCGCCTTGCATGAACTTGAGCAGGGTGACGGCGATTAGGATGAAGGAACAGAGCGCCAGCCCAAGGGCATTCACAGTGAGCTTCCGACGCCAATGGGCGAGGTCGTTCCGGCTCTTCAGCCAATATTTGACCATGCCCCATTGGGAAAGCACGAAGGTCACGAAGACGGTGATGCTGTAGAGCACCACCAGGTATTTCACGGAGCCCTTGGTCAGCAAAAGGGTGGCTATCGCGGCCGCTCCCATGATGGCGATACCGTTCTGGGTGACCAGCCGGTCGCTCAACAGGCTGAAGCGCGTCGGGAACCATTTGTCCAGCGCCATGTTGGCCAGCACGCGCGGGCCTCCCATGAAGCCCGCCTGGGCCGCGGCGATCAGGATCAGGGCTTCCGATCCCAGAGCCACGTAGACGAACCACTTACCGTACGGTCCCGGCCAGGAGGCGGTGATGGCGTCGAACAGCACCGCGTTCAGGGTCCGACCCGGCACATGCTCCACCTTGAACAAAAGGTAGGCCAGCGTCAGTCCGAACACGGTGAAAGCCAGGGACAAGGCCATGTACAGCATGGTGCGCTTTCCCGTGCGTACTTTGGGCTCCCGCAGGATGGAAAGCCCGTTGCTCACCGCTTCGATGCCGGTGTAGGTGCCGGCGCCCATGCTGAAGGCGCGCAGGAGCAGAAAGACCATGCCCCAGAGGCCCAGCTCGGAATGGGTGCGGCCGACCTGGACCGCGGTTTCGGCGGCCACCGCCGGGAAATCCAGGGCATGGGTGGCGAGTCCGTAGACGATGGCGAACGCGTGCGAGAAGACGAAGACCAGGAACACGGGCACCAGCGGCATCACCGTCTCTTTGGCTCCCCGCATGTTCATCAAGGTGAGCAGGATCAACGCGGCCAAAGCGAACTGCAGCTTGTGCCCGATCCATTCCGGCGGCAGGAAGCTGAATACCGCGTCCGCGGCGCTGGCAATGGAAATGGAGATGGTGAGGACGTAGTCGATGATCAGGGCGCAGCCCGAGATCATGCCGGCGGTGGGGGAGATTAGTTTGCTGGCCACCAGGTAGCCGCCGCCCCCGGAAGGGAAGACCTCGATCAATTGCGAATAGCTGGCGCTGATGATCAGGACCGTGACGGCGGAAGCGATGGCGATAAGGATGGCGAGATGCGTATGCCCGCCCAAGGCCAAGAAGGCTTCTTCGGGACCGTAGGCGGACGAGGACAATCCGTCCGATCCGAGGCCGACCCAGGCGAAGAAGGCGGCCAGGGTGATGCCGTGGAAGGCATGTTTGTTGGTGGGGTCAAGGGCTTTGCCCAGGACGGCATTCTTCAATCGCCTGACGAGGGAAGGGCGGGAGGATTTTACCATGTAAATGTCCGGGGATATCGCGAAATTTGGCGGATGGCCGGGTTAGATGCATTTACCATTCTATGCGCCTGGAATCTAAAAATCGGCGGGTAAAATGGCTTATTGGTGTTCCAATTCCTTCAAAATCGCCAGAATTGCGGCCGCCTTGGTCCAAAGTTCCTATTTCGCTCCAGCGCCATGGAAAGCGTTTTACGAATGTTGGCTTCGTCCACGATGAGGCTGTTGAGTATACCCGGAAACGTAAGAATATCGGCTTCTTCAGGCCTTGGCGACCGTGAGCTTTACGCCTTCGCCGTAAGGCGTGGTCCTGAATGTGAAACGTTCGGAGAATTTGGAGGAATCGAAGAGATAGTCGCGATCGTATTGATACATCATCTCGGGCATCTCGCGCATGAAAGGGATGAACAACCCGAGCAGTTTGAGCATCCACATGGGAAGTACGGATACGCCCTCCGGTCCGCCCATCTCCTTCCGGAAAAGGGCCGCCAATTCCCGCCCGGTCAACGCAGAAGGATCGGTGGGAAGGTGCCATACCTGTCCGTAGGCATCGGCCGTATTGCCCAACAGGGCCGTGGCTTTGGCCGCATCCGGAGTGAAAGTGAAGGAATGGCGCTTATCCGCGTCCATCATCCAGTTCGCCTTCTTCCCCTTTTTCAGGTTCTTGTAGACCACCTCGATCAAGAAGCTCTTGTCGTTGGCGGGACCGTAGAAATCCGCCGAACGCGCGATCAGCGCCTGCACCTTTCCGGCCGCTACGTCCTTGAGCAGCATGTCCGCGATCTCCTTGCGTACCGCGCCTTTTTTACTGGAAGGATTCACTGGCGAAGCTTCCGTCATGCCGTGAAGCGCGGCCCGATCGTACATGTAGATGTTGTCGAAGAAGACCAGCTTGGCGCCGTGCCGGGCGCAGGCGTCGAGGGTTTCGCGCATAAGCTTGGGCCAGATAGCCTGCCAGGTCTTGAGATTGTACTCCAATCCGATTACGAGGTATACCACGTCGGATCCGGCCACGGCTTTGTCCACCTGTCCCGGCAGGGTCAGGTCGGCCGGGAACAATTCGTCCGCCGGGTCCGATTTCCGCGGGGTACGGCTCACCAGGCGCACGGTATCGGCGGTACCAGTCGAGTTGGTCGTGTTGGCCGTGTTTGTATAAGCCCTGAGTTCCTTCGCGAGCAGGGAACCGATGGTTCCGTTCGCTCCCAGAATGGTCTGTCTGCGTCCAGTCATGGATTCCTTCGCTTTCACCGGTAAGGGGTATGCAAGCCAAAATAGCTCCAGTCCCTCACCATTGGAACGGCTCGGAAAAGATTTCGGGCGCGGCTTGTGGTATACTTTCCGAACGCGTTTGAGGGGAACGGTCGGCTGGGCGGCCCCTGTTTCATAACCATTCCATGCTGAAAGGCGGCGAATCATGGGGCTTTTCGATCCGATCCGCAGGCAACTCCGATCCGTGATCCAATGGGAAAATCCCGGCGACGACGAGCTGTTCCGCAAATGGTCCGATGATGGGGACGAAATCAAGAACGCCTCCAAACTGATCGCCAATCCCGGACAGGGCTGCATCTTCGTCTACGAGGGCAAGATCCGCAACGTATTGGATCGCGAAGGCATGATCGAATTGGATACGGCGAACATTCCCTTCTGGACCACCTTGGCGAGCGGCATGCAGGCCTTCGAAAGCATGCACAAGACCGGCGTCTATTTTTTCCGCAAGACGCGCATCCTCAACCAGAAATGGGGGACCGCGTCGCCTATCAAATACGAGGATCCGGAATTCCGGTTTCCCGTGGCCCTCAAGGCCTACGGGAATTTCAGCTGCCAGATCATGGAGCCGGCCCAATTCTTCCTCAATGTGTCCGGCGCGCGGGATCTCTACTCCGTCGCCGATCTCCGCGAAGCCCTGCTCAGCCGGCTGGTGCCCGTCATCGGGGAACTGTTGGCCGGAAAGAAGCTCGCGTACATCGATATCGATTCCAAGCGCGAGGGGATAGCGGCCGGGGCCTTGGAGCGCCTGGCTCCGGATTTCGCCAAGTTGGGATTCGCCATCACGGATTTCCGCATCGAAGGGACCGATTTCGACGAGGGGACGAAGCAGCGCATAGGGCAGATCTCGGACAAGCTCGCGGACCGTAACGCGGCGGATCGGCTGGGCATCACCTACGCCGAACTGCAGCGGCTCATGGCATTGCGGGAGGCGGCGCGCAACGAAGGCGGCGCCGCGGGCGTGCTGCTGGGAGCGGGCGCGGGGGCCGGCCTGGAACGCATGATGACCCCTGGCCTGGAAGCGCGGAGCGCGGGAGGGGATCCTCCGGAAGGCGCCTTGAGCCGGTTGCGCAGGCTCAAGGGCATGCTCGACGAGAAATTGATCAGTGATGCCGAGTTCGCCGCCAAGAAGCAGGAGATCCTGAAGGACATCTAGTCCTTCAGCGGCTGCCGCACCCATGATCCGCTGCCAGAACTGTTCCGCTCCGCTCTCCGGCTTCAAGGGCGCTTGCGGATACTGCGGTTCCTACAACAATGTCGATCGCGATCTCCTCATGCGAACGCCTCTGGCTTCGGGGGAATCGAACCTTGCCTGCCCGGGTTGCGGCGGCGAAATGCGGAACCTTGATTTGGGCAAGGACGGCGATAAGACGCTTTGCGCCGACCAATGCGGAATCTGCTTCGGCCTCTTTTTCCCGTTTTTCAAGTTGGACGTCGTGCTCAATGACCTGGCCCGCTTCGGATTCCTCAAGGACATGCCGCGGCTTGAGGATCTCACCCGCAACGCCCCCATCGAAGCAAATTTGACCTACCGCAAATGCCCGGTTTGCGCCAAGATCATGAACCGGATCAACTTCGGCAGGCGCAGCGGGGTGGTGACCGATCAATGCCATGGCCACGGGATCTGGCTGGACGCGGGCGAGCTTCAGCGCCTGGTGGAATGGAAAAACGCGGGCGGGAAACTGGTCGACGAAGAATACCGCAAGCAGGAGGCGCGGAGCCGGGAATTGCGCGAGAAACGCGTCCGGGAGGACCTGGCGCGGTTGCGGCGCGAGGCCAACCGGCAAGACCCCTATTGAAAACGTGGTTGATGGCGGATCCTGCGGACGAAGGAGGGGTTGGGTACGGCCATAACCGTGAATCTAGCCAAGGCCCGAGCGGGCGTCCTATCTTATGCGCCCATGCCTTCCATTCGCCCTTCCTGGCTACATCCCGGCTTTTACCTGCTCTTGTCGATGCTATTGCCGATGGCCTGCACCCGCGCTCCCCGTCTCGAACCTTTCACCTCCGATGGATGCAGCTTGTTTCCCGATCGGGATGCGGAGCGGGGCGAAGCCTGGTGCGAATGCTGCGTGCTGCACGACCTGGCTTATTGGAAAGGCGGTCCGGATGCGGAGCGGAAGTCCGCCGACAGCGCCTTGGGCGACTGCATCTACCGCCGCACGGGCGATTCCGTGCTGGCGCGGTTCGTCTACGCCGGGACGCGCGCGGGAGGATCGGAGTACTTTCCAACCTGGTACCGTTGGGGTTACGGTTGGCCCTATCGCATGCGCCCATTGGCCGACAGCGCACGGCGGGCGGAAATCCGACGGCGAGGGCCCGTGGATCTAGCCGCGGTTGGCCGCAAGGTTTGCGGCGATGTAGAGGAAGGTGGAACTTCCCCGGTTACCAGACCACGGCGGCAGTGAGGCCGAAGGCGATACCGCTGTTGAAATAATAGATCAACGGGATGTCGAACTTGACCGGGCCCAGGCCCAGACCCAGGCCGGTCATGGCGCGGAGGCGGGCGAAGGACGGGCCATTCTCACTGCTGCCTTCCACCGTCACCCTGGCCGGCTTGAACTCGGTCTGTTCGTTATGGGAGCCGATGTTCGCATCCGAGCCGCCTTCCAGCACGATTTCACTGGAACCGAAATTGAGGTCGACGCCCATGCCGGCCGTGATGTTGAACATTCCGAAGAGGACGCTGACCGCCGTCACCGCATCGATGGGAATCGTAATGGTGCTGACGTCGATGCCCATGTCGAAGGCTGGCGAGAGTTTGACGTCCGCATCGGGATTGGCTTCGGTATACCCCATCTCATCCAGGATCAATCCCTTTTGCGCCCTGTCCGCCGGATCCGTGGCCGAGCTGAGGACGGCGGCGCGGAAATGCGCCTGGGTGGTGATGGTATCGGGTTCAATCCTCTTGTTGACCTTATTGCTTTGCATGTAAAAGCCGCTTCCCACCGAAACGCCGCGCCATTTAACCAAGCCAACCAGGCTCTTGGGTTCCAGCAACCGGTAGTTCACGCCTACGCCCATCACCTGGAAATCCATGGAAAAGTCTTCAACATCCCGGCTGAAGCCGCCGTATTTGGCGTTCAGGTAGAGGCCCGGCATTAGGAACTTGGCGTTGACCCCGACGTTCAGATAGGAAAATCCCACCCCCAAACCGGCATAGAGATCGCCTTTCTTCTGGATGTCATCGGCGATCTTGCTGTAATAGCTGAAGCTGGTGGTCGGGGCCTGCACGCCTACCATGAGGCCCGTGGCCACCGCGAAGAGGGAGTAGTTTTGAAAGCCCTGGAGGGTCG
Organism: Fibrobacteria bacterium; assembly: GCA_039917895.1. Lineage (GTDB taxonomy): Bacteria > Fibrobacterota > Fibrobacteria > UBA11236 > UBA11236 > Chersky-265. The sequence goes on along the minus strand of JBDSIO010000401.1, from coordinate 3,081 downwards.
CCGAGTTCACGGAATAGGCGTTGGCATTGGCGAACCCTTGAGCCAGATCCTTCTGTTCCTTGAATCCCTTCAAGGTACTGTCCGCCGAAGCGATGTTGGCGTTGAAGGCCGTGGCCACTTCACCGTTCATCCTGGACTCGAAGGTGGCCTGCATGGCTGGGGTGAAAAACGGATTGTTGGAATGGAAAATGACCTCGGGCGGGGTGCCTTTGATGCTGAATGCGCCCGAGATCGAATAGGAAGCAACGATTCCGAAAGCGAGGAAGAATGGTAGTCTGCGTAGCATTGGTTTTCCTGTCAGGTTGAAGGCGACTTCGGGCTGAGTGTATCACCGCGGAAACCGCTATGCAAGTACACGCTCACATTAATGTGCATGGATATCGAGCGCTCTCATTTCCATCGGAGCAGGCGCTATCTGCAAGGACAGTGGACCGCGGGGAAGTCGGGATCCAGGCCATCGGATGGCTGGCTGGATGAGTGACGGTAACCTGCTTGGGCTTGGCGATGACCGCGCGCCGCCCACCCCTGCATCCACCCCTGAATAGGCCCCGGAAAGGTCCTGGAAAAGGCCTTGGGAACCGGACATTTCAGGCAAAACCATCCTGGATTGTCCAGGTAAATGTGGTTTAGGGAAAAATCGGATTGACTTCATGATTTTTTACAGTAGGTTAAGGGTCATTCAGGTTCATGTTCCCCTAAGACGAATTCGGCCTATGGGGGATCCAAAATCAAAAAAAGTGGGCGAATATGCAGCGTAAAAACCATTCCCAAGATCACGGCTGGTTTTCGACATTCTATTTGTTAGGCGTGCTCGGGTTACTGCTCGCCGCAATTCCGGTTTCCGCCGCATTTCCATTTGTGAAAAAAGTGACTCATACCAGCACTTTTCTGGATACCGCGGGACGGGCGGATTTCCTCATCTACCTGCCCCCGGGATACGAGAGCAGCGAACAGAGATACTCTACGGTTTTTTATTTACACGGCTCGACTGACAATGCCTATACCGATACCTGCCAAGCCGCGATTCTGGACCGTCTGATTACGGCTAAAACCGTCAATCCCATGATTGTCGTTTACCTCAATGTCACCCATACCGGCGGCTATAGGGATCGTGGCCCAGGCGACATGCAAGAGTCTTTCATTATCCAGGACGCCATCCCCTTCGTAGACAAAACGTACCGTACTTTGGGAACTGCCGAGGGTCGCGCGATAGACGGGTTTTCCATGGGCGCTGCCGGCTCTCTTCGCTTAGGATTGTCCTATCCCAAATTGTTTACCGCGCTGATGTCCTGGGATGGCGGGGCTACGAGCGCCGATATTGCGGCTATTGCGGAAAAAAACGTAGCCGAATTGAAGGGAAGATTTCACGTCAGAATATATTCCCGGCCCCCTACCGGTGAGGCCGTGGTGTCCGAAACCCTGAAGAAGTTGGGTATCGATTATACCCATACCATTGTGAATACGGATCATGTCGGCGTGCTAGGGGAATCGGGTCCTTCGGATAAACGGAAATGCAACGACGCAACCAGGGTAACCGAGGGCTGGAAATTTTTCTCAACCGTCCTGGCCGCGCCCGGCCAACCGGTTTCCATTGACAAAAGCAAGGCGAGCCGAACTATTGATTTCGATAAAACCAAATTGGCCGACTACCGGTTTTATACGCCTGCGGGCAAATACCTGGGAGAAATAAACTCCCATATCCAACTGCCTAGCAGGGGCCTCTATCTGGTGCAAAGCAGAAAAGATCCCGGCCAAAAACAGTTGCGGTACTTTGACTAACGACCGGGAATCCCGGCGCCGCTGTTCCAGGCGCCGCTATTCCAGGCGCCTCTACCTAATCCGTTTACGGGCGTAAACACATCTTTCCCGGCCGGCTGATGGGCGATGGATTCCGCTAGCGGGTTTTCCCGGTCCAGGTTACCTTAAGCCAAACTGAACGGGGAATTTTTATGGCAACACGCATTTTTGTGCTTCTTGTGGCAACCGGATTCGCCGTGCAGGCGCAGACGATCAATGTCCGGGGGAAAATCTCCAACCAAGCCGGGCAGGCGGTGTCGGGAGCGGTCGTGGAGCTGGCGGTCCGGAAGTTGAAGGACACCACCGGTACCGATGGCATGTATTCCATCACTGGAACCGTCGGGATAGGGCGGCAACCGCTATCCTTCACCGAGCATATGGCCCTGAATGGAAGCATCCTGGAGCTGAGCCTCAGCCATTCCCAACCTGTCACGTTGGAAATCTTTGATGTCCACGGAAACCTCCTGAAGCGTGAAGTGCAGGAGAACGCCCCGGCGGGCGCGCACCGTTGGAACCTATCGGAAAACGCCTCCCCGAAAAACATGCTGGTCGTCAAGGCCACCGTCGGGGGACAGGCGAGAACCTTCCGCTACCTCCCGTTGCTCGGCGCCGGCTATGCGGCGCAAAGCCCTGCCTCGGAAGATGCGACGATGACAGCGCGGCTGGCCAAGTCGGCCGCCGACGTCGATTCGCTCATCGTCTCCGCATCCGGTTTGGCGTCGAAGAAAGTGCCGCTCGCCAGCTACGATGCCACGGTCGATGTGTCGCTCGCTGCTACCGACGGCACCGGATACCCCCTGAAGAACGAGCCGGTCAAGAGCACTGGATGCGGCAAGCCGGCGACGATTACGAGCAGCACATATCCTGCGTACCGGACGATCACGAGCGGCGGGGCTTCGCGCCAGTACGTGATCGACCTTCCCGTCCCCTACGACATGAACAAGCCATATCGCTTCATCATGGGTTCGCATGGGCAGGGGGGCGAGGGCAATGACATACAGAACCAGAAATACTATTCCCTCCGGACCATTACGGAAGCCGCCAGCTCGGCTATCTTCATCTCGGCCAGCGGAATAGGCGGCAGCTGGGGAGCCAAGGATGTCCAACTCTTCAACGATATTCTCGACTTCGTGAAAAAGGGAGCTTGCGTCGACGAGTCGCGGACTTTCGTACTTGGGTTCAGCTTCGGCGGCATGTACAGCTACTCCCTTGCCGTGACCTCCCAGAAGACCATTCGCGCCGGCATCGGCATGTCTCCGGCCAACTTCAACATCCAACTCCCCC
>JBDSIO010000400.1:0-2835 GCA_039917895.1 Fibrobacteria bacterium | reverse complement strand
TCGAACCTCTGCTCACCACGGGATACGGTATCGAAGACTTCCAGATCATCAAGTTCCAGATCAAAATGCTGCGCATGGCCATCGAAGCCTTCGATCGGAGCAAAGCCGCGGAGCGTTCCATGTCGTCACTGACCTTCGGGCTGTCCCGCGAGACCTATAAAACCATAGTGAAAGAGATGCGGGCCTTGCGGTCGCGGCTCATGACGCTCGTGGGGAAGGATGAGTCTCCGGAGATGATTTACCACCTCAATCTGGGCCTATTCCCCCTGACCAAGCCACCCCAGAAAGCCAGGAAATCCTGATACGCAATGGCCTGCCGCGGGTTTTATCTGGTTTATCGGTTTTTATTGAAAAAGCGGGAAACCGAAATAGCGCACGGCAGGATCGACGAGATTGCGCCCAAGGGCATCGCGTTCCGGAGCCGCCGCGCGTACGGGCGCGTGCTTCTGCGCCATCAACCCTACCACACCGCCATTGAAGGACGCCCAGACCTTGAAAGGGCCTGCAGGCATTTTCGTGCGATAGGAAGTTTCGCGTGAGAGGACAAGTCCCGACGCATCCTTCCAACCCTCAAATGTCTCACCCGACTTGACGATGGCCTTGAGGATCAGCGGCGCGCCCGCGGGGTAGGAAGAGGGCTGGGTTATGGTCGCCGCTCCCGCCTTATTCAGCGCCGGTTCGAACGCGTAGAGAGGAGCCAGCGACTGGGCGAGCGGCTGTAGGCCTTCGTGGGTCGAGGAGCCCAAGCGGGCGGCTACGCACCGGGCCATCTCCAGGGCTCCCATGAGCTGGAAATGGGTCGCGTCCGCGGCGCCGTTCGGATGTGCCGGGTATTCACCCTTGGCTAAGCCCAGGAACAGGAATTTCGCGTTATAATCCTGGCCCAAGGCTTGGAATACCTCCTTCGAACCCTGTTCCAGATCGATCAAGGGCACGTTCATGGCAGTGGCGACGCTCATCATGGCGCCGCGGTAATTCTTGGCGCCCACGTTGAACCCTTCGGTCAGGGTGCTTCCGCTCCAGGTATTCTGGTTCATGGGGGTCACTAGAACGGGAATGGCGCCCTTGGCCCGCGATTCGGTGACGTATTTCCCCAGGAAGGACTTGTAGGTCGAGGTGTCGGCATATCGTGTGGCGTCCCCTCCGCGATCGTTATGCCCGAATTGGATGAAGACGAAATCGCCGGCCTTTAGGGTGGGCACGATGCCCGCCCAGCGTCCCTCTTCATAGAAACTGCGGGTGCTGCGCGCGGCGATGGCCCGATTGTCGATGGTCACCGTTCCCGGTTGGAAATAATGCTTAAGTTCCTGGCCCCAGCCTTCCTGCGGGTAGTATCGCGCCGAGTCGTATGTCTGCACGGTCGAATCGCCGATGATGACGATGCGCGTCGGAGTCGCGGCCGTCCAGGCCACGAGGCCCCCGGCAATACCCATGCAGGACAAAAAGCGTTTAGTGTTTTTCATAAGCATTTCCCTACTTCCAGGTTCAACATCTATGACGGAATTTCAGGTGGATATGACCCGTTTCACCGGTAGGCGGGGCAAATTCTTCATAGTTCGCCTTTCAAGGGTTGCCGAAGCTGAGTTCCAATATATCGGAATTGCCTTAAATTGAGTGGGAGTTCCGCAGGCTCCCAAACCCGAATCGGGTCAGGCGGCCGGGGGCGTTTTTCCCGAATATCGGTTACATTAGCAGTCATGATACGTCATAGCCTACGTGCCGGGACTCTCTTTCTGGCGGGACTGCTCTTTCCCGGTGCGAAGGGATTCTCCCAGAACCCGGATTTCCATATCTACCTGGCTTTCGGGCAATCGAACATGGAAGGCTCCGCCCCGATCGAGGCCCAGGACAAGAAGGGCAACCCCCGCTTCCAGGTTTTGGCCGCCGTCGATTGTTCGAACCTGAATCGGAAAAAAGGCTCCTGGTACACGGCCATCCCTCCCTTGTGCCGATGCAACACCCAGCTTTCCCCCGTCGATGGTTTCGGCAAGACCCTGGCGGACAGCCTCCCGGAAAAAATCAAGATCGGCGTCGTACACGTCGCCGTAAGCGGTTGCAAAATCGAAATGTTCGACAAGGTCAATTACCAGGCCCAGGTCGCGAACCCGCCGGACTGGCAAAGGCCCATAATCAACGATTACGGCGGAAATCCCTATGCAAGGCTGGTGGAAATCGCCAAGCTGGCGCAGAAGGACGGAGTCATCAAAGGCATCCTGCTCCACCAGGGAGAGAACAATGACCCGGATGCCCAATGGCCCGCCAAGGTCAAGAAGGTTTATGAGGACCTGATCAAGGACCTGGGTCTAGACGCGAAACAAGTGCCCTTGCTTGCGGGCGAACTCGTGAATTCCGATCAAGGCGGCATCAATGGCGGCTTCAATGCGACCATTGCCAAGCTTCCAACCGCCCTTCCCAATTCCCATGTCATTTCTTCCAAAGGAGTCCCCGACTTGCCTGACAACCTGCATTTCAACCCCGCGGGTTACCGGGAAATGGGGAAACGGTATGCGGTCAAGATGCTTTCGCTCCTGGCTAAGGAGCCCACCGGATCGGGGCGGGACCAATCCCTCCTCCGGTATGCCTTGAGTGAATCGGATCCGAAAATGGTGCAAGGCGCCCCATCGCTCACCTTCGAGATTCCCGGTCGTGCCTTCGTATCATTGAAGGCCTTCTCCACCCAGGGAGAGGAGATTGCGGAACTGGCGGGCGGGGACTACGCCGCGGGAAAGCATACGATCAACCTGGGCAAAGGGGTGCTTCCCAAGGGAGCCTACCTCGTTACCATGAAAGTCGATGACTTCTCGGCGACCCGGAAAATCCTGGTGGGAGTTGAAT
>JBDSIO010000399.1:0-10227 GCA_039917895.1 Fibrobacteria bacterium | reverse complement strand
GCGGTCGGGCTTTTCCCGGACACCGCCGGGACCACGGATTCTATTCCCGATTTGATAATCGCCACCTGCCATCCGCGGATTCCGGATCTCGGCTGGCGCTTGGAGGTTTTCCACAATTTCGCCGTCGAGGCGGCGCCCAGGCTCGAGGTCCTGTCATGGATCGAGTACGAACAGCAGGGGTTCATCAACCTGATGTTCGCCGATGCCGATGGCGACGGCTTGGTCGACTTCCTGGAAATGCACCCCAAGCTAGGGAGCCCCTTGATTGAAGGCCCGGGCGGCGCCTTGGAGGACCTGAGCATCACGATATGGCGGTCGCAGAAAAATGGAGGCTTTCGCGATCCCCTCACCCTCTCCGCATCCGGACAGCAGCCCTTGGGCCTCACTCCGATTCCCTTCGATTCCACCCGGCATTCCTCGCCCCTGTTCACGGCGGCCTTCCAAAAGGAGGTCCCCGCTTCCCCGACCAACCCGATTCTCCCTTCCGGCATTTCCCTGTTCCAATTCAATCCCCTGGTTCCCCAGAGCGCCATCCCAAAAGGGGCGCTGCGCGGTGGACCTTTGCAATATCTGCATCAGCAGCCGATTGTGATCGACCGAGGCGCGCGAGTGTTCTATGCCATATTGCCGGAACCGGACGAACCAGGGGTGCCGGGAATCGGCGTCCTTAACCTGAAAGCTTACCTGGATTTCATAGCCGTTTCCACGTCGCAGAGATCAGGTCCCGTCCTACACAAAGGAAAACAACCTGCGCGGGTGGGCTCAGCTGAATTCAAGCGGGGAAAGCAGACCCTGGATGCCTTGGGCCGGGTCCGTAGCAAGGCGAAAGCGCCCCGGCGGCAGAAACCTGGCGCATGATGGCCAAAGCTGAAACACCTAGTAGCGCGGCGTCTTTTCGGTTTGGCTACGGGCATAGGCGCGCCCTGGGAGGACTTCGGTGAGCGCATCCGGCCTGGGCTTCCATAAGAGGCGTTGGACGCCACCAAAGCACAGCTGCGGGCCTGTCGTATTCTCGTGTCACGGCAAGCTTGCGATCCCCGTGAGGATGAGCAAGGTGGATTTCACGGGCGCCAACCTGAAGGTCGCGGACGTCTCCGGGACCCGGTTCCCCAGGTCCTATGCCCCCGATTCCCTCGCAGATGCGCGCTAACAAATAATGGTGGCGGGTTTTAGACGTCAGCCGAAAGAACTCGATGTGAGCTTTTACAATTCGCATTTTTCCAATAAATGGGTTTGCCTTAATCCCCACATCTGATTTACGATAAGGGTTGTTTCTAGAATCTCCTTAATAGGCACACTAATTCCTAGGGCAATTCCTCCCCAGAAAAACCCCGCGAATCTTGCCTTTCCTTCCCCGGTGAACCAAGCATCATCCCGCGAGGCAAAATGAAAGTAGGTGTAGGAAGAAACGCCAATCGCTCCAGCTGTCAGAAGGTAAGGCCACCAAGATTTATTATTTCGATAAGACAGGTGATTGATCGAATCGACAGCCAGGTTAAGCTTTTGATCCCTGAAACCAATCACAATCGAATTCTCTTTTTCATTGAAGCATAGGGTATCCGAACGTATGCTGGCGCCCCAAAAGTCATTTCGTTTCTGCACCAGGTATTGGCCGAGGGCGTTTTGGGCAAAGCAGATTATGAGGCAGAGCACGAACGTGGTCCGCATGCTCATGTTCCACCCACGATCATGGACTTTATCATGGTCAGGTATTCGCTGGATTTGCCCTCCAAATCCAGGGGTTTGTTCAAGAAATCGTAGAAACGGTTATTCCTTAGGGAATTGTACATGAGGTCCTGATCATTGTTGGGATTGCCGGTAATCAGGATGAATTTCAGGAAGGGCTTCACCTTTCGAACTTCACTGCATAAGGCGTTACCTCCCAGCTTGGGCATGACTTCATCGGTGATGACCAAGGCGACCCGGGATTCCATCCGGATGAAATCCAGAGCCTCCAGGGAATCGGAAAAGGTCTTGAGGTTCAGATCCTTTCCGAATCTCCGCTTGAAAACAAACAGATTCTCCTCCTCATCGTCCACGTAGACAACGATGTTATGGTTGGCGGGCGCCCTGATTTTCTCCTGCACCTGCCTCAGGAGTTGCTTCAGGGAAAGGGAATTGAAAGCGGAGGGGGAAAGATTCGAAAGTCCCACATCGCGGCCGTCCAACCGCAGCTTCAGCTCTTCAAGGATTACCGGAAAAGTAACCATGTCCATGCCGAGATCGGCCGGGGATGCCTCCGGATCAAGCTCGGTCGGCAGCCTGGTGAAACCGGGTTTCGCCTTGGCCAAGTGGTCGACGATGTCCCGGATTATTTCGTATAGGGTCTGGATTCCCATGCTCTTGCAAAATCTAAACCCGAATACCTATCCAGCCAATTTCAACGGTCCGCGTTGATGGTGCCCGCCAGCGACTGGTTGAAGCACGGCGCTTTGGCTGGTGCGGCTGCTTTCTTACCGGTCAGAAAAGACGGTAATCGAACCCCACCGCGAAAACCTGCACCTGCTTTTCGAGGTCGGCGGTGACGCCGGGCCCGAACATGGCCAAGTCGGTCTTATCCGGGATGGCGAAGTTGCCGAGCCATCCCAGGGACACGCCGAAGCGGTTGCCGATGCCGTAGCGGCCGCCCAAGCCAATGGTGTAGCTGTCCAGGGCCGGGTTCTCCACGAAATAGGAATGCTGGTCGGCGCCGGAAATGGTGTACATGCCGCTGATGCTGGCCTTCAGGGGGATTTTCGCAGCCGAGTATTCCAGGCCTGCGGAGTATTCCATGCCGTTATTATGGAGCGACTCAGCGCCGTCCCAGTCGGCGTCGGAGTTGAAATAGATGTTCAGGGAAAGGCTGGCGTTCAGGCAACCCATGGCATCGTAACCTGCCCCAAGGCTCAGTACGGCCGGCAGATCGCGATCGAAATCGGTACCGGGAGCCCTGAGGACATTGCGCAGGCGCGCGATATAGCCGTCGCGGGTGGAGGCATCCTTGATGACGCCGTCCATGTTCAAATCGGACTTCTGGACTTCCCAGGCCAATGGGGTAACGCCTTCGTAGCGGATAGCCAGGGTGAGGTCCTTATGGAAAAAATCGATCCCGAAGACGCCCGTGTAACCCCTGGCCTCTTCCATGTGGTCCAAGAGCAGGGAGGTGTTCTTCGGAGGGAAATCCTTCCCCGCGTCCACGGTGACATCCGTGCGAGCGTAAATGGCGCGGCCGGCCAGGGAGACCGAGACCCAGGGCTTTACGGCGTAGGATCCGCCCATCAGGAATCCGTAATACACGGATCGCAGGTTGGCCTCGGCATTGAGGTACTGCATCTGAAGGTTGGTCTGCAGCGGGAAGGTGGTCGCGGATCCGCGCTTGTAAATCAGATCGCCGCCTCCGCCCGGGAAGTAGAATGCGGCGAATGCCGCCCAATCGGATTTCTTGAAGGTGGCGAAAGCAGTAGGATATACCGGACTCGTGTTCGTGGCTCGGTAGCCTTTTTCCTCGGCGGTGGGTGATGCTTTGAAGCGGTGTTCCGTTAATTTCGCGATGGTTTGGTTGGAAACCGAAAGGTGCAGGCCATCCACCAGCCGCACTGCGCCGGCTGGATTGTAGATGGAAACATCCGCGCCATCGATAGCCGCGTTGTGGCTGGCATTGCGGATGGATTCGACGCTATTGTTATTCCGGTTGTCCACGCTGCCAGCGAAGGCGGTTGTTGCGGAGAGGAGCGCGGCGGCGAGCCATGAGGGATTTCTGGTCTTCATCGGGTAATCCTCCGGTGTAATCTTGGAAAAACGGGAACCTGCGCGCGGGGAACAAAAATCCCGTTATAAGCCTGGCATAGTCGCGGATAAAACTATAATTTCCACCTCATTCGCGGAGGGTTATTATGTCCAATCCGAAATTCAAATTATCGGTCGTGACGGTGGCCTGCGTGTCCGTCTTCACCGGATGTTTTGTGGATTCATCGGATGACGACAGTGATAACGGTATCAAGGCGCAATACTATGTCGCCGTCGGAAATAGCCTTACCGCAGGCTATCAAAGCGGCGGCCTGCGCGAAGACTGGCAAAAAAGCAGCTATCCCGCCCTCATCGCCGAAAAGATGGGTGTCGCGGATTTCCAACTTCCGTTGATCGCCACTCCCGGAATCGGCCGTACCAAGATCGGCGGCAAGAACACCGTCCCGTATTATCTCGATGCTACCGGTAGCATCACCACCAGGATACTCGATGCCTCGGTCACCAGCCTGCTGGTCAACAGCCGCCTCGACCGCCCTTACAACAATCTGGGCATCCCCGGCATGACTACCAAGGATTTCATCTACGCTTACGACAGCGCCACGTCCCAATCGGGCAACAATGGTTTCTTCAACATCGTAATGCGCGGGGGCCTGTTGAATAATACCTCCCCGATGCGCCAGGCCATCCGGCTCAAGCCCACCGTGCTGACCATGTGGGTCGGGAACAACGATATCCTCGGGGGTATTACCGAAGGCACCATCCGGGAAGTCCCGGATGCGAGCCCGACCGTGACTCCCACGGCACTGTACGCCTCCCTTATGGATAAGGCCCTGGATACCTTGCTGAACGAGACCACGGCGCGCATTTTCCTGGCCAACCTCCCGGCAATCACCACCATCCCCTTCGTGACCACGGTGCCTACCTATGTCTTCCTCCCCGAGACCTTCCAGCCCGCGGTCAGCGCGGACGTCAAGTTCCAGACCGTCGAGGCCAACGTCGAATACATCCTGGTCACCGCCCTGCCCTTGATCCTGGGCAAGCACGGGGTCCCGGCGGCCTTGGGCGGGTTGGGCGACTCTCTGCCGGCCAACGTCACCCTGACGAAAACCGAAGCCGACGCGGCGGCCCGCCTTACCAACGAATACAACGCCTACCTCAAGTCCAAGGCGGATGCCTCCCCCCGTATCGATCTGGTGGACGTGAATGCCTTGCTTGGCAAGCTGCAGAAAGGAGAGCTGGCACCCTTGACGGGCGCCTATCCGCTGCTCGACCCGACCAATTCCGCTTACAGCCTGGACGGGATCCATCCCAATTCAAAGGGGTATAAGCACATCACCAACCTCTTCATCGACGCCATAAACTCGGGCATGGGCAAGTCCTACTCACGGGTAGATTAGCCGCAAAACGCCCTAATTCATTCCAAGGGATATACCGATTGCGTAGCGCAACCCCGCTCGACCGGTTTTCCTCTTGGACTGCCAATTGGGGAACAAGGTTCCATAGAGGGGAGGGCCCCGAAACGCCCCGAACCCGCGTCCAAAGTATGGCTTAGCGCTAGCGACTGGCTGAAGCGCGGCGCTTTGGGATAGGCGTTCCTAAGAAAGCCAGCTTGCGTGGCCACCGATTCCGACCAGATCCACGCTGGCATTTCATGCGGGACATCGCCGGGAATGAAGGAAAGCACCTCCCGGCCGACCTCATCCATACCGAGCGGTTCCGGTACCCAGAGCAGACCCTTGGCGCGAACATGCAAAAGCAGCCGTTGGATGGTAAGCGTCCACGGACAAGACGTTCGTCGGACGGTGTTACCGATCCTGACGACCTTCGACACGTTTTCTCCGGTGAAATCTTCTCCTTGCGTTGACAATTATGCTCCTAAACGTCTAACGGATTTCCCCGATTTTATTATCCGATGAATTTGATCAAATACTTCTGCGGGGATTCCGTATTCGCATTGTTCATCTTTATCTTATTCACTACTTTATCAATTCCCTTTTTTTCGCCGGACAATTCAAAAATACCATCCTGATAAAGGATATCGATAAGGCCGATACTGGCTTTGAAGATAACCAGACCCCGAAAATCGTACTCGCATTCCAGTATCTTCCCCACGTTTTCGACCGGGGATAAAATCGTTTCATCCACGAAACCGCTACTTGGATGCCAGGTGTCACCCAGCTCAATGACCTGGATCTTTTCATTGGGATTGAATAAACCGAGGAACGTTTTCAGTGGCATGTCTTCGAGCACTAACTTCATTTCAAACTCGACATCCACCTGATTTTGGAAAAAACGTAAGGTGGAAACTCCTTATCATTATGCGGGCTTGTGATGAACTATCAAGGGGGGCTTTGGCGCATGGTCGGCCGCCAAAAGCCGCCAGGCGGGATGGACGCGCCTGAGGGTTTCCAACGAATCATGCGCATGAGCGAAACATCCCATGGTCCAAATATAGCCCCAGGTTTGGAGGCTATCCGTTCCCGGCGTGGGGTCCGGTGCTGGGTCCGGTGAGGGGTCCGGGGCGGGGAGCCCCGGAGAGGGGGTAGCGGAAGCCCGCTCTCAACCGGGCTGGAGCGAGGGGGAGACTTCCCCCTCACGACGGATTCCATGACTCAAAATCCGCTTTTGGGCTGGATAGCGCCAGGATATACAGTCGGCATTGGGTGGACTGGCGACCGCGACCGCGAACTTATCGAGATCAATTTCGAGCGGAATCCGGAGTACCGGAAATATTTTGCGGCGAACGATCCCCGCAAGGTGATGGACGATTTGTCATTGTTGCTGGGCCGTGAAGTCCAGCCGCATCGGACGCTCTTGTTGTTGGATGAGATCCAGGCTGCCGGTGAAGTGCTCGCTAAGCTGCGGTGGTTTGCGGAAGAACTGCCGGAGCTACCTGTGATCGCGGCCGGTTCATTGTTGGAATTCACCTTGACCCATCATGAATTCAGCATGCCCGTGGGGCGGGTAACCTTCCGGCACATGGAGCCGATCGGTTTTCCGGAATACCTGCTGGCCAACGGCCAGGAAAAGTTGCTTAAGATCATCGGTGCGTGGAGGTCCGGGGAAACTCTTTCCAGGGCGGTCCATGAGCATGCTTGGCGGTGGTTCGAAAGGTTCAGTATGGTGGGTGGCATGCCGGAAGTCGCGGCGGCCGATGCGGGCGGAGCTGCGCCTTCGAAGTGCCGTGATATGCAAAGAGACTTGATGGCGGCCTTCCGCGCGGACTTCCCGAAGTACGCGGGCCGTCTGCAGGCCGACGTGCTGGATACGGTATTGCGCGCCGTAGCCGGTTCCATCGGCCGCAAATTCGTGTACGCCCAGGCCGATGCGTGCTTGAAGCAACACCATGCGAAGCGGGCGCTTGAGCTGCTCACCGCGGCGCGAATCTGCTCATTGGTCCGTTACAGCGCCGGGAATGCGCTACCGTTGGGAGCGGAAACCAAGGATACTTTCCGCAAAGGCGTGCTTTTGGATGTCGGACTGCTGCATGCGTTACTGAACACGCCGGCCGCTGCCGCTTTCCCAGCCTGGGAATCCCTCCCATCCGATTTCCGGGGGCGCATCGCCGAGCAAATGGCCGCCCAGCAACTCCGCCTGCTGAATGCCAGCGGCGCCGAAGAGCCCGGTTTGCATTATTGGCAACGTGAAGGAGGGCGACCGGGGGAAATCGATTTCCTGGCCGGCATCGGGGACCGCATCATCCCTATCGAATTGAAATCCGGTGCGGCGGGCAGCATGAAAAGCCTCCATCAATTCATGCACGAGAAGGGTCTTGCGCTCGCCGTTCGCTGCGATGCCAACCCGCCCAGCGACATGCATGTCGATTTCGCCACCACGCAAGGGCACCCGACGAAATACCGCTTGCTCAGCCTGCCCCTATATCTGCTTTGGAATTTGCCGACGCTACTAGCGGAAGGCCTGAACATCGAAACCAGGCAATACCTGTAAATCGCTTTTCAGGTTTTCCGCGAGGGGCTGGGCGCAAGGGCTTCAGATTGATCCTGGGGAAAAATAGTCCCGAAATCCTTTCCGGGGACCGGAAACATCCGCAAGGTCCTAGGGACATACCGGTATAACCGAAAATTTCCAGGAGGACCCATGGTCAAGTCGGCAAAACACCCCAAGGATACGTCCGCTCGCGGATTCTGCAACACCGGTCTCGTCGCCCTTGGCGTTTTGGGGTTGTGGATAGGGTTGCGGGCTGCATCACCCCCAGCTTCCGCGGACGATGGCAAGGCTGCTGCGACCCCGTCCGCCGGTATGGCCCAAGCCACCTTCGCCGGCGGTTGCTTCTGGTGCATGGAGTCGCCATTCTTCAAGCTCAAAGGCGTCATCGACGTGATTCCCGGCTATACCGGCGGCACCGTCGCCGACCCCACCTATGAAGACGTCAGCGGCGGAGGGACCGGCCATGCCGAATGCGTCAACGTAACCTACGATCCGGCCAAGGTCAGCTACGCAACCTTGTTGGAAGCCTATTGGCGCTCGGCGGATCCGACCGACGCCGGCGGGCAGTTCGCCGATCGCGGCACCCAATACCGTCCGGCCATCTTCTACCGCAACCAGGAACAAAAGCGCTTGGCCGAAGCGAGCAAGGCCAGGCTGGCGGCCGCCAAGAAATTTGCGAAACCGATCGTTACCGAGATTACCGCCATCAAGGTCTTCTATCCTGCGGAGGAATACCATCAGCATTATGACAAGAAGAACCCTTTACGTTACCATGCCTACCGCAAAGGATCAGGCCGGGATAGTTTCATCGAAAAGAATTTCGGCATCGCGGTTCCCGAAGCTCCCGTCATTCCGGTAAGCAAGGAAAATGACGGCGTTGAGGACGAAGCCATGACGACGTCCCCGGAATCCGTCAAGCCGGAAAAAACCTCCAGCCACTGAAGGTTTCCGCGCCGGATCAACGCGAGATCCTGATCACGGTTTCCTAATCAAATGCCGCCGGAGATCGGGCGGCGTTCCGATGCCCGATCTCCGGGAAGACAAGCGTAAATTTTTTCGACAAGTGTCGGAAAATGCCGCAAGTGTCAAATATTGCCTTCGCGCTTCCACATTAATTCGGAATTGATATTCCACCCGAACCCGACCCGTTAAGTGCAATCAATTCGATTGTTTCCAACGATTTTTTTTCCGCGGTAACTGCAAAAGTACCCCCTTCCCGGATGAAAAACCCCAATCAGGGCCGGGGTAAAAACTTTACCAACCTATTACGGTTTGTACGCGCAGCCATCGTCGAATTGTATGCATCTTTCAAAATTGTGATTTAGACACCGCGTGGAACAATGCGGGTCACCCGGCAATAAAAACTTCAGAAGCAACCCCATGATCAGCAAGGTATCGTCCTTCACGGTTTCCGAAGACTCCGCCTCCGCACCGGCCCAATCCGCGCCCGTCCTGATCGAAGCGGCCGAACTTATCGTAAACTGCCTGGAACGGGCGGGAGTCGAATACGTGTTCGGCGTTCCCGGCGGCGCCGTGGAACCGCTGTATAACGCTTTGGCGAGAAGCGCCCGCCGCGGAGGGCCCCGAGCCATCACCGCCCGCCATGAATCCGGAGCCGCTTTCATGGCCGATGGCTATGCGCGCGAGACCGGTAAGCTCGGGGTCTGCGTCGCGACCTCGGGCCCCGGCGCCACCAACATGATCACGGGCGTCGCCTGCGCATACGCCAACGGCGTACCCTTGTTGGCGATCACGGGGCAGCCCGCCTTGCCCATCTTCGGCAAGGGAGCGCTGCAGGAATCCTCCTGCACCGGCATCGACATCGTGGGCATGTTCTCCCATTGCACGCGCTACAATTCCCTGGTTTCGCACATCGAGCAGGTAGAGACGAAGGTGGTCAACGCAATCCTGCACTCCCTGCGTAAGCCAAACGGCCCGTCCCACTTGTCGTTTCCCGTGGACGTGCTCCGAGGATTGATGCCGCGCCGGCCGGCAGGACGGGATCTTTCGGTCCTCGCCCGCATTCGCCCTTCCCCCGTCGACGATCGCAGCGTGGCCGCATTGGATGAGGAACTCAAGACGGCCTCCCGGATAGTCTTCCTGATCGGCGACGGCGCCGCAGATGCCGTGGATGCCATCATGGCCCTGGTCGACCTCACCGGAGCCCTGTTCATCACCACCCCAGATGCCAAAGGCCTGATCAATCCCTACCACGAAGCCTATCGCGGAGTGTTCGGACTGGGCGGGCACTCCAGCGCCGAAGGCGCCCTCAAGGCTGATCCCGAACTAATCGTCGCCTTCGGCACCGGATTCGGCGAATTCGCCAGCGCAGGCTGGAGCAAGCTCCTCCTCAATGAACGACTCGCTCATGTGGATGAATCCGAGGAAAACCTGATCCGATCCCCCGTGGCCAAACTGCACGTGCATGGCCGCATGCGCGCTATCTGCGAACGACTGATCGCCGCCCGCCGGCTCCTCCCCGCCCATTCCGTCCGGGGTGCGCAAGCGGTCGCCGGATCGCCGCCGGGATACGGCGTCACCCTGCAAGCGCCG
>JBDSIO010000398.1:0-10719 GCA_039917895.1 Fibrobacteria bacterium | reverse complement strand
ACCAACCCCAACGCCGGCGGCGACAACTCCAAGGGCATGGCCTACAATGCCAAGGCCGACAAGCGATCCTTCCAGGCCATGGCCGACTTCTACCAGGAAATCTTCGCCGTAAAGAAAACCCCGTAAGGACGGGAGCCGGAACGCCGGCGGGCGGAGTGCGTACCCAGTCAGTACCCCGCCCCCGAGCAGTCGTGAGCCCGCAGATCCCTGCGCCATTCAATAAGGCGTAACGACCTTTTCTATCTTTGATCCCATGCAAGACCTCCTCGCCGCCCGCTCCCAAATGGCGGTATCCCTGGGGTTCCACATCGTCTTCGCGTCCATCGGCATGGCCATGCCGTTCCTGATGGCCATCTCCCACTTCCGCTGGCTGCGCACCGGCGACCCCGTATACCGGGACCTCACCAAAGCCTGGTCCCGCGGGGTCGCCATCTTCTTCGCCACGGGGGCGGTGTCCGGAACGGCCTTGTCCTTCGAACTCGGGCTCCTGTGGCCGAAATTCATGGAACATGCCGGCCCCATCATCGGCATGCCGTTCTCGTGGGAAGGTACGGCCTTCTTCCTGGAGGCCATCGCCCTGGGGCTTTTTCTGTATGGCTGGAACCGTCTATCCCCGTGGGTGCATTGGGGCGTGGGGGTGGCGGTGGGCGTTACCGGCATCCTCTCCGGAGTCTTCGTCGTTTGCGCAAACGCATGGATGAACAGTCCCGCGGGATTCGCCTGGGTCAACGGCCAGGCCGTGGATATTGATCCCTTCCGGGCCATGTTCAACCCGGCGTGGAAGGCTCAGGGCCTGCACATGACGCTGGCGGCGTTCGAAGCCACCGGGTTCGCGGTCGGCGGCTTGCACGCCCTGCTCTTGCTGCGCCGTCCCGCTTCGGCCTTCCATCGCGAAGCCTTCAAAATCGCGCTTCTAATCGGGGCCGTGGCCGCATTGATTCAGCCTCTCAGCGGCGACCGACTCGCCAAAGGCACGGCGCAACGCCAGCCTCTAAAACTCGCCGCCATGGAAGCGCATTTTCATACCGAACGGGAGGCCTCCCTGGTGATCGGCGGCGTACCCGATGCTGAAGAGAGGCGCGTACGCTTCGCCATCAAGCTTCCCTATCTATTGAGCTTTCTAGCCCATGGCGATTTCCATGCCGAGGTGAAAGGCCTCGAAGAGTTCCCCGAAGAGGACTGGCCGCCGCTTACCATCGTGCACGGTGCTTTCCAGGTCATGGTGGGCGCAGGTTCCGCGCTGGCAGCCCTGGGAATGGCCTTTCTTTTTTTGTCCTGGAAAAAACCCGCATGGGTGGTCCATCGCCGCTTCCTGATGGTGGCGGCGCTGGCGACGCCCTTCGGTTTCCTGGCCTTGGAAGCCGGCTGGGTGGTCACCGAGGTCGGGCGCCAACCCTGGATCATCTACGGCATCATGCGCACGCGGGACGCGCTAACTCCCATGCCGGGCCTGGTGTATCCCTTCCTGATCTTTTCCGCCGTGTATTTTTTTCTCGCGGTAGTGGTCTCCTGGCTCCTGTTCCGGCACATCCGCGCGGTGGAGGTCTCCGGTGCCTGAGATTCCCGCCGGCGAACCCGGCATGCTCTGGGTGGTCGTCCCTTTCCTGGGTCTTTCCCTGCTGCTTTATTGCCTCATGGCAGGAGCGGATTTCGGCGCCGGGGTCCTGGAAATCTTCATGGGCAGGGAAAACCGCCGCGCCCAGCGCGAGATCATCGATCGCGCCCTGGGTCCTGTCTGGGAGGCCAACCACATCTGGCTGATCCTAATTGTCGTAATCCTTTTCACGGGATTCCCCGCGGTGTACAGCCGGGTTTCCACCAACCTGCATATCCCGCTGACCGCGATGCTCTTGGGCATCATCGCCCGCGGTTGCTCCTTCACCTTCCGGCATTACGATGCGGTCAAGGGCCGTTCCCAGCGATCCTATACCTTGTTCTTCATCTATTCCAGCGTGTGGACGCCGTTCTGCCTCGGCGTCGTGACCGGCGCCCTGGTCCCCGGGGGTATGACGGCAGAACCCTCGGGGTACCTCGACGGTTACGTGCTGCCATGGCTGCGCCCGTTTCCCCTGGCGCTCGGGGCCTTCACCGTCTGCCTGTTCGCATTCCTGGCGGCCGTGTACCTGATCGGGGAAGCCCCCGCCGGTCCCATCCGCAAGCGCTTTGCGCGCCGGGCCCGGGTAGCCAGTCTCGTGGCCGTCGTCTGCGGCGGAGGCGTGTTCTGGGCGGCGGAAAGCGACGGCATTCCCCTGGCTGGGCAATTCACGCGCTCCTGGCCGGCCCTGGCTTGTGTCATGGTCGCGACCGCGATTCTCCCGGTATTGTGGTTGGCACTGATCCGGGAATGGGGTTGGGCTTCGCGGATGCTGGCGGGCGGCCAGATCGCCGTGATCCTGGCCGCCTGGTTCGTCGTACGGTTTCCCGTGCTGGTGAAGCTTCGGGAAGGCGGCGATCTCACTTTTTTCAACTCCCATGCGCCCGCGGCCACGCTCTACCAACTGGGTTGGGCCTTGACAGTCGGGGCGGCTTTGATCCTGCCGGCTCTTTACTATCTGCTCAGGGTGTTCAAGTCGGAAGACCAGGCCGACCTGCCCCATTGAAAGGCTTTGACGGCGTTCTCAATCGATAGGAGCCTTTGGGTCCTTTTAAGGACTTCAGAACGTCTCTTCTTCGGAACGCAACTTCATGGCGGGTTCGCCCCGCATCCCTGCTGTCACGCTAACGACAATCGGCCGACAGCACACAGTGCAATCGCTGATAAATTCCTGCGGCAGGTTTTCGGTGAGATCGATTTCCATCCTTTGACGCTCACCGCAATACGGGCAACGCCCGTTCATCTCCCGCAATTGTTCCATATACCCAGAACGTAGGTTATTGTCTCCGGGGCCGCAATCCAGGAAAAGACGTTGAACCCCGCTTCGCCTTTTGTTTATTAAGTACAGTTGCGGAACAATTACCTTGGATGACCATGCCAAAGCTGATCGGACTGATATATCTATTGTCATTTTTCTGTTTGCCCGCCGCGGCGAAACCATTGTTCGGGATACTGGGTGGAGACCCCTCCGGGCCCGTGCAATCGGTGCTCAAGGGGAAATTGGCAAGGCTGGACTCCACGGGAAAGCTGGCCATCCTTGGATCACAAATCCGAAAAAGCAGGGACCTGTCGGGTTTTTACGCGCTGCGATCCGGGGAACCGGCCTGGTTTCCCCATGTGTATCCCTCCCCCGGAGCCTGGCAACTGCTAGACGCGGTGCGCAAATGCCCGTTGGAAGGGTTGAATGCTTCCGACTACCATTTCCGTTCCCTGGACTCGCTCTTGCGGATGTTCAACCGCAACATCTTCTGGCGCCGCCGCTGCGATCCGGAAACCATGGCGAACCTGGAATTGCTGCTCACCGACGCCTATCTTCGGCTCGCCCGGCATCTGCTGGTAGGGCGCGTCGCATTCAAGATTCCTCAGGATGTTTGGCACGTGGGCAACGAGGAAATCCAGCTTCCGGCCTACCTGGATCAAACCCTGAGGGATAAACGCGACGTCCGCAAAAGCCTACAGAAACTGACGCCTCCGCAAATGGAATACGGACGCATGAAGTATTGGCTGGGAGAATACCTCAAGATCGCCGAAAGGAGCGGATGGCCGAAAGTGGCCGATGGACCGGCATTGGGACCGGAGTCCCAGGACCCCCGCGTGAAGGCTCTGTGCATGCGGTTGCGCATCAGCGGTGAGCAAGAAGGCGGATGCGGGGAAGCCTGGTCGGAAGATCTCACGGAAGCGGTGAAACGGTTCCAGGGAGCCCACGGCCTCGAACCCACGGGCATTGCGGACGCGGCCACCTTTAAGCAAATGAATGTCCCGGTGGGGGACCGCATCGATCAAATCGAACTCAATCTGGAATGCTGGCGTTGGTTGCCGCATGACCTGGGCGAAAAGCATCTGCGGGTGAACATCGCCGACTACCGCCTCGGGGCGTATGAGAACGGAAAGGAGAGTTTTTCGATGAAGGTGGTGGTGGGCCGGAAGCAGGACAGCACGCCCGTATTCAGCGACCGGGTCACGGCCGTGCAATTGAATCCCTCGTGGAACGTTCCCGCGACCATCGCCGCCGAGGAAATGCTTCCGGAATTGCAGAAGGATCCCGGGTACCTGGCCAAGCACGACATGGAAGCGCTTTCCAACTGGTCGGAATCCGCGGTCCCCATCCGCTGCGATACCGTAGACTGGTCCAGCGTCTCCACGGAGAAATTCCCTTTCCGCATCCGCCAGAAGAACGGAGATGTCAGCGCCCTGGGCCGGATCAAGTTCCAGCTCACCAACCCCTTCAACATCTACCTGCACGACACCCCGGCCAAGAAATACTTCGAGAGGGACAAACGCGCGCTGAGCCACGGCTGCGTCCGCCTCGCCAATCCGACCCAGTTGGCGGTATGGGTCCTCGGTCCCGGTTCGGTCTGGACGCGCGAACGGATCGCTGCCGATATCGCCAAAGGCGATGAGGTCGTAATACCCGTACCTGAAAACGGCGTACCAGTTCACATTCTGTATTGGACCAGCTTCGTCGACCCGGACGGGGGATTGCAGTTCCGTCCCGACATATACGGATGGAACCGTAGAATGGAAGCCGCATTGGACCGGAAGTCCCCCACCTTTTAGGGCTTGATCGCCTATTAGGATCAGGATCGCGAGGAGATAACAATGCCAAACCGGATGATCATGAAGGGGTGGTTAAGGGGTGCGCGACTGGCGGCCCTGGTCCTTTGCTTCGCCTCCCGGCCCGGGGCGTTCGACGCGGGCAAAGCCGGTTTCGCCATCAAGTACAAAGATGAGACCTCGCCTTACCGGGTGAGCGCCGTGTTCCTGATGCCGGGGGAAATCCTGGACGTGAAGATCGCGGGCAATGAGCGTGGACGGTTCCGGTTGGAAACTCCCGCAAGCGCCCAGGCCGAGACGACCCGTCCCCCGGATTCCATTGCCGGGACCGGATCCGTGTCCTGGTCCTGGAAAGCGCCGGATAGCGCTGGGCTGTATCCATTGCGCTTGAGCCGAGACAGCACCCAGGACACCATCCTGTTGAACGCCTTCGTCATGGTCCCGGCATCCGAAATGAAGGACGGGTACCTGCGCGGTTACCAAATCGGCGACTATCCGAAATCCCTTCTGAAGGGACTGGAGTTCTACCGCGCTCCGCAGGGGTTCGTGCGCGTCGATCGCGAATCCATGAACGCGAAGCTGTCCCCGCATTTCACCCTGGGGCAGTTCCTGTGCAAGCAATCCGCCGCATTGCCCGCCTATCTTCTGCTCAAGGAGCGCCTGGTCCTGAAGTTGGAGCTGGTGTTGGAGAAAAGCAATCAGGAAGGCTATGCCTGCGAGTCCTTCCACGTGATGAGCGGTTATCGTACTCCCTTCTACAACCGCCTGATTGGGAACGTGACATTCAGCGCGCACCAGTTCGGAGGCGCGGCTGACATCTTCATCGACGCATCCCCGGAGGATGGGGAAATGGACGATTTGAACCGGGATGGAAGCCAAGATGGTAAAGACTCCGAATTGCTATTCAATCTGGTGGATAGGATGTCCATTAACGAATACTTCCTGCCGTATATCGGCGGCATCGGAAAATACAGCAAAAACCGCTCGCATGGAGCGTTCGTACACGTGGACGTGCGCGGCTTCCGCGCCGTCTGGTGAGGTTGCGCGTCGTTATTCCGCCGAACCCGCCAATCTGTTCGAGCCGGTATAGTCCGCCGGGTTTTTGTCCATGCGTTTGAATTCACGGACGGTTTCCGCAGCGAGTAAAACCAAAGCGGACAGGACAGCGATGCTGATAACGATGACCAAAGAAGCCTCCATGGAAAACCTCCTTCTCGGGGGTACCTCTAAACTATGCTTTTCGAAGGTGAGGTGCGGAAATGTTGCCATCGCCATTCCAACATAAATTGTGATGCTCTATACAACTAAGAACCTCAAATCCCGCAAGATCGTGTTCAGCAAGGGTAAAATCATTCGGTCAGGAATGCATTTCCAAGCGGGATTTGGAAAGAGGTGCAGCGGGGATTGGACGCCATTTCCGCCACGTGATATACTCGCAACATGTCAAACTTCCGCTCAGATATCAAACGATTTGCAAGTAACTTGGCCGCTTCCGGCCTGATTGCCGCAGCCTTGGGATGCTGGACAGGCTGCGTCCTGGATTCCGCCTCCGACGGAAAAAGCGCCGGACCCGAAGCCACCGGCTCCGAGTCCGCCACCACCACCCTCAAAACAAGATCCCCGGAGCCCGTGAACGGGGTACCCATGGGCTGCACGCGGGAATGGAGTTCCACGGCGCATGATTCCGTGATTTTCTGTCCCGATCTGCGCCCTCCCAAGCCTTGAAGGCGGTGGACGCCAGACCGGATAATGCGCCGGATATCGCCTGTTACTGAGCGGCTGCAGCGGGAGCTGCGGCCGTGGAAGTCTTGGCCTCCTTCTTGGCGGCGAGGCCCCACCATGGCCATCCACGATCAGACCCTTGGCCACCTCAGGCCTCCACCGGCAGCTTGAGTTCCATGGTGAGCATCTGCCGGGCTCCTTGGCGGAATTCAGCACGCCGAACTGCTCCTGTACCACTATCTCCTTGCCGCTAAGCGCCTGCTCCTGGCGGCCGATGCGCTTGGGATTGCTGGACGAGATGACCTCATGGCGATTGCTTTTTTACGCGAGTTCCGGGTCGATGGGACCGGAAATCCGTTGCATTACGCCTTTTTGACCCTGTTCAAAATCCCTCCACCTGGGATAATGAGTTGGGGACAAGGCGCATGGACACGGGTCCAAGGTCTTCCACTTTTAAGGCGGGTAATTACTCAGGCATGATCGATAACCAACAAGCCGCCCAAATGCTTTTCAATCATCAGTTGGCCTCCCAGCAACAGATTCTCGCCTGTTGGCCCGAGATCACGGACGACAAGGATATCGGCATGGTGCTGGTCGAAAAGGGATTGCTCGCGCCCCAGACCTACCATGAACTTGCCGCGTATCTGGGATCCCTGTCCCCTTCTCCGTACGGCGAACCGGATCCGGATGGCAGCGTCCCTCTCGACGCGGCCGGGATAATTCCTACCGAACCGGAAGGCGGCAATGGTTTCGGCGAAGAGAACTGGTCAGCGGCGCCATTGGACGAAGACGATCCGGCGGCGCGCAAGACCACGCGCGCCGAACATAACCTGCGTAAATCCGCAGCTTCGGCTTCCTTGCCCGCGGCGGAACCCTTCATCGAATCGGCGCCTTCCCCGGCGGAACCGGCCAATCGCAGCGAGGCCATCGCCGCGCTAACCGCCTCGGCTAAACCTGTGCCGCGCTCCACCCAACCCACGCAGGCTCCGGAAACCGTCGGAGGGGATACCGCCTGGGACGAACTCCTCGCCTTCGCGCGGCGCTACGACGCTGCCGATCTGCACCTATCCGCCGGCAACCCGATTCTTTTGCGCCGCTACGGATCCCTGCAGGCCGTTACGCAGACGGCGATGGAACAGACCAGCCTGCGCGCCTGGGTCGAAGCGGCGCTCACCGCCGAACAGATGGACGCTTTCGAGGCCAAAGGCGACCTTGAGCTGATCTATACCTTGGAAGGCTGGGGACGGTACCGGGTCACCATCCTTAAACAGAGACGCGGCTGGGACATCACCGCCCGTGTCATTCCTGATCGCATCCGCAGCTTCGACGAATCCGGCATGCCGGAATCCTGCCGTGAACTGACGAAATGGGCCCAAGGTCTGGTGCTCGTCACCGGTCCCGTCGGCTGCGGAAAGTCAAGCACCCTGGCTACGCTCGTGGAAATGGTGAACCAGGAGCGCCACGACCACATCATTTCCATCGAAGACCCCATCGAAATCGTCTACCAACCGGCCCATTGCCGCATCACCCAGCGCCAGATCGGGCCCCACACGCTTACGCGCGACGCGGCCCTGCGCGCCTCTTTGCGCGAGGATCCGGACATCATCGTGATCTCCGAGCTCCGCGATCTCGACACCATCCGCCTGGCCGTCTCCGCAGCGGAAACCGGCCATCTCGTGTTCGGCACCATGAACACCACCAACGCGGCGCGCACCTTGTACCGGCTTATCGATTCCTTCCCGCCAGAGGAACAGGGCATCATCCGCAACATGATTTCGGAATCCCTGCGGGGCGTGATCTCCCAGCAGTTGGTGCCGCGCAAGGACGGCCAGGGCATGCTGCCCGCATATGAAGTGCTGCTGATAAACGGCGCCGTGGCCAACATGATCCGCAAGGACGAGGCCCATCAATTGTACACGGCCATGCTTACCGGCAAATCCTCCGGCATGGTGCTGCTGGACGATTCTCTGCGCGCCTTGCTCGACCGCGGACTGGTCGAGGTCGCAGACGTTATTCCGCGCGCCACCGTCCCCAAGGATTTCTCCGCTTTTTCCGGAAACCCGGGCAGGAGATAGCGTGGCCCATATCGACACTTTGTTTCGCGAAATGACCGCCCTGGGCGGGTCGGATCTCCATCTTGAGCAGGGCCGCGCCCCCAAGGCGCGCGTGAACGGCGAACTCCGGGATCTCACGGGTCCACCGCTAACCGAGGAGCGCATGCGCGAACTGTTGGGCGAAATCGCGGGACAGGAGCGCTGGGAGAAGTTCGAGACCGGCGGCGATCTGGATTTCGCATACGCCATGGGCGACGAGGCGCGTTTCCGCGCGAACTATCTTAGGCAGTTCACCGGCTACGGCGCGGTGTTCCGCATCATCCCGAGCAAGGTGTTGTCCCTGGACGACCTGGGCGCGCCGGAGGTTTTCAAAAGCTTCGCCGAAATGACCTCGGGCCTGGTGGTCGTCACCGGCCCCACGGGGTCAGGCAAGTCCACCACCTTGGCGGCCATCATCGATCACATCAACGCCAACCATTGCCGCAAGATCATCACCATCGAAGAGCCGGTGGAATTCGTCCATCGCTGCAAACGGTCCATCATTTCGCACCGCGAGGTCGGCGAGGATACCGAGTCCTTCATGGACGGCCTCAAGGGCGCACTCAAGAGCGACGTGAACATCGTGCTGGTCGGCGAAATGCGCGATCGCGAGACCATCGAACTGGCGCTTACCGCGGCCGAAATGGGTATCCTGGTTTTCGGCACCTTGCACACCAACTCTGCGGCCAAGACCATCGACCGCATCATCGACGCCTTCCCGGCCAAAAAGAAGAACCAGATCCGCTCCCTGCTCGCCAATAGCCTCAAGGGCGTGGTGGCGCAGCAATTGGTGAAGAGCGCCGACGGCAAGCGCCGCTGGGCCGCCCATGAAATCCTGCTCAACTGCTCCGCGCTCCCGGGCATCATCCGCGCGGGGGAAACCATCAAATTAAACTCAGTGATGCAGACCAACCGCCAGGCCGGAATGATCAGCCTGGATGATTGCCTGCTGGAGATGGTCAAATCGGGCAAGATCACTCTCGACGCCGCCTTCATGAAGGCATTGGATAAATCGCGCTTCCGTTCGTGAACCGGGGTTTCCGCTTCCCGGTCATACGATAACTTTTACTGCCGAAAGATTTACCGGAGAGTGCCGGCGCCTCAACGCGCGCAGTCGAGAAACCGCAAGTGCGCGTATAGGGATTCGATCAATGGAGCTTTCCTGCCCGCGGCCGCAATCGCTTCCAAAGGCCTTCCGTAGATGGCCTCCAGCTCCATCGGTCTGCCCGCATCACGATCCAACTTCATGCTCGGTTCGTATGGCGCCATCGCGTCGGTATCCTTCAGCATCCGGTCCCGAAAATCCTCCGGCAAGGGGCATCCGCAGGCGGCTGCCCCGGACATCACCTCATCGATGATGTCCGAGACCTGGGCACGCATGGCCGGATGCCGGAGCAATTCCGACGTATCCGCCCCGAGCAAGGCGCACAAACCGTTGAAGGGGATGTTCCAGACCAATTTACGCCAACGGGCCGCGCGCCAATCCTCATGCAGCCGGATTTGCACCCCCGCGGCCTGCAAGTCGTCGCCGATGGAGCGCATTTCCGCCGTGATACCCTGCGCGCCCTGCGGGGAATACCGGGCCAGGGTGACGGCGCCGTAATCCAGATGCTGGATCCAGCCGGGACCGGCTTTGCGGGAACACAGAAAACAGAGACCGCTGAGAATCGGCGATCCGGGCGAAGCGAGCGCCGCGTCGCGCTCCGGATCCAGTCCATTCTGCAGAACCAGAACCGCGCCGCCGGGCTGCAAAACCCGGGGCAATACCTCCGTCAGCATCCGGTTCTCCGTGGACTTCCAGGCCACCACGGCCACGTCGCATTTGGGCATCGCCTGGGCCGAGGCGTACGCGTTCACCTTTTCGAGCTGGAAGTTTCCATTGGGGGAATCGATCTTAAGGCCATGGGACATGATATGCGAATAGTCGCCTCGGACCAGGAAATGGACCTCCCGTCCGGCTTTTTGCAATAGGCCGCCATAATAGCCGCCCACCGCTCCCGTGCCTAGAATCGCATACGAGGACATGCGTTGTTCCTATCCCCAAATCCCGTCGATAAGGACGACAAACAGGCTGAAACGCCTCCAATTCAGCATATTCTTCTCCGGGAAAAACGAAGTGCGGGGTCACTGGACCTGGGAAAAACATAGCTTCTTTAGTAAACTTACCGGTCAAGATAACGCCCGGTATTTCCCTAAGGGGATGCGTGGCCGGGCCTTAAGGAGTTCTATCATGCCGCAGATTAAAGGTAAACGGGT
>JBDSIO010000397.1:0-2531 GCA_039917895.1 Fibrobacteria bacterium | reverse complement strand
AGGCTGGTGCGATCGTACGCGTCGCCTTCGTATTCCACGGGTTTGGGAAGTTTCCAGCCGGGAACGGGAAGCTCCACCACGAAAGGCGGGGCGGACTCGGCGACCTTGCCGGCCCGGGCCAGGCGGAATCCCTTGGGGCCGTACGCCGAGATCCAGAGGCCGTCTTCGCGCGGGAAGGGATGGAAAACGCCGCCGGCGGCGTGGGTGAGGCGCACCACCTGCTCGTCGACCAGGGCGTAGACGTCGAAAACGCTGGAATAATCGGCGGAGAAATACAGGGTATCCCCATGCCAACGGGGATCGCGTTCATCCTGTGGTGAAACGGCCAAGGGAGAAAGTTCACCGGAAGCAAGATCCAGTTCGCGGATATCCTCGCCGAACCCGGAAGTGGTTCCCAGCGTCAGGGTGCCCGGGGCATGGCCCACTGCGAGGTCGGTGAGTTCCAGCGAGTCCGGCGGAACCCATATGGAGGACCAATCCCCATCGGCGATTCGGGCCAGTGAGGTGCGTCCTTCGTGATTGCGGATTCCGTAGACGGTGCCGCCCATTTCGCAACCTCGCACGATGCGGCCGCCGGTCGTGAGCCTGCGGATCGATCCGGTGCCGGCTTCGAAGGCGTAGAGATCGGAAACCTCATCGCCTTGGGTGAACCCGTAATGGGTGGAGGTGAACAGGACGCTGCGACCGTCGCTCGAAGGCGTGAGCGACGTGACACGGGAAAATATCTCCCGGGTTCCGCCCTTGCCGTCCGCCAGCATCAGGTCCGTTGCGCCGTGATCGTTGTCCCCGGATGAGAGGTAGAGGAAACGGTTGTCCGGCAGGGAGACGGGAAAGGTTTCGACCGTGTAGGGTCCGGTCGGTTCCGGCAGAATGAAGTCGCCGTCGCCGCTGGCCTCGGCTCCGTGCGAACGGACTTCCAGGGCTTTGCGCCATTCTCCATAGATGACTTCCAGGCTTTTGCCGAAGGCGGGCTCGAAAGCCCCGCGCCAGCCTTTCGAAGCCGCCAATTCCAGGTAATGGTTCGCGGCCTTGGTCCCATAGGTGCGGTATAGGTGGGTGACCAGCGCATAGCCCTGCGCGTAGATCATCTCGTTGCGGCGCCCGTCCCAGGCGAAGGCTTTCAGCTCAGCCAGGCTCAGCAAAGCGCCCGAAGCCGCCGCCACGCGCAGGAGCATCTGACGATGCGTGTCCAAGGTGTCGTAGCCGCAAACGCCCGCGGCATATTGTGCCAGACCTTCGGCCAACCATGGCGGGATCCCGTGGTAGCGCCAGGAGAAGGATTCCTGGAAGGAGGAATTGCCCTTTCCCGACCACCTATGGAACAGATCGATGCCTAGGAACCGGGAGTCATCGCCCATGCGCCGCATGGTGAAGATATGCCCGATCTCGTGGGCGATCACGCCAGGGAGCCAGCGGGTACGGCCGCGCAGCAGGTGCTCGGCGGAGTGCAAATGGATGACCACCCATTCCTGAGGCGGATAGGCGAATCCGTTGGCATAGTCGCCTTCATCCAGGAAGACCATCTGGATGCGCCCGGGAGGGGTATATCCGAAAAAAGCCTGCTCCTTGGCGAAGCACTCTTCGGCCAAGGCGCCGAGCTTAGGGAGCAGATCCTGTTTCCGTTCGTCGATGGTCAGGGTGAAATGGTCCGTGGTCCAGGTAACGCGCGGAATACCCGGGCGCATGCCTCCGGCCCGGGGCAGAGCGGCCAAAAGGCTTAGGGACAAGAGGATGAAGAGGCGCAAGTCCCGATTTTACCAAGGGTTCTGGTAAGATGCAAGGATTCGAACGGGCCGATCCCGAGCTTGGTTTCAGGGGGATGGGGATTTATTCGGCGTCGCGGACGACCTTGAATCCCGCTTCCTCGGCGGGCAATTCCGCTTTCCGGCGGTCGAGCCGGACCACGACCCATTCGCCCTTTTTCCGTTCCACTTCGGTGATAACTGCTTTGAAAGGTCCGGAACCCCCGCCCGCCCCGTAGCCGAAGCGCGCGCCTTCCCAACGGTCGGCCGGCACGGCCTTACCCTTCAGGTAATCCTCGGCCAAACGAGCCAGATCGGCGGGCTGGAAATGGTCGCAAGCGCCTTTTTCAGCGGGGTTTTTCGGTTCCATTCCATGCTCCTGGGCAAATGCCGATGCCGGCAAAAATACCAATTTCCACGCACTCGGTGGTCGGATAGGTCCGCCCGGATCCTATCTTTTCGGGAGCCCATGATTTTGAACCCGATGGTCTATCTGATTTTGGCCGCCTCCGTCTCCTTGGCTCAGACGTCTTTTACCGATTCCCTCTCTCTCAAGCTTGACAGTCTGGTGACCGGTCAGCGGCTGAAGGTATCCGCCAAAGGGGATACCGTGGGCGAATGCGGCGAGTCCGCCGGCACGTCCTTGATCCGCATCGAAGAACTGCGTCTCGATGCGAAAACGGCCAAGCCCACCTATACCCGGTTCCGCCTTGAGGGCCGGGAGCTCGCGGATTTCGTCTATCTTCGTCGTCTTGGAGACTCCCTGTATTTCACCGCCTCTCCGTCCGA
>JBDSIO010000396.1:0-6613 GCA_039917895.1 Fibrobacteria bacterium | reverse complement strand
GTCGACCCCGAGATGGCCACTAAGATTCCGGCCCTGAAGAGGATGTGGGATGAAAACGACTTGGGTGTGGCCAGCCTCTCCAGCACGGAAATCTATACCTTGAACGTCTACCCCCGGGGCAAGACGGGCGTCACCATTATGCAAACCGTGGCTCCGCCCAACAACGCGCTGGCGCTGCACGATTTTACCTGGCACAAGCAAATCGGCAAGGGTGAATACATTTTCACTTGCCTTGGGCACGCCCAGGAAGATTTCACCGGGGGTTGGCTGCAAAAGGCCATGTGGGCATGGATGCTCTACCTGAACGGAAAATACGCTCCGGTAAACATTGTGGACGGCAAACCTGCGGCCAGGTTGAATTCGATGGATATGGCCGGAAACAGCCTGCGGGTTAATTTCGCCAAAAACTTCTCCCTGGTGCTCCGGAACGTGAGGGGCGAAAAAGTCCTGCGTAAATCCGGCCAAGGCGCGGCGGAATACGACCTGTCCGGGATGCAGCCCGGGTTCTACGTTGCCAACGCGAAAAGCCCCACGGGCTCCCAGGTCTTGAAGGTGCTGGTCAAATAGCCGTGCGATAAGCGACCCGAACTTGGCGCCCCGCCGAGACTCCCCGCGGGACCGAAATCGTACTTGAAAGTCCAGGCCCCGGCCTAGCCGAGGCCGGATACCCGGGGACTATTAAGCCCCGGCTATCGGCGGATGAAACCGAAGATAAGGGAGATGTTACCGGCCTCGTTGGGCAGATGGGTGAATCCCGCCTCCGCGGGCGCCAGCAGGTCCACCTCCCCCTCACCCAAGATGCTGCCTCGCAGGATATACGCGCCCGTGCCCGCCATCTGTCCATGCGGGGTAACCGGCCACCAGTACAGGTTGAGCCTGTAGTTGCCGTCGCCATCCTTCGGCACGGACTGCAGCATGCCCGCGTCCACGACGCCCTCGGCGCGGTTGACAACCTCCCCGCGGTTGCTGAAGAAGCGCAGCTTGTAGCGTATGGGGCCGCTGGTCCTGACCTGCGCGAGGAACGGGAGAGCCTCCCCCAGCGGCTTGCCGGCGGCAAGTTGGTGAAAGGCACCGAGCCGGGCCGGGTCCTGGCAGCCCATGCATACCCCCGGCTGGAGGAAAGGCCCGACCAGGACGGGATCCTTCAAAGACGCGAGTCCCGACAGAGTCGGGAGCGTCACGAGCCCGGTGACCTTGACCTGCAAGATGGCGGGAGGGGCAGGATGCTTGCCCACCACGGGAATGAAGTAGCTCATGCGGACTTTGTTGCCACGGGCATCCTCCAGATGGGGATTGCCGGTCACCGCCTGCAGGGAGTCGCCGGGAAGCGGGTATTCCTGGGAGCTGAAGGTGTAGAGGAATTTGTTCCCCCCGAGGCTGCTGATGGACTCCACCACCATGGTCCCCAGGTTCTTGCCGGGACGCTTGATAAGGTAGGGGAACGCCTTCGCGGCCGTATCCAGGCTGACCGACTCGGAGAAAAGCAAAGTGAGGGTGGGCTTGTCCGCGAGCTTCTGTGGCCCGATGGCCTCGGCGAAGGTGGGCAGGGGTCCCACGCCGTCCTCGACGGGAATGGGCGCATTTGCGAAGACGCTGTCGGGGGCGATCAAGGTGGCGAGGAGGCCGGTGGGAAAACCGGTGCCGAAGGCGAATTCCCGATCGGGGAAATCCAGGCGGAAACGCGTCGGATCCAAGGGGACTATGGCGGTCCCGGAAACGTCGGTGGTGGCTACGGTGAAGGGGTCGAGCAGGCGTACGCGCTCGGGGGCCCGGCGCGGCGGGGAGGCGAATTCAATCTGCGCCTGGTCGATGTGGCCGTCGCCGTTGGCATCGATATAGACGGCGCGGATGGCCGAGAGGAGGGGAAGCTTCTCCGGAGGCACCGGCGGAATCACGGGTGGAGAGACCGGAGTAACGCTGACGGTGACCTTGGCGGTGTCGGCCCGCCCTTGCTTAACGGCCACCACTTGGTAGGTCAGGGTCTGGCTGCGGTAGGCGATCAGGGAGGCTCCCGCCGCCACGCTGAGGCGCCCCGTCTGCGCATCCAGAAGGATGGCGGAAGGCCCGGAGAGAATGGAGAAGGTGAGACTGTCCTTGGGTACCGAGGTGGAGAGCACGCCCACCTCCTCGCCCGGCTTCAGCGTCTCGGGCACGGTGAAGCCCTGGTCCTCGATGAAGTCCCCCAGCTCGCGCGTCCCGGGCACCACAGTGTCCGCGCTGAAGCGAAGGTTGGTCAGGAAGGCGCTGCTGTTGTAGTAGGGATCATTGATATCCACCACCACGAACTCCAGGGTATGGTTGCCCGGGCCGAGGTTTGCCTGGGCGCGTAGCGGCGGCGTGAAACCGGGGATGCGCACCTCGGGATTGAGAAATACCCCGGGATTTACGTCCTCGATAACCTTACCGACCCGCCTGGTCTCGATGTTCTCGACCTTGAAAAAGTTGTTACCCACACTGATGGCCCGGTTGTCGCTGTCGAAGGCGATGTTCTTGCCGTCGAGGAGGATGAGGAAGACGTCGTTGAACGAATCCAGCAACCATTCGGGAAATTCCATCGAGCCGTAGACGAAATCGATGGAAACGCTCTTGGTCTGGGCGGTGGTGGAGAATTGGATCTTGAGGCTGGAAAGGTCGAAGATTTGGAACTTGTCACTGGGTTCCGGCACTTTCTGGGACGTATTCCGCGCGATGGTGAGAATTTCCTCTCTCTGGAAGGCAGCCTTCAGTTGGTAACCGTTCAATCCTTCAAAATCCAAAAAGGGGGAGATGATACCGTGGATTTCACGGTCGATATTATTCACATCTCCAGTGCTGAGCACGATGCCGTCATTGAGTGCGTTTCCGGCCAGGACCGGAGTGCCTTGGTAGAGGCCGCTTTGGGTCCGTTCGCCTAACATGGTCATGGGACCGAGGGTGACCGGAGGCGGGAGTGGGTCCCGGGAGAGCCGCTGCATCAGCTTCTGGGTGTTGATGGTGGTGTCGATGACGAACGCCGCGGCCGAACTCTTCCTCAGGGCGGTCGCCGCCAGGCGAGTCGCCGCCTTCTGCGCCGTCGACTTCATGAGCCGGTGGCGGGCCGCGCGGAAATCGGTGTCGGCCGCCGCCGCGATGGAAGAGGCGATGGAAGAGGCCAGGATGAGAATCGGCAAAAAGACCGTAGTCAGCAATACCCTTCCAGACCGCATATCTCTACCCTCTTGATCGAAAAGTTGTTCAACATCGGCCCACTACGCGAGCCGAACGAATCATATGCGAAACCCAGAACGCGCACATCCCTGCGCAGGGGGAATCACCCGCCACAATCGGATTGCGGAGGGATACATGTGACAATATAGGTCCAGGGATGCCGCGCCGCTGAGAAAGACTTGGTTGATCGACTGCTCCCGAAAAAATAGCGCTCCATTTTGTGAACGCGGCACCTGTCTGCCTTCGAGCGTATCTGGACCCATTCCATTTCCGGCAACTGCCTGCCCAAGCACGTCACTGATGAGTTACGGTAGTTCCTGACCTGCGGCATCCTCTCGCGTGGCTTCGCGCAAATGAACGGCGACGCTTGCCGCAGGCGCCACCTGGTGGAGTTCAGCTGCAAGGACCGGGGTTTCTGCTCCTGTTGCATGGGCTGGCGCATGAACGAAGGCGCGGCCAACTTCGTGGACCACGTACTGCCCGAAGGGGTTCCGCTCAGGCAATGGGTCTTGATCCTGCCGCATCCCCTGCGATACCCGCTGGCTTTCGATCCCAAGAACTTGGGCCTCGTACTGGCGATAAGGCGACTTGAGGTCGCCGGTGGAGGAAAGAGGATGCCCATGCCGAAAGGCGCCTCCTCGTCCCTGCCGTTGAGGCCCAGGGCTACCTTGTAGAACTGGAAGCCGGGTGGACTTCAAACGGCCCTGGTTAGGTGGAACGGCAGTATCGGCCTTGCTCCCCAAGTCCTGCTAGCGCGCATGGCGGCGCTTGGAACTGCGGCGGAACAGCGGGACCCTGAGGAGGTTCCTTCGGCAGCCCCAACCGCTTAGTATCCTGGAGTCCTACTTGCCCATGGAATCCCTTTACAGGGAACCCGGTTTCTCTCACCGCCCGGGGGAGCGGACGGGAATTCCGTCCAGGCGGTCTACGACCTACGGAAGCCGATTAGCGATGGTAGAAACCGCGAACGTTGATCCCCCGCACGGTCCTGGCCTCCAGGAAATAGATGGCATTGGAAGCCAGCCCTTCAGGGTACCGATATTCCTTGCGGCCCTCACCCTGCATGGTGGCCAGGACTTTTCCGCGTACATCCGAGATACGGACGGAATGCCTTCCCTCGGCGAGTACCGAGACCCGATCGGGACTCACGTGCACCCAATCGACGGGACCCCGCTCGATCCTTCCCGACATGCCGATGCCCGTCACGAATCCGCCCCCGGGATGCAAAGCCGTATCCGAGCAGGCCTCCCCCTTATATTCGATGCGCACGATCCCCGTGCACGCATCGCTGTAATGCGTGTCCTCTCCCGAGGAGGACCCGCCGGAGCAATTGTTGTTCAGGACGTACACGGCGCCATCCGGACCTTGTTGCAAATCCAGCAAGGCGCCGATCCCGTTCGCCGTCCCCTTTCCGGTCGTGAAGATGCCGGGCGTCGCGCTCAACGTGCCGAGCAGGTTACCGTTGGAATCCACCTTTCCGGCGCGGAGCATCCGGACGTCATAATCTCCCATCAACCAGACGTTATCCATTTGCGGGGGCAACTTGCCCGGGTTGGCCACGCGGCCATCGTAATGCACGATGACGCTGCCGATGGCGCATGAACGATCGTAGGGACTTTTCGGGGGCGAATAGGGAGGCAAGGTGTCCACGCCGGGGCCTGGCGCGCCCGCCATGGTGGCGGTCCAGGTGTTGACCGGCTTCTCCTTGTTGGCAGGCAGGTATGTCTGCCAGGTGCCTCCGGTAGGCTCCGATGCGCCA
The DNA here is from genome assembly GCA_039917895.1 of Fibrobacteria bacterium. Classification (GTDB taxonomy): domain Bacteria; phylum Fibrobacterota; class Fibrobacteria; order UBA11236; family UBA11236; genus Chersky-265. Next base: position 1,668 of record JBDSIO010000396.1, on the reverse strand, counting down.
TTCTTATTGTATTGCGCTACCAAGGAAGATTGCACCGTGGTCAATCCCGACCAGAAGGGCCATCCCGCGAAGACGGGGGTCAGGGTGTTGGAATGCAATTCGGATTTGCCTCCGTAATCCGGGCCGCATTGGCTGTACGCCACCTGCTTGCGGTACGGGTCCACTGAGAAGGAATAATTGTTGCGCGTTCCCTTGATGTAAATCTCGGGACGGACCCTGGAAGTGTCCCGGTATTTGGCGGCCAGCGCAGCGCGTCCTTGGGCGTCGAATTTATTGCCCCAGACCTCGGCGAAGTTGCCCGGAGGTATGGTGTACCCTACTCCGTTGTCGTTGGGGTGGATGCGGATGAGGCTGCCGCGCAAATCGTGGGTATTGGCCGGGCCGGTAAATGCCGTCTCGTTGTCCCCGACCGACCAGTACAGGTTCCCGTCATTGTCGAATTCGAGGCCGCCGGAGGTATGCCAACGGCCCCGGGCGCTCGGCACGTCCAGGAGGATTTTCTCCGAGCCCATATCCATCATGTGGGTGGATGCGTTCAATGAGAATCGGGAAAGCCGGTAGCTTCCGCTGATGACGGAGTTCTTGGCGCCGGCGCTGACGGAATGGCTGAAGACGACGTAAAGCCTGTCCTTGAAGGGCTTTTCCACGGCAACGCCAATGAGGCCGTCCTCGTTGGCATTGCTCACCCCGGTGACCGTCCCGATCAAGGTCAGCGTCTTGGCGGCCGCGCTATAGTACTTAACCTTGCCGAAGCGCTCGACGAAGATGATGTCCGGATGCGTGCTGGTATCACTCGGCATCACGAACGTCATCTTAATCGGGTCCGAGACCCCCGGGGACGGGAACAGCGACCTACTGACGATGGAAGTGATGGTGAAGTCGTTGGCGCTTCCCGATTCATCCAGGTTGGAACACTTCCCCTTCGCGGTGGGCGATGAGTACGTCCAGCCGAAAGCTTGGTTTAAGGCCAGCACCTGGAGCAATAGGGCGGGGATAAAAAACAGCTTAGTACGGTTCATCGGCGTTCCTTACGGTTGACAACTAAAATAGCGTTTAAAAGGGAAAGTCGCTCCGGAATCTTACGGAAAAATTGCGTTTTTACCTTACTCGGCACTGCGCCTGCCTTGCAAATAAGCAAGCAAACCGGACCTATCCAGCGGCATCAGGATCCAGTGGAACAAGAAAGGCCCCCGAAACCTCCGGGGCCATTGTCATTGGGGTGGCGGCCGGGTTCCTAGAGGTCGGGCACCTTGAGGGTCTGGATTCCGAGGGCGGACTGCAGCGTGATCATGTAAACACCCTGGTGGCGCCGGAGCAATTCCCCGAGGTCGTATTTGCGGGGACCGTTTTGGGTCTTGGTGAACAGGCTACGGCCCTGGCTGTCCAGGATGGAGACCTTGGACGGTTCCTCGGCCAGCACTTCCAGGGTCCGCAAGGTGACCTTGAGCCCATTGCCGGGGCGGGCCCGGAAAGATGGAGTGGCCAGGCCCATCGAGCCGGCGCAAGCCGGGCCGGTGCTGCTGTATTCCCAGCGGCCCAGGTGGGTTCCGGCGTCCGAGCAGGAGAAGCTGATGCCGCAATAGTACATCAACACGTAAAGGGCTCCATCGGGACCCTGGTCGAAGCTGATGGGATTCTTCCAGCCGAGGTCCTTGAACCAATTCAGCG
>JBDSIO010000395.1:0-37925 GCA_039917895.1 Fibrobacteria bacterium | reverse complement strand
GTGGAGTTCAGCATGTTGCGCTGATAGGTGACATAGAAGAATTCATAACCGGCCATAGGCACCATCACCAGCTTGTCGCTGCTGAACAGACGCAGCGCGAACTGGGGGCCGCCCCCCATCTGGGTGCGGCTGAAGCTATTGTACTTGAGGCTGGGCTGAGTATCGTCGGGTTTTGCCCGGGTATCTTCCTGGACGAAGTCACCGCGGATGGCGAAACTGAAGGTCTTGAGATTGTCGGGTTCGATGAACTCGAAAATTCCGTAGGGATTGATCGTGTAAGACTTGAGATCCGGATCGAAGGTCAACGTGTCCTTCATGGGCTGGCCATAGGAGAAACCGAGTGTGGTGCGGCCATCGATGTTATATTCGAGACCGGCGACCCATTCGGTGATCCCGGTGTTCCATTTGACCCCGGCATAGGGAACGATTCCGGAAATTTCCGCCTCGAAAAGCTGTACTTGGGACAGGACCGGCAGGGCGGTGGACAGCAGAATGGCAAGGGGGATAATTCTTTTCAACGTCATTGTTTCCTTATGCTCCTGAAGTTGTACACATTTCCCGCAAACATACCAGAACGGCCTACGCGCACTAGGACGCCAGGCTAAAACTTAATTCACTTGCAATGAAAAATGGCCCCTATGGGGCTAAAAATAGCGCAAAACAGGAAAATTGGCTGGTGTCTGCCGCATGCGGCAACCCTAGCGATCCAGCTTGAATTTGAAATCACGTCGGAATCCGGGGGTCACCATTATTACGGTGTCGAAAGGGGGGCTGAGGCGGTGGACGATTTCCACATGGCATTTGCCGATGGGTACTTCCAGAAAGGCATTCATGGGCGTCTCGCCCTGAGGTTTACCATTGATGGTCAGGGCCGCGAAAGGCGGGGCGGATTTGATTAATACGAATCCGGTTTGAGCCGCTTCGGTTGGTTCTTTGGGTGTATTCTGCTGATTGTTCGCGGCGTTGTGGCGGCGTTCCCGTTCCCTATTTTCCCGCTCGCGTTGCAAGGCGGCATCGCGATCCCTCTCCCGTTCGCGCTCAAGCAAACGGTTCCGCTCGGCGATTGCCCTTTGCTCCGCAGCGAATTGGGCTGCGATGGCCGCCTGATTGGCCTGAATCGCCTGATTGGCGTTGCTGGACAACCCATTGCTGCCGCTTTGGGTCACGGGATCGGGTTGTGTGGGCTGGGGATGGACCACGGGTTGCTTGGCGGAAGTCTTTGATGGGATGGGTTTCACCGCTTCGGGTCCGGCGTGATCGAGCCGGGTCCAGATTATTGATGCGGCCAGGACGAGAACGCACAAAGATAATAATGCCCCGATCCAGACGACTGGGCTGCGTGACGAAGGTCCCATGGCTCCCGTGGTCGACTGGGTCTGAAAATCGGCCGAATTCGCCATGGACCGGGAAATGGTGCTGTTGCCGCCGCTCATGGTGGATCCGGTCTTGATAACGGCGGAACTGGGAAAACCGCCCAGAGAAGATCCCCCGCGGCCCGAAGACCTCAGGGTCTGTTTGGTGCCCGGACCGCCTTCGGCGATGGTCTGGCCCCCGCCGACGATGCCCAGGGAATTGACGAAGCTTTTCACATGGTCCACGATATCGACGATACCGTGGGAGTTCAAGTAGGCCCGCAAATGGTTGGCGAGCCATCGGGCGCCCTCGCCGCGGTTTTCCGGGGCCTTTTGCAACAATGTATCGACGAGCCTCACCAGCATGGGATCCGCGCCGGGGTTGAGAGCAAGCACGGAAGGTTGGAGACGCTCGCAAATGTTGCGCATGGTGACGGGAATGCTGGGACCGGTGAAGGGCATTTTGGTCGTCAGGCAATAGTAGAAGACTCCGCCCAGGGAGAATATGTCGGTCTGGTTGGTGGGCTTCAGGCCCTCGATTTGCTCCGGAGACATGAAGTTGGGTGAACCCAATACGGCGCCGGTCTGCGTGCGCGAGCCCTCATCCGCGATATGGGCGATGCCGAAGTCCGCTATCTTGAGCTGTCCCTCGGAATTGAACATCAGGTTTTCCGGCTTGATGTCACGGTGTACCACGCCGTGTTTTTCCGCCGAGGTCAGTCCTTCCGCGGCTTGGCAGATGATGCAGGCCGCCACGGTATTGCTCATTGGCTTGCCGAGCATGGCCGCGCAAATGGCCTGGAGGTTCTGGCCGTCGATGTATTCCATGACCAGGAACTGCTGATCGTCCTGGATGCCGAAATCGAAGACTTCCACGATGTTGACGTGGCGCAGGGACGCGATGGTCTTGGCTTCAACGGTGAACCGGTCCATGAGGCCGGAGTTGGAGGAGAGATGGGCCTGAATGACCTTGATGGCGACAAGGCGCTGGAGGAGAGGATCTTCTGCAAGGTACACGGTGGCCATTCCGCCTTGGCCGAGTTGATTGAGAATCCTATAGCGTCCGTATTCCATATTTATTTCAGGTCGTGGGGACTTTGGCGTCCTTGCTCCAAATTATGCCTGGACGCCGCCCTTCAATCGAACCAGGTTCAGTCCCGATCCCCTTCCTGTGCTGGTGCGCACAAACCCTTCCCTCTCGGACTGTTACGTTGCATATCGAATAGTCCGCGCCGGTCAGGTCATTGATTCGAAGAAGGTAGAAAATGTTCTTACCCATCCCTGGAATTGTCCGGTTATTCGCCCTCCTGTGCACTTGCTTTTTCCTTTCATGCATCGGCGTGGATAGCCCTGGAAACCCGTCACCAGGTCTGCGCGTTTATTTCCTGGACGTCGGCCAAGGCGATGCCTGCCTTATGCGGACGCCCGGAAATCGGTGGTTCCTTTATGATGTCGGAAACGCTGAGGGATTCCTTATCCCATTCCTGAATCGTGTGGCGGTCGACACCTTGGAGGCGGTATTCATTTCGCACCCGGATTTGGACCATTTTGGTGCTTTTCCGGCTTTGCTCCGGGCATTCCCGGTAAAAAGGGTGTTTCTCCCTTCCGGCATCGGGACCAGTCCCGCGTGGCTGGAGGTGCTCCGGGTTTTAGACGCCTACCGAGGGGAAAAGGAAACCTTATTCTCCGGAGACACCTTGATTTTCGATCAGGGAGTGCGGGTCCGCACCCTTTGGCCCTTCCCCCGCTCCGATCTGGAAAGCAACAACCTGTCCACGGTCCTCCGTGTGGAGTACCAGGGTCATCGCCTTTTGTTGACCGGCGACATCGAGGAAGAAGCCGAGCGAGGCATCCTTGCGTCCGGCTTGCAACCATCGGCTGACCTGCTCAAGGTGGCGCATCATGGCAGCCGCACCTCCAGCGGTCTCCCCTTCCTCGCCGCCGTCGCGCCCCGCTGGGCCGTCATCTCCTGCGACAGCACGGTTTACGGCCACCCCCACGCTGAAGCCGTAGCCGATCTCTCCCTGATAATCGGAGACAGCGCCCGGATCCTGCGGACGGATCGGGAAGCGACGATTGGGTTTGAATTGGATGAGCTGGGAGTGCGGAGAGTTGGCGTTCCTTAGCCTCTAACCCTGAAGAGCTTTCTGGATCCGAGTCATCGCCTGGGCTTCGTTGGCTGCCTCAAGGCTATGGGCGTCTCGCCCCCGTACGCCCCATTGCACGTAATTCTGGCCTTTGAACAGCGCCAGGGTCTTGGTCCCGAGAATGGCGGAAAGGTGGCTGACCCCGCTGTCATTGCCTACGAACAGGGCGGCTTGGGAAAGCAGGCGGGCGAGATCGACCGACGATTCCGGCTCGACCACGGTGAAACGCGACGCGAACACGGCCTTGAGTTCCTGCTCGGCGGGGCCGATGAGGATGCGCGTATCCGGAAAGCGCCGACTCTTCATTTCATTGGCGAGGAAGGCGTAGAATTCCGGATCGTAATTCTTGTCCTTGCTGCCGGATCCGGGATGGATAAGGGCGAAGGATTGCCGCGTGGTGGCGATGGGGAAATACAGATCCTCTTCCGGTACCGCGGGCAGTGAGAAATTGGGCAGGCATTGGAGATGGTAGTCCATCGCATGTTCGTGCGCGGAAGTCGGAAAAGGAGGGTGGATGTGGAAGGGACCGGAACATTTGCCGTGCAATAGGGCGCGCAGTTTCGGTTCTTCGTCCATCCACATGAGGGCGGACGTGATGCCGTCCAGGACTCCGGGGATCAGATGTCCGGAATAGAACTGCATGAAGTCCCTGGATTCGCAGTCGTGGCTTTCGTCGAGCAGTCCCATTTCCGCGGCCAGGGCCATATGTTGCGGCCGCCCCAGGCCGATGAATCTGTGGTCCGCGAATTTCCAGCGCAGGGTCGCCAGCGCGGGCCAAGTCATGATGAAATCGCCCAAAGCCCCCCGATGGGAGAAAACAAAGATTTTGGGCAGGGCGTCGGAGTTGCGGGGCGTCGCGGTGGTGGACATGGGTTTCAGTACCTGGAGGGCGGGCGCCAGCGCGGGTTTTTGGAGGACATGTCCACGGAGTAGAAGTCCTTCTCGAACTTCTGGGCGTCCTTGTTCATGTATTGCAACAGGAAGCGCGCGATCCATTTCTCGATCTTGAGCACCACCAGCTTTTTCCGCAGGCGCCCTTGCGAATCACGGTTGAGGATGGAAGGGATGGTGTTCAAGGTCAGGATCTCGTCGACGAACTTGGAATTCAGGTTCTCGCGGGCCTCGGCGCTGGAAAGGAAATGCGTCACGCCGAAGCAGATCTTATTCGGGTTGCCCTGGCGCAGCAGGCGGCAGCACTCGACGATGGTCGCTCCCGTGCGGACCATGTCGTCCAGTACGATCACGTCCTTGCCTTTGATGCCGTCCAATCCAAAATCCGATTCCTTGCTTACGGTCATGCTGACCTTGCGCTCGCCGTCACGCACCTTTTCCATGATCAGGCGCGCGGTTTTCGAGAGGCCGAGGGAGTCGTAGACCGATTTCATGAACGGCTCGGCGCCGTGATCGGGCGCGACCAGCACCAGGTTGTCGCCCTCCTTGCCGGTGACCACCATGTCGGAATAACGGATGTAATCCGCATAGAGGTCGGACGGGATTAGGTTGTGGAACTCGCCATTGAACAGGTAGGAAAAAAGCTTCTGCACCTTGGAGGAATGGTTGTGGACCGTGATGACCACGTCCACGCCGGCGCTTTTCAAAAGTTCCGCGTACAATCGCGAAGTGAACGGCTGTCCGTCGAATTTCTTGAGATCATCGATGGGTCGCTTCTGTTCGTCCGGTCCCCGGTGGGGGCCTCTATCCTGGGCGCTGAAGAACAGGTCGGGTTCGACCAGGATGACCTTCTTGGCCCCGTTGTCCTTGGCCCCTCGGGCCAGCACCAGGTTGCGCATGGCCAGGGAGCCGCGTGTATGGTTGGTCGCGGTGGAACAGATGACGATGGTCTTACCGCTCAGCTGCGCTCCGATGCGGGTAATATCCCCCTCGTCGCTGATGAAACGCGGGCAAAACTCGGAATTCGCGTACACCTTCAGGGAGATGATGTCGGAGATTTCCTCAGGCTGGCCGACCATGTGCCCGATGTCGATGGCGAAGGGGTCGTCGGAAACGTTGCTGATGATGATGAATTCGTTCACGTTTGCCCGAGGCCCTCCGTTAGACTATTCCGGTTTTCCGGCTCTGCCTTCCGCGTCATTCCCATCGACTTCGATGGGGACGGGGACGGCGTTCCAGATGTCGCGATTGTATTCCAGGATGGTGCGGTCCGACGAGAACTTGGCCATGCGGGCCACGTTCAGGATGGCTTTGCGGGTCCATTCGTCCTGGTTGCGGTAGAGTTCGGACACCTTCTGCTGGCAGGCGACATACTCGCCGAAATCGGCCATCAGCATGTATTCGTCCTTGAAGATCAGGTTGTCGATAAGGGGATTGAAGAGCGCGGGCTCCTCGGGGCAGAAATAGCCGGTGCGGAAAAGTTCCATCACCGCCATCAGGCGCGGATCCTTGTCGATGTATTCCAGCGGGTTGTACCCGGATGAGCGCTTGGAAACGACCTGGTCGGCGGTGAGGCCGAAGAGGAAGAAATTCTCCGGGCCCACCTCTTCGCGGATTTCAATGTTCGCGCCATCGAGCGTGCCGATGGTCAGCGCCCCGTTGATCGAGAACTTCATGTTGCCGGTGCCGCTGGCTTCCTTGCCCGCGGTGGAGATCTGCTCCGAGAGGTCGCTGGCGGGGAAAATCTTCTCGGCCAGGGAAACCCGGTAGTCCTCCAGGAACAGCACTTGCAGAATGCCCTTGCTGTCGGGATCGGCGTTGACCACGTCGGCCACGGCGTTGATCAGCTTGATGACCAGCTTGGCCACGAAATAGCCCGGGGCCGCCTTGCCGCCGAATATGAAAGTACGGGGCACGATGCTCTTGCCCTTGCCCGCCTTGACCTCGTTGTAGAGGTGGATGATGTGGAGCACGCACAGCAGCTGGCGTTTGTACTCGTGGATGCGCTTGATCTGCACGTCGAACATGGTATTCGGATCGACTTCCAGATCCTTGGTGGCGCCCACGTATTCCGCCAGGCGCCGTTTGTTTTCCAGCTTGATCTGCTGCCACTTCTTCACAAAGGCCGGGTCGTCCGCGAAGGGTTCCAACCGCTTGATCTCGGTGAAGTCCTTGACCCAACCGTCGCCGATCTTCCCCGTGATCAACGCGGAGAGCCCCTTGTTGGCCTTCTTCAGCCAGCGCCGCTGGGTGATGCCGTTGGTCTTGTTGTTGAACTTGGACGGCGAAAGGTCGTAGAAATCCTTGACCACCAGGCTCTGCAGCAGCTCGGTATGCAACTGGGCCACGCCGTTGACGGAATGCGATCCCACGATGGCCAGGTAGGCCATGCGCACGGACCGGTTCTCGCCTTCCTCGATCAGGGACATGCGCTTGAGACGCTCAACGTCGCCGGGGTATTTCCAGGAGACCTGCTTGAGGAAGCGGTAATTGATTTCGAAGATGATCTGCAAATGGCGGGGCAGCAGGCGGCCGAGCAGATCCACGGACCACTTTTCCAGGGCTTCCGGCAGCAGGGTATGATTGGTGTAGGCGAACACGCGTGTGGTGATTTCCCAGGCCTGCTCCCACGAGAAGCCTTCCAGATCCACCAGTACGCGCATCATCTCGGGGATGGCAATGGTGGGATGGGTATCATTGAGCTGCAGGCTCACTTTCTCGGCCAGGCGGCTGCAATCCTTATGGTATTTCTTGTGGCGGCGGATGATGTCGTACAACGTGGAAGCGCAGAGAAAGTACTGTTGCTTTAGCCGCAGTTCCTTGCCGTTCATGGACGAATCGTTCGGATACAGCACCTTGGAGATGCTTTCCGCCAATGCGATGTCCTTGCTGGCTTCCAGGTAGTCGCCGCTGTTGAAGTAGTGCAGGCCGAATTCATCCGCGGACTTGGCGGACCAGAGGCGTAAAGTGTTCACGGTCTTGTTGCCGTAGCCCGGGATGGGGGAATCGAAGGGTTGCGCGAGCACGTCTTCCGTGTCGACCCATTCGAAAACGACGTTGCCTTGGGGGTTCTTGCGCGTGACCACGCGGCCTTTGAACTGGACCGTGACAGTATATTCCGGACGGGGGATTTCCCATGGATTGGTAAGCCGCAGCCAGTTGTCCGGGTTCTCATGTTGGAACCCATTCTTGATGGTCTGGTGGAACATGCCATAGTCGTAGCGGATGCCATACCCATAGGCGGGCAGTTGCAGCGTGGCCATGGAGTCTAGGAAGCAAGCGGCGAGACGGCCCAGGCCGCCGTTGCCGAGACCCGCCTCGAGCTCCATGTTGCGGACCTCTTCCATATCCAGGCTCAAATCGTAGACCGCCTGCTCTACCACTTCCTCGAGGTCGAGGTTGAGGATGGCGTTGCCCAGGGTACGGCCCATGAGGAATTCCATCGACAAGTAGTAAATGCGCTTAACGTCCTGACGGTAGTAGGTATGCTGGGTCTGGATCCAGCGCTCGATCATCCGGTCGCGGACGGCGTACGCGATCGCAAGATAGCGATCGTAGGCGGTGGCGGAATACTTGTCCTTGCCCAGGGAAAGCTGAAGATGGCGGAAAAAGGCGGCCTGGAACAGGTCTTTGGCTTTCTTCAGCTCCTCAGGATCCATTTTGGATGGAATGGCCGGGGCCGCGAGGCCTGGGGCTTTTCCGTTGCTGGCTTCGGCGGAGAATTTGCTTTTGGTTTTTAGCATTTGAATGTCCCGGTGGTGGCAAATTTAGCACAAAATGAGGCCTATGCGAGGAATATTACTATAGGCCTCAGTCATAAACCGTTCTTATTTGTCAGGGACTGGCAGCGTAACCGCATCGCCATTCCCATATTCACAGCCTTTTTAAATTAAACTGTGCAATTGGCAAATTGAAGCAAAGGAAGTTCCAATCGGTTGGCGATTGGAAATAACCGGGGAAGTCGCGCGCGTGGAGCTGAAAACGGAGATTAAAGCGGATATTGAAAAGGAACTTGGCGCACTGGGCCTGGCTCCTTTGACCTGGGCTGAAACGCTGGAAGTCGTCAAAGGCAAACTGCCGAAACCCGAATGGGAAACCTTTTCCCGCCTGCACCGGAATTTCACGGGTTATCGGAGCGAAACCACTTTGGAACGCTTCTACGGATTCGTTTTCACCCATGGCCTCCACCTCGACGTGAACGCCTACCGGTTCCGGCGCCTGACCGCCATCCTCACCGATCTGCTCCCGCAGTTGACTCCGGATCTTTCCATTCTCGATGTGGGAGCCGGATCCGGTATCATCGCATCCTTGATCCAAAAGCGATCCTCGCCCCGCACGCTGGTGGTTCAAGATGCCTGCCGGGCGGTGCGTGATGAATTGACGGCGCAAGGCTTCTCGGTCCTTCCCCATCCCCCTCCCCCCATCGGACCTGCGTCCTTCGATGTTCTGCTCTGCATCGACAGCCTTGGGGAGATCAACGCCGATGACGACGGGTTGTTGGCCAAACCGGATGCAGTCGAAGCTTCCGAGCTTCCGTTGCTGCTGGAGCAACGCTACGGATTCGCCCACAAGCTGGATGCCTGGAGAGGGTACCTCGCTCCCGGGGGCCGTATCCTGCTTTGGGAACCCTTTGCTTACCAAAATGCTATGGAGTCATTGGCGATTCTGCTCGGGGATGAAGGCTGGCATGTCCGGTTCCAAGCTCCGGCACCGGGTCGTAATTTCCTGGAACTGAAGCCTAAACAGCCGTAAGGGACCTGAGATTCCAGTTCCGGTCTTTCCTGGCCAAGGTCCATTTTTTTATATTACCGGCCAATCAAAACCATCATTCAGGAGTCACCATGGCAGTTCTCGTCAACAAGCAAGCGCCCGATTTCAAAGCCGATGCGGCCACCGGCCCCAACGAGGCCAAGTCGCTCAGCCTTTCCGACTACAAGGGCAAGAAGTACGTGGTCCTGTTCTTCTATCCCCTGGATTTCACCTTCGTCTGCCCCACGGAAATCCATGCCTTTCAGGATGCGCTCGGCGAGTTCGAGTCCCGCAATGCCCAGGTCATCGGCGTTTCCGTCGATTCCGTGAACAGCCACCAGGCTTGGCTTCGCACCCCCAAGAACGACGGCGGCATCCAGGGCGTGACCTACCCCATCGTCGCGGACCTTACCAAGTCGATCTCGCGCGACTACGACGTGCTCGATGAAGCCGTTGGCATCACCTATCGCGCCACCTTCATCATAAACAAGGACGGCAAGGTCATGGCCCAGAACGTAAGCCACCGTCCGATCGGCCGCAGCGTGGACGAAGCCCTGCGCCTGCTCGACGCCGTACAGTACAACGAAGAGCACGGGGAAGTCTGTCCCGCCGGCTGGACCAAGGGCAAGAAGGCCATGAAAGCGACCAACGAAGGCGTTAAGTCCTTCTTCCAGGCCAAGTAAGTCCAGGCCTAAGGACGGATGGATTCCGTTTCGTGGGGCGCGATTCCCCAGCGTTCCAAATGAAAAACCCGCTCCGGATTCCGGAGTGGGTTTTTTCGTGGCTGGTTCCCAGCCATTCCACGGCGCGGTGCCGACCAGGACGGGCCGGGGACCGGCATCAGGATCCGGAGAGCGCTTCCAAAGTCAATCCCGTGTGCACGATTTCGATGATCTCTTCGGCCGGGACTTCGCCGGAAGCGGCCAGCAGCGGCACTTCCCATCGGCACGGCCAACCCTTATGGAACACCCAATGGGCGGCCATCCTGCCCGAAGCGGTGAAAATGAAGATGTCTCCATCGCGTTTCTGCGGATAGCCCTCCACCACGGATTGGCGCCAATTCCAAAGTCCGATGAGCAGGGGATCATAGGTGCGCTTGAGGATCAGGCGCGATCCCTTAAGCGCGCCCGGTGCTTCCACGGTGAGGCTGTCTTCTTGCGTCTTTATCACTTCGGATTGCGAAGCCAGGCCTTCGACGGATTGGAACACGCCTTGGGTCACGCCGTCGATTTCCACCTTGATGGTAAACGGGGCGGAAACCAAATGGGCGGACGCGGCCTTGGAATCGGTCCCTAGCGGCCAGGTGACCGATAGGCTGAACAGAACCAGCGGCAGGAAATTGCGATGCGGCATGGGAATCTCCAGTTGAAAAGCGCTTCTGAAAAATACGCACTTTTGGCAATGAGAACGGAGGTTTTCAGATTGTCCGTGAGCGTTAAGGGCCAAAACACAAGGAGTTGGGCATCTGCTTCCGGGTTCAGCGAAGATTAGATGCGAATGCTGTCCACGGCGGTGAGCATGATGCCCTTGCAGCCCAGTTTGGACAAAGTGTCCAGGATGCGCTGGGATTCGCGGCGCTTGATCATGGCCTTGACCGCGAACCAACCGGATTTCTCCAGGGACATCACCGTGGGCGATTCGATGCCGGGAGTGATGGCGCAGGCGGCCTTGAGCAGTGCCTCCGGGGCATCGTACTCGACCATCATGTATTCCTGGGCCAGCAACTTGCCTTCGATCCGGCTCTTGAGGATTAGTACCTCATCCAGGTTTTCGCGGCCGGGATGCGCATAAAGAGCGGCGCGGGATTGGAACAGGGATTCGCCGATGATGCGGAGCCCGGCGGCTTTCAGGGTGCTTCCGGTTTCCACGATGTCGACGATGGCGTCGGCGATGCCGAGCTTGATGGAGATTTCCACCGCGCCTTCGAGTTCGACGAGTTCATTGCCGGGCAGTTTGCCGCGCACGATATTCGGAAAGGAGGTGGCGATCTTCGCGCCCTTCAGATCAGCCAGGGCCTTGGCTGGATGGGCGTCGGGCACGGCAGCGCAGAGCTTCGACGCGCCGTAGTTAAGATCCAGAAGGCAGGAAGGATTAACGCCCTTCTCGGCGACGAAGTCCTTGCCCGTCACTCCTGCATCCAGGATTCCGTTGGCCACGTACAAGGGGATGTCGCCAGGGCGCAGGAAATAGAACTCCACTTGGTTGTCCGAGTCCAAGGTGCTTAACGAGCGCAAGGACTTGCTGACCTTGTAGCCGCAAGAGGCGAGGACGTCCATAGTGGGATCGAAAAGCTGGCCCTTGTTGGGCAAGGCGACCTTGATCATAACTTCTTGTAGACCTCTTCCAGGGTAACGCCTTTCTCCGCCATCATGCAGGCGACGTAATAGAGCACCTGCGAGAGCTCCAAGGCCAAGGAATCATGGCTTTCGAAACGGGCCGCAATCCAGGACTCCGCGGCCTCCTCGACGAGCTTTTTGCCGATGCCGTGCGCTCCCTTTTCGAACAGGGCGGTGGTGGATTTATCCGCGGGCATCTCCAGCTTGCGTTCCCGCGCCAGAGCGCACATTTCTTCGAAGGTCATGGATGGGAAGGATAGCAATTATCCCCGTGTATTCCAGGTTAATGGGCTCCCGGCGCCTCTGGCGGCGGGTCCGCACACTGGACCGGCCCTCAAAAACGAATAGGCCGAAACGCGCGGTTCACGAGTCTTGTCCCTGCGAACCGCGTACGCTGGAACTCTTTTCGGGATTTTTTCCGTTCAGGGAGCGGGAGCCGTGGGAGCGGGTACCGCAGGGGTTGGCGCCGGTGGGGATGGCGGCGGAGATGCCGGAGCTTGTTCCATGGATGGCGCAGGAGGCGCGGCCGGAGCCGACTGAAGGGCGGCGGGTTTGGGGGCGACATAGACAGGCGCCGAGGTCCCTAGCACCGTGGTAGACCTCATCCAGGCCGGGGAGTGCCGGTCGAAAGAGCCTTCGTACCAACGGAACCCAACGAAGAGGAAAAGGAGCCCAGCCAACAGCCAGAACCAGGGGAAACCCTTGTCGGCATAAGGATCGCCCGAGTCCCGTCGAGATCCCGGAGGCAGCTTCGCCACGCTGCTCAGGGTCGCGCCGAACGGCACGTTGAACTTGGCCTTCGCATTCACGGCCCAGCCATTGGCGTCCAGGATCGGCCCCAGATTCCGCTTGCGCAGCTGCATATACGCCATAATGACCGAGGGCATGGAAATCAGCAGCATCAATCCCAATACGACCAGCATGGTGGGAAGGATTCCGAGCTTGAAGATGCCCGCAAGGTATCCGACCAGGGCGGTGATGAAGGTGCCGATGGCGCCCGCGGCCACGCCGATGGCGGCTACCGTGCCTACGTCGATTTTTTTGGGGACGGCGACCCTGGCCTTGTCGGCGTTCACGGTGGTGGCGGCGGTGAGAGCCAGTTTGTCGTGCGCTTCGGCGTCTGCCGCGGCTGCGCGCTTGTTCACCTGCTCTTCCAGGAAACGCACGAATTTCTTGTAGGGGGACCAGAAGGCCTGGCGGATGCTGATGGGATTGTCCACGATCTTCACGATGGTAGCGTCCCAGATCAGACCCTTGCGGTCGTAGAAGATTCCATTGCGGCCGATCATGAGATTGTCCGAGTCTCCCGCCGTGAAGGCCGCTACTATCTCCATGGTGGAGGCCGATTCCTTCCGCGTGCACTCGAGATATGCGAGATAGGCTCCGGCGAGCCCGGCCATGATCGCGTGCTTGGCGGGATCCTCGACGCGCAGGCAGAGTTTGCACGCGCGTTGATCGAGATACAGGGTCCCGCATTGGAAGACGGAGGGTTCGTCCCCGTCGTAGAAATCCTTGAAGTTGACGAAGTTGGTGCAGAGCAGGGCGATGTCCCGATAATAGCGGACCAGGCGTTCCACGGCGTCGATGCTGGCGGTTTCGGCTTCCAGCGCCTTATCCTTGGCGACCAGGTCGTTCAAATCCGCGTGCAGGTTCGAGGCCAGGACCTCGCGAACGCGTTTTTCACCGAGCGCTTCCACCTTGAGTCCCGCCTTTTGCGCCATCCAGGCCTGATAAGGAGCGAACCTGGACAGCAGAGCGAGCCAATCGGTTTCGGTGAGGCGCGCGCGCACGCCCAAGACCGGCGACACTGCGGAAGCCGCCAGTCCCGCAAGGGCGGCGGCATGCGCAGGATTGACCGCGCCCGCAAGCGGCAGGGAACGATCGGCGGTGATATGGGCCAGGGGGAAACCTGCGATCTCGCTGACCGAGATGCTGAGGTCGTTGGCCGCAATCGCAAGATATTCCTCTTCCTTGCGGTTAAGCATGGTTTCGGTGCGCGGATCGAAAGCCGCCAGTCGGCAGCGGGCGAAGAAGTCGTCCACCTTCGGTTTGACGGCGGTGATGGCCGCCACCGCATCGGCGGTGCCTACCTTGCCCAACGGGAAAATCCCCGCGGCATCGGCCTCGCCCTTGGTATGCCAGGCGTCGAAATCCCGGGCTTCGATGAAAAAGGCGTCAATCTGCTCCGCGTCGATTCCGGGTTTGGAGGAGAGGTCCGTCTTTGATCCTATGCAGCCCATGATTTCGCGGATGAGAGCCTTGAGGGGTTCGGTCCCGGCTGAGGTTTCGGTGATGATTCCGTCGCCATTGAAGGCGGTATCGGCGAAGATACGGGCGCGATCGGAGACGTCCTCGACGGTGATCGCCTGCGCGTCCTTTTTTCCGATATTCCCGAGTATCTGTCGCGCCGATGAAAGCAAGGTCTTGCCTTGGGGACGAGAGTCGTCGATCGAGGACAATGGAAGCGCCGCCTCTCCCTTAAGCAGATCGTCCGCGTTTCTGACGTTGTCTCCCGCGAACCGGACTGCGGCGATGAGCTCATCCGGACGGATACGGCCGTTCTTGTCCGTATCGATCAGATCCAAGGTACGCGAGTCGATCTCCAGGCCGCCTGTCGGGCAGGCAAGCGCCACCCAAAGCTTTTTATCCAGTTTATCCAGATTCAGGAGATCCGAACCCGTTTCCAACTTGACCTGATCGAACCCTCCCGCGCGGAAAAAGGTCCACTTGTGTTCTCCCACCATGGTTACCTCCGGGATACCCTTCAATCGCGCGGCCCTGACAGCCTTCGATGCGCGCTAAAGTAGCATGGATGTCACTTGGTCCCAAGGGAGGCCCCGGTGTAAATTTGGTCCGAATTTATTACATATTCACCGCGCACGGAACCCAAAGTGGTAGGTCAGCATTCCTCCCGTTCGGCGCCGAACCGGATCCCTTATTCCCGCCGCAATTTCCGGCGTCGTAATGGATCGGGACCCTAATCGTGGAATCAAGGAGTAATTTCAAAATGAAGCTTCATACTTTGGCCGCCTTTCTGCCGTGCCTGATCAGCGCCGTCGGCGCAACCCCCAACCAGGACGGTCTGATCGGGGCGAACAAAACCCATTCGGCCGAGACCTTGGGCAAAGGCCGCCTCCAGATATCAGCCTACAGCCACATCGTCAACGATGAGCGGTTGTTCGATGAGTCCGCGGTCACGCGCAGCGGCATCACCGAGATGCCCGCCTACTTCCTGCTGGCCAACAGCTACGTTTCTCTGGCCTACGGCCTGGGCGATGATTGGGACCTTGGCCTCAACCTTCCCGTCTACTACGAAGAGGTGGTCACCTCGCTGAACGAGGAAGCCGGAAGCGCTCTGGGCGACCTCAAGATCCTGACGAAATACCGGACTCCCTGGAACGGACCGAAATCGCCTTGGAACCTTTCCCTCATCTTTGGAGCCACCATCCCCACGGCCAGCCAGGGTCTCGGTATGGTTCCCCGCGAAATGGAATACCTACCCATTAATGGCGAAGCCCGGGGCGAAGGCTCGGCCTCTTTCGGAACCGGTTCGCCCGAGTTCCTGGCGGCCGTGGCCCTGACCGGCGACTTTACCCGTTGCCCCTCGCCGGCGCCGTTGCTTTGGCACCTCAACGGAGGCATACGCAAGGTCGGGGCGGATTTTGGGGACGATCGCGAATTCGACGACGTGTTCTCCGCATCCACGGCGCTGGAATACCGCGTCCATAAGAACTTCGACGTGTTCGGCGAGCTTTATCATGAAGCCCGCTTCAACCAGGTGTGGGAATCGAGCCAGTTCGAATCCGATCCCACCACTTTGACTTTGTCAGGAGTAATCCATGCTCCGATGGGTCTGGATTTCCAGGCCGGCATGGTCTTCGGCTTCCTCAACGACGGCTCCTCTCCCGTCAGCCATTCCAACGAAAACGGCGACAGACTCGAGCGCTTCGGCCTCAAGGGTTCCGTACCCGCCTCCATGGTCTTCGGCATCAGTTGGAACGGCCAGGTCGCCAACCTGGATCTCGACCTCGATGGGGTTCCGGACAAGCTCGACAAATGCCCGACCGAAGCCGAGGACAAGGACGCCTTCGAGGATGAGGATGGATGCCCGGATCCCGACAACGATAAGGACAACATCGCCGATGCGCTGGACAAGTGCCCGGTCCAGGCTGAGGACCTCGACGGGTTCCAGGATGCCGATGGCTGCCCCGATCCGGACAACGATGCGGACGGAATCGCCGATCTCAAGGACAAATGCCCGTTGGAAGCCGGCAGCGGCGACTTCGAAGGCTGCCCGGACCGCGATATCGATAAGGACGGAATCGCCAACGAACTCGACAAGTGCCCGAAGGAAGCCGAGGATAAGGACGGCTTCGAGGATTTCGACGGCTGCCCGGATCCGGATAACGACAAGGACAACATCGCCGATGCGCTGGACAAGTGCCCCAATGAAGCCGAAGTCGTGAACGGATACAAGGATGAGGACGGTTGCGCCGACGAAGTGATCAAGAAGGGCGAAAAACTAGTGTTGAAGGGCGTCTTCTTCAAGACCGGTTCCGCCGAACTCACTCCCGAGTCCCTTCCGACCCTGGACAAGCTGGCGGAACAACTGACCACCTTCCCCGAGGTCAAGCTCGAGGTGCAGGGCCATACCGACAACCTCGGTCCCGCCGCCAAGAATAAGAAGCTCTCCGGCAAGCGCGCACAGGCCGTCGTCGCTTACCTCGTGACCAAGGGCATCGCGAAGGACCGTCTCAAAGCCTTCGGTTACGGCCCGGAAAAGCCGGTCGGTGACAACAAAACCGAAGACGGCCGGGCCCAGAACCGCCGCGTGGAACTGCTCCGCAACGACTAATTGCGTCTTGTCGCCCCGGCCGCCATGGCGGGGGCGAAATCGCGGTTCTCGCGCCCCAGCGTAAAGCCCACGTAAAAAGAACGTAACGACAAGAGAGCTCAGCCGCAGGGTCCGGACCCTTCGGCTTTTTTATTGTAATCCTCGCCGGTAAGCCCGGCAGGGCCTTGGAAGCCGTATTGGACGACGGTCTCCATGTAGTAGGCGGGATCGAAGTGGTCGGAAATCTGCGTCCGCACCACCGGGGTGCCGGTGTAAGAATAGCCAGGAAAGAATTGCCATTGCCCGGAAGCGGACGCGAAAGGATGGACGAGGTATTGAAAGGCGGAATGCCTAGGGGAGCGCGCAAAAAGTAACCCTTGGGCCGGGATCGGCCAGCCTGCTAAGACCCTCCGCCTGCCGTGTCCCGGCGGCGAAAGCCGCCTACCCCGGCAGCATTTACCAGGCAGCCATCACAAAGTCAAAGAGCCAATGATTATTCCTCGTCCGCTCTCAGCTTGGCCAGCACGTTCAGATCCTCCAATGTCGACATGTCGCCCTTGGTCTCCACTCCATTGGCCACGTCGCGCAGGAAGCGGCGCATGATCTTGCCGGAACGGGTCTTGGGCAGTGCGTCCGTGAAATGGATCTGGTCCGGCATGGCCAACGGCCCGATCATGTTGCGCACATGGGCCTTGAGCGCGCTCGAGATCTTTTCGCCCTTCTCATGCCCCTTGCCCAAGGTCACGAAGGCTGCCACGCCCTCGCCCTTCACGTCGTGCTTGAATCCGACCACGGCTGCTTCCACCACGGTTTCGTGCGCCACCAGGGCGCTTTCCACTTCCATGGTGGAAAGTCGGTGACCAGAGACGTTGAGCACATCGTCGATGCGTCCCAAGATCCAGATGTAACCATCGGCGTCCTTGACCGCTCCGTCTCCGGCCAGGTACCATCCCTGTTTGGCGAACCGGCTCCAGTACACTTCCTGGTAGCGATCATCCGCGCCGAACAAGGTGCGCAGCATGGATGGCCAGGGCTGCTTGATCACCAGGAATCCGCCCTGGTTCACGCCCAATTCTTCGCCCTTTTCGTTGACGATGGCTGCGTCTACGCCGAAAAACGGGAAGGTGGCGGAACCGGGCTTGGTCGGGGTCACGCCTGGCAGGGGGCTGATCATGATCGCACCCGTTTCGGTCTGCCACCAGGTGTCCACGATCGGGCAACGCTTGCCGCCGATGATTTCGTGGTACCACATCCAAGCTTCGGGGTTGATGGGCTCGCCCACGGAGCCGAGAAGCCTCAACGAGGACAGATCGTATTTCTTGGGATGCTCGTCGCCCCACTTCATGAAGGAGCGGATGGCCGTGGGAGCCGTATAGAAAATGGACACCTTGTAGCGCTCGATGATCTGCCAGAAACGATCGTTCTCGGGGAAGTTGGGCGCGCCTTCATACATAAGGACGGTGGCGCCGTTGTTGAGGGGTCCGTATGTCACATAGCTGTGGCCCGTGACCCAGCCGATGTCCGCCGTGCACCAGTAGGTATCTTCGGGCTTGAGGTCGAAAATGTGCTTGGTGGTCAGGTAGGTGCCGACCATGTATCCGCCGGTGGTGTGCAAAATGCCCTTGGGCTTGCCCGTGCTTCCGGAGGTGTAGAGGATGTAGAGGGGATGCTCGCTGTCCAGCTCGGCCGCCGGGCAATCGGCCGAGGCCTTAGCCATTACGTCATGCCACCAGAAATCCTTGCCTTCGGTCCAGTTCACGGGGTTGCCCGCGCGCTTCACGCTGATGACGCTCTTGACAGTGGGGCAACTCTTGACGGCTTCGTCCACGGTTTCCTTGAGCTTGAGCACGCTGCCCCGGCGGAAGCCGCCGTCGGCGGTGATGACCATCTTGGAGGATGCGTCATGGATGCGGTCCGCTATCGCCGGGGCCGAAAACCCGCCGAAAATGATGGAGTGAACGGCGCCGATGCGGGCGCAAGCCAGCATGGCGATGGCCAATTCCGGGATCATGGGCATGTACAGGGCGATGGTGTCGCCCGGCTGGATGCCCTGGGATTTGAGCACATTGGCGAACTTGCAGACCTGGCGGTGTAATTCGCCATAAGTCAGGGTTCTCTTTTCCCCGTCTCCCTGATCGCCCACGGGTTCGCCTTCCCACAGGATGGCCGCCTTATTGCGGTGCTTGGCGAGATGCCGATCCAGGCAATTGTAGGAGAGATTGGTCTTGCCGCCTTCGAACCATTTCGCGAACGGGGCATTGTCCCAATTGCGCACGCGGTCCCACTTCCTGAACCAATGGAGTTCGGAAGCGACCTCGCCCCAGAACTTCTCGGGATTCCGGACCGATTCCTGATGCATGGCCTCGTATTGCGCCCAAGTGGAAATGGAGGCGTTTTTGCTGAACGCCTCGGGTGGGGGAAACTTCCGTGTCTCGTTCAGAACGCTTTCAATATTGCCGGACATGCGGAACCTCTGGTTCGGGTGATATCACGGGAGCCTTCCGTGAGGAACAGAAATATAATTGCCGAAGACGGCGGAGATAGGTCCAGCTGAGCTTTCGCTTGCGCGGTTCCTTCCCAAAAACCGGGGTGATGAAGTACTTTTCGATGCATGGATTGGATACGCGTCGCGGGCGGTTTGGGTTTCCTGGGAGTGGCATTGGGCGCTTTCGGCGCCCACGCGCTGAAGGCGAGGGTGGCGCCCGAACTGCTTATCGTCTGGCATACCGGCGTGCTCTACCACCTCATCCACGCCGCGGTCCTTTTGGCCCTTGCCTTGTTCGCCAAGACCACCGGGGCCGACATCCGATGGGGCGCCAGGCTGATGGTGGCCGGGATCCTGCTGTTTTCCGGAAGCCTTTACGCCATGACCCTCACGGGCATCCGGCCCCTGGGGGCGATTACGCCGCTGGGCGGCCTCGCATTCCTGGGCGGTTGGGGCTGGATGGTCCTGAAGCTTTCCTCCAAGACCTGATTGTCCGTATACGCGCGCATACGCGCGTATATGCCCCGTGCGTCCCTATCGGCCCCCCTTACATTCCAAAGGCCTTCGAATCTTCGACGAAAGCTTTCATGCCTTCATCGCTTAGCGGATGATCAGCCACGGTCGAGAGCACGGCGGCCGGCACCGTAAGGATGTCCGCCCCGGCCAACAGGCACTCGCTCAATTGCACCTGGTTGCGGAAACTGGCCGCCAGGATTTCAGTGGTGATCTGGTAATTGGCGAAGACGGTGGCGATCTCGAAGATCAGGCGCGCGCCCGCGTCCTTCAGGGGACCGGCTGAGGCGACGTATTCGGTATTGTGCATCACTTGATCGCTTTTCGAATTCTTGTGATCCTCGACCCAGTACAGGGAGTTGCCGGGCTTACGTTCGGGTAAATCATGCTTATAGCCGTAATCGGCAAGGCGGCCGAGGAACGGGCTTACGTAGGTGGCGCCGGCATTGGCGGCCCAGAAGGCTTGGGTGGTGTTGAAAACGAGGGTGGTGTTGACCTTGATTCCCTTCTCCCAAAGTCGACGGATGACCTTGAGCCCGGTGAAGGGATCGGCCGCGGAATTGACGGCGCGGTAACCGCCGATGGGAACCTTTATGACCGAGTTGTCGCCCAGCACGGCCAACTCATCGGCCTGTTTCACCATCTTCTCTTCATCCAGTTCGGTGAGCTCCAGCGACACCGGAAAAGGCCGCAGCAGGTCGCAGAGATCCTTCATGATCTCCTTGGCATGATCCCAGGATTTGGCGCCGGCTTTTTTCAGCAGGGAGGGGTTGGTGGTGAGACCGTTGATGATGCCGGCGCGGAACAAAGGCTCGATCTCGGAACGGGTGGCCGTGTCCGCGAAGATGCGGGGCGCCTTGGCCGCGGGATGCTTGAGCGGGTTGCCGGGTTTGTCCGGATTCACGATCGGCATGTGCTGCTTCCGGTTTAACATGGCTTCGCTGGAGAAGGCGGGAGTGAACATGGGCGGTGCTCCTTTGGGATTCTGAGAGGATTGTCAACGAGGATTATCTACGAGGATCGACTATGAGGGTTGTCAGTATGGTGTCAGGCCATGGAAAATCAACCTTTAGCGGGCCCGCTTGGCAAGGCTCCAGAGAGTGGATGGCTAGTCCGGGACGGTTACGATTAGGTGGTCCGCGCCTGTCCGGATGGGAAATGATTCGAGCACCGCTCGAACGCACGGGCCGTAATCGCAGATTCCCGTATCCGGCTGATAAACGGCCCCATGGGTCTTGCACATGATGCGGTCGGCCGGCGCGTAATAGAAATCCTTGTCTCCCAAGTCGAGCGGGACCGGCCAGTGACAGCACTGGTTGAGATAAGCGTAGAAAGCCCCGTGGTGCCGGATCAGAAATCCCTGGCCTGTCCTTCCGTTGCGCGGAAAGTCGAAGGTGCGGGTTTCTCCGTGGGCCATGGCTTCTGCCCCGTCTATGCGGATTTCCATGAGGTCGGGTTCCAGGTTCTTGATCCGATTGTATGCAGCAAAAAGGCGCGAAAGCCAGCCGCGCTTCAATTCCCGTGCAGCAAACCTAAATAGGCGGAGAGGACGACCAAGCAGGAACCCGCCAAAGCGATGAAAACCCATAGCCAGGCGGGAACCGGCTCCGATTCCTCCTCTTCCCGAATCACTTCAGCCATCGAATCGGGTTGGCCGGAAAGACTTTCCCATGCACGGAGGTTATCGACCGCGCGGGTCCCTCCTTCCCCTCCAGTACCCGCAAATGGGGAGGGAGAATGGGCGAAGCGGCGTTGGACATGGGCTTCCTCGACGATGCGATCCCCCAGTTGGCCGAACGAAGCCGGGGATTTGTCCCCGCCCGCATCGTCCGGCGTGGGATAGAATATCGTTCGGGAGGAGGCATCTTCGCTATCGGCCAGGCGCGCTTCGGCGGCTTCGGCGCCGGCTCGGATGGCCGGTTCCTCGCGGATCCATGGGCTGTCGGACTGGCCCTGGGCATCGGGATAGGAAGCCGGTCCGCCTATCAACATGTCCCGCGATCCCGGTTCTTCGAATTCCACTTCGGGATTGTGTAACGTCTGCTTATCCGAAGTCACCTCCAGGCCTGGATTGACCTGGGGTCTGAGGGAACCCCTAGGCGGGATGGATGCCGGTGCGACCGGATTAGCGACGGGTGCGGGATGCTCTTCCTGGGGGCGCGCGTTCAACAAGGAGGCCTGCAAGGCAAGCACGGCTTGCTTGAACGCTTCCACCGTTGCGAAGCGATCCAACGGTTGAACGGCCATGGATTTGAGGATGATCTCGTCGGCTTCTATGCCGAAGATACGGCTGAGCTCGCTGGGGAGGCGTAATTGGGAACCGGGGGCGCGGCCGACCAGGATTTCATATAGAATGGCGCCGATGGAATAGAAGTCACTGTTCGGGAGCAGGTTGCCCCAGTCCTGCCGCAATTCCGGGGCCATGTAGGGCAGGTAGCGCCGCGCGTAGGAATTGAATTCGAACTCCTGCGGGGTGAGGAACCCCACCACTCCGAAGTCCGTGACCACGGGGCCGTTCAGGGTGATAAAGATGTTTTCGGGCTTGAGGCACCCATAACATCCGCGTGCATGGATGATCTCAAAGGTATCGAGCAAGGATACGATGAACCCCAATCCGGGCAGCACCCGATTCTCAAAATTGAGGCGCTCCATCAACCACAGGCGGAGGGGAACTCCGCCCACCCATTCCATGGCATACCAGGGGGCGCCTTCGTGCCGGCCCGAGTCGTAAATGCGGGCAATGCCCTTGTAGTCGTACTTGGCTACTGATTCCGCGAGGAAAAGGAAGCTTTCCGGGAGTCCCGCTTCGGCTGCCTTGCGCGAATGCATGAGCTTCAACACCACTTCCCGATTGCCGGAACGGGTATCGCGGCAGAGGTAGGAGTTGCACAGCGCGCCCAAGCCCAGGTATTTCTCTACTCGGTACCGGTTGGCGAACGTTTCGCCCGCTTGCGGCAGCGCTGATTTGGGGGTTTTGCCGTGAACCTGGCCGACGGTCAACCGGCCGCTCTCGCGGGTAGCAAGGGGATTGGCCCGGGAACGGGGCTCTTGCGCCGAAACGGGAATGACCTCCGGCGCAGGTGCCGCCGAATTGACGGAAGGGGTACCTTCGCCGGGTGCGTCAGGTGCGGCAGTCACGGCAGGTGCGACAAAGAGGCCGGAAGCTTTGGGATGCGGAATGGGCGCGGCCACCGATTGACGGACTCCGCAGTTGGGGCAGAAAGCCACGTTGGAGGCGACCGAGGCACCACATTCACGGCATTGCATTCGTTCATCCCCCGCCCGGCTGGTCAAACCCAAAATGTAGCTAAAAAAGGATATAATTTACCACATGCGGGTTTTCCTCATCACCGGCTTCGCCCTCGACAAACGCGCGTTTTCACTGATGAAGCTGCCCCAGGACGTCTACCAGACGGTGGATTTCATCCCCATCCTTAAGGGGGAAACCCTTTCAGGTTATGCCAAACGCATGGCCGGGGAGATCGGCCTGGCTCCCGGCGACGTGATCGGAGGCGTTTCCCT
The DNA here is from genome assembly GCA_039917895.1 of Fibrobacteria bacterium. Taxonomy (GTDB): domain Bacteria; phylum Fibrobacterota; class Fibrobacteria; order UBA11236; family UBA11236; genus Chersky-265. The sequence continues at coordinate 15,096 of JBDSIO010000395.1, read as the reverse complement.
AGGCGGCATGCTGGCCCTGGAAATGGCCAAATGCGTCGACGTGCTAGGCGTCGTCATCATCGCTTCGACTACCCATCCCCGGCATATCCGGAAACGTTTCAAGATGTGGGCGCCGCTGGCGCGTTGGGTTCCGGAAGGCGTGATACGCAGGATATTCACCGCCATACCGCGCATCCTGGCGCTGCAGAACATGCTGTCCCCGGAAGGCCAGGCGCTATTGGGCGACATCATGGGAAGTCATCCGCCAGTGCTTCTGAAGACATTTCCGGAGATGATGATGGGCTGGCCCGGCTGTACGCCCCCCGTCCGCTTCCGCCAGATCCATTCCGACGGGGATTGGCTGATCCGTCCCAATGGGAATCCCGCCACCCTCACACTGCTGCCCGGCAAGAACCACCTCATTACCGTCTCCCATCCGGAAAAGGTGCGGGAACTGGTGATGGAAGCCGTGGCGGGGTTTCACACCGCGGCGAAATCCAGCGCCGGCGAGGCGTCCAGAAAACCCTCTTCGCGCGCCAACCGGTAGAACCGCTCCAACGACTCCGCATGGAGCGGCGTGAATCCGTAATCGGCGGTGGCGTAGAATCCCAGCATGAGATCGCGCGGCAGGTTAGTGGGATAGGCCGCTGTCCAGGCATCCAGCGCCTTGCCCGGATCCTCGCGGAAGGCGGCCAGAGATGCGATCAGGGAGCGGTGGAACCGCGATACCAGGTCGGCTTTGGCCTGCATGGCCTCACGGCGCACCATCCACAAACCGAAAGAGAACGGCAGGTCCTGCCAACGCATCCACACATCCGCCAGATCATAGCGATGGGCCCACTTCCCGGAAAGCGATTCCCGGAGCGCGCGGTCGCCGATGAACACGCGTCCTACGGCTTCGGCCACCGCGGCTTCCCCGGTTCCGGAAAGGATGCGCGGCTTGACGGAAAAGCGGCGCCCGCACAGGATACGGAACAGCACGTTGGAAGTGGCTGAATCGGCGGAGAGGCCTACGGGGGAGCCTTCCAGCGACTCCCAAGGAACCTGCGACAGGAACAGCACCGATTTCATCTCCATGGTACTGGAGGTGGAGACGCCGGGAAACAATTGGTAGTCGCGATAATGCAGACCGTACTCGAAACTCGAAGAAGGCGCGCAATCGACCCGCCCCGCCTGAAGCTCGCTGTTGTGAAAGCTGGGAACCCCGTTTACGAAACGGATGCCCTCCAGCCCGCCCAGTGAGGCGTGGAAGAAAGGCGCGCAGACCAGGAAGGGCAGACGCCCAACGTTGAGGACGTTCTTGTCCAGGTCGCTGGAAGCCGTTGCAGGCGGAATCGCTTGCGGGCTCGCGTCGGAAACGGGAGGCTCCATGGATTTCAATTTACAAAGCCTTTTAAATCTGAATCTAAATCTAAATCTCAATCTGAATTTGAATCCGAATTTGCATCCGATTCGAATCCGATTTTCGAACCCGTTCCGAATCCATGGGAAGCCGGTACGCAAAAAGAGACGGCCCTAAGGACCGCCTCTCGAACGCGGGAGAGACCCGGAGATCCGCTCCCTGGCGAGCCGCCACGGCTTCGCCCGCTTTCGGGATGATTACTTGGACTTCGCCTTCTTGGCGGTTTCCTTCAGGGCCACGCCGGCCTTGAAGCCCACGGTCTTGGAAGCCTTGATTTTGATTTCGGCGCCGGTAGAGGGGTTACGGCCTTTGCGGGCGGCGCGGGTCTTGACGCTGAAGGTACCGAAACCGATCAACTGGACGACCGAGTCCTTCTTGATTCCGGTTTCGATCGCGCCCAGTACGGCGTTGACGGCGCGTTCGGCGGCTGCCTTGGTCTCGATGCCGCTCTTGTTGTCTTCCAGCACAGCCTGCACTAGTTCTTGCTTGTTCATGCGCATTCCTTTCGAATGTGGATCACGAGACGAATGGTTTTTGGCGTCTCGGTCCCATTATATACCTCAAATACCGGCAAAAGAAAAGCCGAAAGTGAAATATCTCCCGATACGACACGCTGCAAGCCAACGGGGACGGGGCCTGGGAAGCAGGTCCGCTGCAACCTCGGTGGGACGGGGCTTACAGGCAACCTACCCTGGAAGGCCGATGAACATTGGCCCGGAGACGAAACCCTCCGCAAGGACTAACACATTGATTTCGAAAGGCTTAATCGCTTGTTGGTCGCGCAGAATCCCCGCCGGGGGAAACCCGCGTGTTTCCTCAGCCGCGCCTTCGGAAAGGGCGCCCAAATATCCTGGAATCAAAGACTTGGGCAGTTTGCTAGGGTGATTGTCGGCAGAACCTCGATCTTTGGGGGAGGTTCCGAGGGTCAGCCCGCTTGCAGCTGCGCCAAAGCTTCCGCGACCGTGGATACGGGAAGATTGCAGGCGCGGTTCCGGCACACGTAGATGGCGGTGCGGTCCGGGGAAAAACGGTTTTCGAGCAAAGGCAATGTGCTGGGAACGGCGGAGCCGGCGACGAGGATATTGGGCAGGTAATGGCCGGCCAGTTCCTTGCGGAAGCGCTCCGCTTCCGGTCCGGCGATCACCACCTCGTGGAACGGGGCGGCGACATGGAGGGCGAGCATGCCCCAATTGGAATACCCGGATGCATAGGCCGGCATTTCTTCCTTCACCTGGTTGAGCATGGCGATGGCCATGTCGAGCCAGGATTGGTCGGCGCGCAACGAACCCACGATGAAAAGGGCGCGGGCCATGCTGGAATTGGACGCGGGAGTGACATTGTCCATGATCTCCAGCTTGCGGGCGACCAGCGGCTTGTCCAGATCGGAGGTGAAGTGGAACAGTCCCGAGACCGGATCGCGGAAATGCTTGATGGCATAGTCGATCAGTTCACCGGCGGCGATGATCCATTTTTCCGCGAAGGTGGCCTGATAGAGCGCGGCCAAGGTCTCCGCCATGAACGCGTAATCCTCTAGAAAAGCGTTGATGGAGAACTTCCCGGCTTTGTAGGTTCGGAACAAGCCGCCGTCGGGACGGCGGCCGCCTTCCAGCAGGAAGGCGAGATTGCGTTCAGCGGCTCGCAGATATTCCCCGTCGCCAAGAGCCGTAAAGGCCGCGACGTAGCCCTTGGCCATCAGGGCGTTCCAGGATGTGAGGGTCTTGTCGTCGAGCCCGGGACGGACCCGCTTGCCGCGTTCCGCCAGCAGGATGGCGCGCGCCTTGTCCAAACGGCCTCCGAGTTCGGCTTCTTCCACTCCGTAAGCCGAAGCGAGTTCGGCGTCGCGCTTCTTACGAAGGGGGATATAGTTGCCGTCTTCCCAGAATCCCACCGAGTTTACGTTGTAGGCATCGCGGAACAGGGGAAAGGCGTCGCCCAGCAGCTTCTCCACCTCTTCCTTGCTCCAGACGTAGAACCTGCCTTCCTGGCCTTCGCTGTCGGCATCCAGGGCGGAATAAAAGACGCCTTCCGGCGAGGTCAGCTCCCGCGCCACGAAAGCGGCGGTCTCGCGCACAACGCCGGCGTAAAGGGGATCGCCGGTGGCGCGGAACGCCTCGGCATAAAGCTCCAGGAGTTGGCCATTGTCATAAAGCATCTTTTCGAAATGCGGGACCTTCCAGAGGCCGTCCGTGGAATAGCGCGCGAATCCGCCCCCGAGATGATCGTAGATGCCTCCGAAGGCCATCTTGTCCAGCGTCAGCCGTACATGCTCCAGCGCCGAAGCCTCGCCGGCGGCCTTCCAATAACGCAACATGAACTGGTAATTGTTGGGCAAGGGGAACTTCGGGGCCCGGTTCATCCCGCCTTCGACCCGGTCGAACATGGATTGCCAGGGCTTGTAGACCGCGTCCAGCTCGGCCATGGTGAAGGGCGCCATGGCCGGGGCAGCCTCCACCCATTCGCTTTGGCGCACACCCTTGGTCAACTGCTCCGCGTACTTCAGCACCTTGGCAGGTTCGCGCGCGTGCAGGTCAGCCAGGCTTTTCAGCACTTCGCGCCATTGGTCCGGCCGGTAGTAGGTGCCCCCGTACACGGGCCGGCCGTCAGGGAGAGCGAAGCAATTGAGTGGCCAGCCTCCGTGCCCGCTAACGAGCTGCACGGCGTTCATATAGACCTGATCCACGTCGGGGCGTTCTTCGCGATCCACTTTGATGCAGACGAACATTTCGTTCATCAAGGCTGCGGTCTCCTCGCTCTCGAAGGATTCGCGCTCCATCACGTGGCACCAATGGCAGGCGGAATAGCCGATGCTTATCAGCAGCAGCTTGTTCTCGGCCTTGGCGCGTTCCAGCGCCTCATCGCCCCAAGGATACCAATCGACGGGATTGTGGGCGTGCTGCAGCAGGTAGGGGCTTGTCTGGTGGATCAGGCGGTTGGACATGGGGTAGAAGGTAGATTGCAAAGTTCAAAGTGCAAGAGGCTATGAACACCCACTTGTCCCGCCGCAATTTCCGCAGCGGAAGCAGGAGCCTGCCCGAATCATGATGGAACCGCAATCCGGACAGGGCGGGGCGTCCATTTCCAATGGTACGGCGAAAGGATCCGGGAGGGCCGGTTCCACCCCCAGGTTCATGTCCTCCCCCTCGCCCACCACGGCCGTGGCCTCCCGGGCGGGCAGGAACTTGAGCGCCAGCCATCGGAAGATATAATCGGTGATGGACTTGGCCATGCGGATCTGCGGATTGGTGGTGAATCCCGAAGGTTCATAGCGGCTGTGGCTGAACTTCTCGATCAGGACCGTGAGCGGAACGCCATATTGCAAGGCCAAGGAAACCGCCGTCGCAAAGCTGTCGAGCAGGCCCGAGACCACCGAACCTTCCTTGGACATGACCACGAACAATTCGCCCGGGGAGCCGTCCTCGTATTTGCCGACTGTAACATAGCCCTCGTGGCCGGCGATGCTGAATTTATGCGTAATGGCCTCGCGCTCGTCGGGCAGCCTGCGGCGGGCCGGCCGGTCTCCGGGACTCGGGATGTCGCGGCTTTCGCTCGCCGTGGACAAAGGTTGAGTGCGCTTGGAACCGTCGCGATAGATTGCCACGGATTTGAGGCCGAGATTCCAGGCCTCCAGGAAGATTTCCCGCAAGGATGCCGGCGTCGCATCGTTGGGCAGGTTGACGGTCTTGGATATGGCCCCGGAGAGGAAGGGCTGCGCCGCCGCCATCATGCGCAAGTGTCCCATGGGACTGATGGATCGTTTGCCGCCTTGGGCCGTAAAGGCGCAATCGAAGATGGCCAGATGGGCGGATTGGAAACCGGGCGCCCCTTCCAGGGAACCGTTCCTTTCCAGATAGGCGAGCAATTCCGCCGTCTCGGCTTCCCCATAGCCCAGTCTTCGCAGGGCTTCGGGCACGGAGCGGTTCACGATTTTCATCAGGCCGCCGCCTACCAGTCGCTTGTATTTGATCAGGGCGATGTCCGGCTCCACCCCCGTGGTGTCGCAATCCATCATGAATGCGATGGTCCCGGTAGGGGCCAGTACAGTAACCTGGGCATTACGGTAGCCATGGACTTTACCGAGGGATTCGGCCTCCTCGCAGGCGCGCACGGCGGCGGCCGCGAGATCGCGCGGCACGCCGATGCCATCCAGGCCCCGGGCTGCCGAAGCGTGCATGCGCATAACGCGCAGCATGGCGGAGCGGTTGGCCGGAAAGCCGGCGAAGGGGCCCATGGCCGCGGCGATACGCGAGGACATGGCATTGGCGCTCCCGTGCATGAGCGCGGTGACGGAGCCGGCGAAGTTGCGGCCTTCAGCGCTGTCATACGGCAGGCCGCGGGACATCAACAGCGCCCCCAGATTGGCATAGCCCAAACCCAGGGGACGGAAAGCCTGGGAATTCCCGGCGATGGCAGGGGTGGGATAGCCCGCCTCATCCACCAGAATCTCCTGGGCCAGGATGGCGATTTCCACGGCGTGCCGGAAGGCGTCGATGTCAAAGGGGCGTTCCGGCGCGGCCGCGGATACGGGTGAAGTTTGCGATGGATCCGAACCTGCTTCCCCGGCGCCTTCTTCGCCTCCCTTGCGGAAGCGCATTAGGTTCAGGGAAGCCAGGTTGCATGCGGAATCGTCCAGGAACATGTATTCCGAGCAAGGATTGCTGGCGTTGATGCGCCCGCTTTCCGGACAAGTATGCCATTTGTTGATGGTGGTATCGAACTGCAGGCCTGGATCGCCGCAGGCCCATGCAGCCCGCGCCGCCTGGTCCAGCAACTCTCCGGCCTTGAAAGATCCCATTGGCCTTCCTTCCACGCGGCCATGGACGGTCCAGTCGCCGCCATCGCGGGCCGCGCGCATGAACTCGTCGTTCACGCGCACGGAATGGTTGGCGTTCTGGAATTGCACCGAATCGTACGCTCCGCCGGGCACGTTGAATCCGCCCGCATATCCGGCGTCGATCAAGGCCCTGGCCTTTTCCTCTTCCACCGCCTTGCAGGCGATGAACTCGCGGATGTCAGGATGATCCGCGTCGAGGATGACCATCTTGGCGGCGCGCCGGGTTTTGCCTCCGGACTTGATGACGCCGGCGAAGCTGTCGAAGCCGCGCATGAAGGAGACAGGTCCGGAAGCCGTTCCGCCCGCGGAAAGCCCTTCCCGGCTCGCGCGCAGCCGCGAAAAATTGGTGCCTGTCCCGGAACCGAACTTGAACAACCGGCCCTCGGTACGGACCAGTTCCAGGATGCCGTCCATGCTGTCTTCCAGACCGTTTATGAAACAGGCCGAGCATTGCGGCTTCGCCTCGATGCCGACGTTGAACCATACGGGAGAATTGAAGGCCAGTTTCTGGTGCAAGAGCAGATGGATCAACTCATGATGGAAATTGATTTCCGAGGCTTCTTCCCTGAAATAGCCCCGTTGGGCCCCCCATCCGGTGATGGTGTCCGCCACCCGCGCAATCAAATGGCGCAGGGAGGTTTCCCGTTTGGAGCCGGATCCATGGAAATATTTGGAGGCGACTATTTGCGTGGCCGACTGTGACCAACTCTTGGGGAACTCGACGCTTTTCTGCTCGAAGATGATCCTACCGTTCTCATCCTCGATGACGGCGTCGCGGAGTTCCCATTCCACCTCGTCGAAGGGGTGGATTCCCGGGCGGGTGAAGTGCAGAGGGATTTTGAGACCTGTCCGCGTCCGTTTCAGGGCTCCGTCGGTATTAGTATTGGTATTGGTATTGGTATTGGTTCCGGGTTGCGGTAAGGCAGTGGGGCCTGCCGTTGTCTTGGGGGCCTTTGCGGGTTCGTCGTGGGATTCGGATCCGGACATAGGGTGCCTCCAATCCGGGCGAAGAGACGGCGGTCGCCCTATAGTTAAGATATCATGAAACAGGGTGCAAAAGGGGGGTTGTAGACGGCAAATAGGCTTAGATTTACCTTTGCGAAGCCCGAAGGTTGGTCTTGGGAGGCTCGGAGGAACTAGATGCGCGCTGTTCATACTGGATTCCGCATCGCCTCGGGATGGCCGAATTCCATGGGCATCCTGGTGGCCCTGGTTTTAGCCCTTCCGCCGTTCGTCCGGTCTCAAGACCAGAAGAGCCTTTTCGACGGCAGCACGCTGAAGGGATGGCGGGTCTTGGGCAATGGCGCCTGGTCGGTAGCGGACGGGGCCATCGTGGGCAAGCATTCCCCGAAAGACGCCCCGTTCACCCATTTGGTTTACGATTCCACCGTGAAGGATTTCCGCCTTGGATTCCAGTTCAAGCATGTGAAAGGGAATTCGGGATGCTTCCTCCGGCTGGAGGAGCGGAATCCCCCGCCAGAGGAGGGCGTGCTCGGCGTGCAGACGGTCATTGAACCCACCCTCCTAACCGATAACGCCTTCGGCTTTTACGAAACGACCGGGCGGCTTTGGATCAAGAAATGGTCCTATTCCGCGAACAAGAGCCTTTACAAGGCGGGGCAATGGAACACTATGCGCATCACCGCTAAAGGTCCGGATGTAACGCTGGAGGTGAACGGCTCGGAGATCGTCAAGCTTTCGGATCCGCAAGGACGGATGCAGGGGAAGATCGCATTCAAAATGCACGGAGGTAGGGACGTGGAAGTCCATTTCAAGGACGTGCAGTTGGAGGATCTGAAGCCCGTGGCCTTGCGCTTGCCGGATCCCGGGAGCCCGGCCGCGTTACGGCCTCAGACGGGGAAAACCTCCAGCGTTACTGCCGACGGGCGTTGGCGCCTTCCGCAGGGAAAGGGATCCGGAGTCGCGCGAGGCGGGGCCGCCATCCTCCTCAAGGGGCGCGGCGCGTCGCCGACGCCTTAGCGGCCGTTAAGACGCCCGTTAAGAAATAAGCGACCAGTTCGCCTCCCATCAGGCGCACCAAGGTCGCCAGGATGCGGCGCGATTCGCGCCGATAGGTTTCTTCGATGTGCTCACGAAGGCCCACCCGACCTTGATCGATAATTCCTTAAGGGGCCAAAAGTTCATGCTTCGAAAAAGGCCTTCAGCCTGCGCAATTCTCCGACTTCGGCTATCTGGGAAATCACCGGCGAATCGCCCTCCCCGGTCGACCCGGTCGGATGGCCGCCACTCGCCGGAATCGCAGGATGCACCATCAACTCAAACATCATCCCCAATCTGCGCATCACCTGCGCCAACCCAACCCTGTTTGCCTCCACCGAAAAACAAGTACTCGTAAAGAACCCTATGAACCCCGGTGATCCCTTCTCCCGACGCATCCGCGCCAACACCTGCATCCCCAACCCAAACGGAAACCGATACCCCACCGCCCTCACCAAAGACTCATAGGGTACCCGCAACCGCGGAATCGAAAATTCCACCTGTAACGACTTCGCCGCCTGCCACAACCCCGGCAACACATGCAAATGCTGATGACTATCCAGATGCGCGATCTTATCCGTCCCGCCCAAATACGCTCCCAGAACTTCTACCTGCTCCCGCCACATCGTCCGCACTTCCGCCGGCTTAATCTTCAAAGTCAGATACCTCCGCAGGAAATCCCGATGATGATCCCGATGCTCCTCCATAGCCGGCCCAATCAAAGACAGATGCGCCCCCACCTTCGCCTGCGGATGTTTCTCCAGTATTGAGCTCAACAAAGCCGCATGGTAATCATCGGAAAACGGGAATACGGAGAACGAATTGATCAGCCCCTCATCCAGGCACAACGCAATCCCCCGCGAAATTCTCGGGTCCAACCCGAAATCATCCGCATTGATGATAAGATTCGCCGGGATCGCCATCAGGCAACCCTTTCCAGCAAGGCTTCCACACCCGTGCAAGCCACTTCATCCAGCACCGGAATCCCTGGAAATCCGACCTCAGGCAACCCGAACTTGATGCGATAGTCCGGCCGGGACAGGTAACGCGCGAAATAGCCTGCCTTCAAACCTGCCCCCGGAATCATCTTTCGGAAACGCGCAATGGTCAAGCGCGTGCGCAAAACGCTCTCCATATCGTCCCCCAGGCTTTTCCCCGACTTGTAACTATTCTCCTTCAGATTCAATACCGCCCGGAACCAAACCTCAGGCAGCAATTGCAACCAAGGCACATAAGCGAAGAGCCCGGACCCATTGTGCTGGTGCCCACCGAAGGGCGAATAGAACGGCGCAAAGCTCACGAAGATAAGCCCCCCAGGCGCAAGCAACGACGCGGCCTTGGCCAATGCTCCCTCCGCGTCCGGAATATGCTCCAACACATCTCGCAACAGAATCAAATCATAACCACCCGTCGCCAAAGCAGAGCGCCGCAAAGATTCCGGCCCTTGCGTCCCGGGATCGAAAGCCTCCGGATCCGCTGCCTCCATCCCGAAAAAGTCCCGCACTTCCAGCCGCACGCCCCCGGGACATTTCGCCGAGCCCTCACGCACCATTCCCCCATCCAGATCGATCCCCAACGCCGACCTCAGCGGATACTCCATGGCCAATGCCGCCAGCACGCCCCCATAGCCGCAACCCACGTCCAGCACAGACTTCCCGGCTACCTGATATCCATACTTCTTCAACAACGGAATCAGGCCTTTGAGGCAAAGTTCCATTTCATACGCATGGAAGTCAGCAATCATATGCTACCGGTGGAAACGCATTACGGTGGAAGGGTTGAAAGTACCCAAGTCCTCGACCTCACCCTGGAACCCCAGACCTCGTGCGAACTCCAGGTAATCCGAAGCCGGACGCGCCCCATTAAGGGCCCCCGAACTCATCGTCCGCCGCATCAAGACCACCATGATCCATTCCTCAGCCACTGCGCGGAAACCCGAGAATCCCCGTGCCTGTTCCATGGTTTTGATCACCATTACGCTTTCGGGCCCCGGCGCCAAGCGCCTTAGAGCCCAAGCCATCAAGCCTTTTTGCGCCTCCCAAGGCAGCAGGTAAAGCACATCGAGAAAAACTATGTTGCCGAAAGCTTCCGGAAGGTCGGGAAGCGTAGACGCGTCACCCAAATGGAATTGCGGCGGCGCGGCGCCACCCACGGTAAGACAGGCCTGGGCCAGCGCGATCTTCCGAGCATCGATGTCAGTTCCATGATAGCGCATCTCCGGCTTCACCGCCGCCAGGTGCCAGGCGAAATGCCCGAACCCGCAACCCACATCGAGCAGGGTATCCGCCCCGGTCAGATGGCGATCCAGTTTTTCATATGGGCAGAGTTTCAGGCGGCCGCGCATGTGCCAACGCTGGAAAGCCGAGGCATGGGGATACCGCTCCAGAATCCGATCGATGGCGGTCGCGTCCAGCATGGTAGGATGACCCCTATTCTATGATTCCAATCCGCCCCGGGGCAATGGCGCAGCGGAATCCGGGCTTTCCGCGCGTTCCCCGTTCGCCCGACCGGGTCCGGCGATTCCATCCGCACCGTCCCCGCCATACAAGGCAATCGGTTTTACGGCCAAACCAGCCAGCGCAGGCAGAAACAGAATCAGGGCGGATTGCAGAAAAGCCGCCAGCACCGCCGCCTCCGCACCCACGCCTTCGCGGGCCAGGAGCACCATGGAAATACCTTCCCGCACCCCCAGACCCGCCAGGGTGACCTGAAAGGAGTTCGCCAGGGAGACCAGCGCCATCATTCCGGCCAGCCGCCAAGGCTCGGGCACCGCCGGGGACAGGAAACCCAGGAGCAGGGCGATTTGCAGCCACTCCAACCCGTAGGAAGCCAGACCCGACGCGAACGAGCCCAGGTAGTCCTTGCGGGAAACGCCTTCGCCTGCCGCCAAACCCTTGCGGGCCGACTCGCGGAAACCCCAACGCGAAGGAAACCAGGAGGTTACCCCGCCAGCGGCGCGCAGCCAGAATGGGATGGGCGCGAATACCATAACTCCAAGTGCCCCCAGGGCCAATCCCCCCGGACCAAAGCACACCAGCCAGCCCAAACAAGCCCAGACCAGCACGGCCAGAAAGTCGATCCAGTTGTCAATCATGACCAGGCCTGCGCCGCGCCACCCCTGCACGGAACGCTGCGGTAGATACAGGCCGCGTGAGAACTCCCCTACCCTGCCTGGAGTCACCAGGCCTAACGCCATGGCGCCAAGATAACTGCGGAAAGCTTGGACCAAAGACACGTCCGGAGCAGCGCCCCGGAGCAGGAATTTCCATTTCAGAGCGCGCAGGAACAGCAGCGGAGGCAGGCAAGCGGCGGCCAGCGCGAGCAGGCTCCAGCGCAGATGCAGGCCGGACAGATCGGGGCGGGGACGGGTGTGGACATACCAGCCAAGGGCGGCGAAGGTGAGCAGGGTCAGGACCAAGCGCAGCTTGGACAGGACTTCGGGGCGGAGCAGGTGCCGGAGCCGCAGCGGGGAGGGCGGACGTCCGCGGTCCTCGCCGACGCGGCCCGGCGTTGCGGTCAACCCAAGGCTTTCAGAGCATCGAGAATGGCTGCGCCCATGCCCTGGGTGCCGACGGTGCCCATGATGGTTCCGTTCGGTCCCGGAGCGGCGATGTCAGCGGTGCGGATACCGGTGTCGATGGCCTTGGCTACGGCGGACTCGATGGCCTTGGCCGCGTCTTCTTCCTGGAAAGCGTACCGCAGCATCAAGGCGGCGGAAAGGATCTGGGCGATGGGATTCGCGATACCCTTGCCGGCGATGTCCGGGGCGGATCCGCCCGCGGGTTCGAACAAGCCGAAGCCGCTTTCGGAGAGGCTGGCGGAGGCGAGCAGGCCCATGGAGCCCGTGATCATGGCGCATTCATCGGAAAGGATGTCGCCGAACATGTTGCCGCACAACATCACGTCGAACTGCTGCGGGTTCTTGACCAGCTGCATGGCGGCGTTGTCCACGTACATGTGGGAGAGCTTGACGTCGGGATAGGACTTGGCGACGCCCGTCACCACTTCGCGCCAGAACACCATGCTGGTGAGCACATTGGCCTTGTCGATGGAGACCAGGTTTTTGCGGCGCAGGCGCGCGGCCTGAAAGCCTTTATGGGCAATGCGTTCGATTTCGAGGCGGGAATATTCCTTGGTGTCCCAGGCGCGTTCTTCGGGTCCGGAGCCTTCACGGCCCTTGCTGCCGGCGTGCTTGGCGAAGTAGATGCCCCCGGTGAGTTCGCGGATGCAGAGGATATCGAAGCCGTCGCCGACGATGTCCGCGCGCAGGGGGCAGGCGGAGGCCAGGGCCTTGTAGACCTTGGCGGGGCGCATGTTGCAGAACAGCTGGAAGTGCTTGCGCAAGGGCAGCAGGGCGGCGCGCTCGGGCTGCTTTTCGGGGGGCAGGGATTCCCATTTCGGTCCGCCCACCGATCCGAACAGGATGGCCTGGCTCTCTTCGCAGGCTTTCAGTGTGGAGCCTGGCAGGGCTTCGCCGTGATTGTCGATCGCGGCTCCACCTACGTCGGCGCGGCGGTACTCCAAGCCGAAATTGAATTTCTTTCCGACCGCGTCCAGCACCTTGATTGCCTGGTCCATCACTTCGGGACCGATGCCGTCACCGGCCAAAACCGCGATTTTATAAGTCTTCATGCCATGTCTTTCTGCCCGATTTGTCTTTGCTGAGTCCGTCCGATGCCGGGGATACAAATATAGCCCACAGGACCGGGGCCTGCCAATTTTTCCCGAGGTGGGTTGGAGTTGCTACGTTTTCCGGTTTCCGGGCGCGGATCCATGTGGAACCCCGGTCCATGCACATCCATAGGAGCAGTCATGAAATCATTCCGGACTATCGCGGGAGCCTTGGTTTTAGGCCTGGTCATTACGGTCCTAGCGGGCCGGCCAGTCCAGGCAGGCATCACCATTTCGCAAAGCTGGCTGAAGCTGGACGGCAAAAGCGAACCCGCTGCCGCCGCCATCCGCATCGAAAAGGATCTCATACGGCTCGAAATGGGAAGCTCCAAGGACGTCTATTTCATCTATCGCGGGGACAAGCAGCTTTTCTGGATCGTCAACCTCAAGGAGAAAACCTACACCGAGATGACCGAGAAGGACTTCGAAGACATGATGGCCAAGATGGAACAAGCGAAAAAGCAGATGGCCGCCACGTTGGAGAAAATGCCTCCCGAGCAACGGAAGATGATGGAGGATATGATGAAGAAGATGATGCCGGGCGCCGATGCGCCCAAAACCGAGTTCAAGAGCACGGGAAGCGGAGGGAAAATCAATGGTTGGAATACGGTGAAATACGAGGCGATCCGTGAAGGCGTCAAGCGCTCGGACATTTGGTTGGCCGAATTCAACGGCGTCGGCGTCACCGATGCGGATTTCGCCCCGTTCAAGCACATGGCAAAGTATTTCGAGAAGTTCTCGCCTGACAATGAGTGGAAACTCCAGGATAAGGGCATGCCGGTGAAATCCATCAGCTACAAGGACGGCAAGCCGGAATTCCAGACGGAAGTGAAATCCGTGAAGAAGGAAGCCCAAGCCGCGTCGCTGTTCGAAGTGCCTGCGGGGTTCGCAATGAAGAAGTTGGGAATGCCGCCGGGAAAATGATCCGGCGAGGATTGCGAAACTATTGTGGTCCGAACAATCTGAATTGGAAACGGGACTTCAGATAGGCGGTCTTGATACGATCCCCCAGTCCGTGGAGGGAAAAGTCCTCCCTCCCATTCCGGCTATTGTACATGATATGGAACTTGATGCCCGGGGCCTCACCCAGGTAATCGAGGGATTGGACGTACCAATCCGTCTTGAGGCCCGTTGCAATCCGGTTGGTTCCGAATTCTCCCAAACCGAAAGCCGGGAGCAGGGAGTCCGCCATCTCGGCTCGGGACTCCAGGTAAAGCCCCAGCTCATTGGAAAAATAGGCGATGGATTGTTCTAAGCTTTGGGACCGCTTATCATGATGTTCATAGCCATCGACGAAGATCAAATCCACGTATTCCAGGCCGGGGAAATACTTAAAGGGGCGATTCCATTCCTGGGCCGGGAAATCCTCTGAATTGGGGCAGAATATCCATAGCAAGTTGCCTGCGCCTTCCTGCGCGAATAGATTATGGACATAGCGCCATGCCTGGATGAATTTTCCGGGACCGTCGGCTTTTCCGTCCCCATCCGCGTCCCCGCCCCCTGCGTAAGGATACCAGTCCCCGTTCATTTCGTGGGCATACCGGAACAGAACGGGATGCTTGAACTCCCTTAGCGTCACGGCCAAGGCTTTGAGCGGAGCGTCGAACTCGCCATTCAGGATCATTTCTAGAAACCGCTTTTGCATAGCCAGGTCCGGCTCATCCCAATCCTTTGGATCCAAGGTCACATAAGGAATGCACCCATCGGCGCGCACGGCATCCAGGAAGGTTTTCAGGTTCTGGGGTTGGCTGGAAAGATCGAAATAAGCGCCTGTAACGGCTGGGTACTGGCCCGTCTGCTCGTGGAAGGCCTCAACGTTGGAATCCACCTCCCAGGCGTAATTCATGGAGCGGAAAGCGAATTGAAGGCCCACGATGCTCTTCCCTTCCGGGACGGCATAGGTCTCGGCCAAAGGATTCCGGGCCCTCTCCAACCGGGAAAGATCGAATGTCGTGGCGGGACGGCCGGGATCCTTTTCGGTTTCGAAGAGGCAGGAAGTGAATAAGCAGGATGTGATCAAGCAGGAGAAAACCAAGAGGCAACCTGTGCTTGATCGATGGGCCAGAGCTACCGGAAAAACAAATCGCTTCATGGAGTGAGAAAGGGAAGCAGGGGCTATTTGATCAGCGCCTGCAGCTCCTTGAACTCCGGCGTACCCCCCGCCCGCAGCCATTCAAACACCACCATCTCCGTCGTCACCAATTCCGCTCCGTGC
>JBDSIO010000394.1:0-7952 GCA_039917895.1 Fibrobacteria bacterium | reverse complement strand
CTGGAATATTTCCGCCGTCTCGACAGCCAGGGCGGCAAGGGACCCCGCAAGGATCTCCTGTTCCTCTTCAGCTATGTCGACCTTCTCGAGCAGGCCGGGGACGGCGAGGGGACGAAGGCCATCTATGCTAGGATATCTGCCATCTTTAAAGCCGCCAAGGCCGCCGGCAGGGACCCGGATTTTCCGGCCTGGAAGGAAGCCCGGTCGCGCTGGTCCTTGAAGTTCGGCGGCAGCGAGGAGACCGCGCGGCGGATGAAAGAGATGTTGGCCGATTCCGCCGGTGGCGAGGCCGCGCAAGAGCTGGCCTTCTCTTGGAAGCTCGAGCGCGGCGAAAATCCGGAAGACGCCTTGGCCCAATTGGCAGCCGGCTCGGCGGTTTCCGCGGTCGGTTTGGGGGCCGGCGCGGAGCTGCCACCCTGGGCCGAACTCGCCGTGGCCATGCGACAAAACGATGCGGGAAAGGTCTCCGATCTCCTGGAAACGCGGGAGTCGTCCCTGAGTCCGGTGGATCGCGCCTCGGCGGCGGATTTCCTGGGCTTTCGCAACCGAAGCCTGGGTTATATCCGGGAAAGTTACGGAACCCCGCTTACCCAGCGGCAAGGGGCCACCGGCCTGGGTTCCCTGGTCTGGGGAGGGGCCAATACCGCCGCGGGATCCTTCGACTTGACGAGCCACCCGCTCTTCCTGGAACGCAGGACCACCGGGTCCGGACGGATAGCAGTGTGGGACCATACCACCCTTGGCCTCGCCCTTGAGCGCCGCGAGCGCCCGCGCTTGTCCACGGCCGTGACCATGCCCGTGCCGGAAAGCGAGGACGCTGCACGCCTGGAAGCCTCGCGCGATGGGGCACACGGCTCGACCCAGGGCAGCTTCGGCATCCGCTCGGTGCCGGAAGGTTCCTATCCGACAGACTCGGGAATGGGGGAAGACCGCGCTTGGACCGCCGGAATTTCCGGGGAATGGCGCCCGCTGTCCGAGATCTCCATGGATTTGGGCTTTTCGCTCAACCATTCCGCGGAGGAGAACCCGATCCTCAGCCTGGGTGCCCTGAAGGACGAATGGAAAGGAGGGATTGGAATGGATCTGCCGTTCCGTTCCCGGTGCAACCTGGCCGCCTCCTTAGCCCGATTCCATGATCGGTCGGGGCACGATCTTGGAACCGGGAACATCTTCCGTGGCGAGTGGACGCATCGCCCGATCCGGCCCCTTTCCCTAGGGCTGGGAGCATCCTATAACGGGTTTAGTCCCGGAACGGTAGTCGAAACGAGCCCGGGCAACAACCTCATAGCCGGCATCCTGGCCCTCAACGAATACCCGCAAACCTTCTGGCAGGCTTCCGCCCATTTCGAATGGTTGGATGAATCTCCCGAGGCCCGTTCCGCCATGCCTTCGCCCTTTCTTTCAGGCGAACTGGAGCGCAGCTTCTTCCCTTCCCTCCGGGAACGCGAGGGGACGGCATGGAACAACGCGTTCGCCTTGCGGGCGGGCTTCTTCCTCTTCCCCGCACGCGCCCAACGTCTCTCCCTGGCGTTCTCCATCTCTCAAGGGGTTCAGCTCCATGCGCGTGAAGAGAGCCGCTTAACCACCAGATACGAATACTTTTTCAAATGAGGAAACAGATCATGACCCGCATTACCGCATGGATCCAGACCTTTGCCGCGGCGGCCCTGCTCGCAGGCTGCGCGAGCATCGAGCATGCCCCTTCGCTCAAGTTCTCCTGCACGGAGAAATGGGTGGTGCTGCCGATGAGCAATTATTCCGAGGCGCCCCATGCGGGCAAAGCCGCGGAGAAGTTGGTGGAGAATGTGCTCCTCAGCCGGGGCCTGCCGGACCTTTTCGCAAATCCGGGACAGGAAGAAGGCGCCGAATACAATTCGATCCAGAAGCAATACGATAAGGCGCTCGATTGGGCCCGCGGCCAGAATGCCCGCTACGGGGTCACGGGCGCGGTGACCGAGTGGCGCTATAAATCGGGCGTGGACGGCGAGCCCGCGGTGGGGATGACCCTGCAGATCGTGGACGTGGAGTCGGCCAAGGTGATCTGGAGCGCCGGCGGCGCCAAGTCCGGCTGGAGCAGGGATGCCCTGAGCGGAGTGGCCCAGGATCTGATCCGCGATCTGCTGAAGTCCGCCTCCATTTCCTGCCGGGGATAACGGGCATGTTTCTGGACAGCGGCTGGAAAGGCCTGTTGACTGGCGGTCAAGGCGGGTCGGGCCTGCAAACCGCATCCCGCGGCGTCACCTTGCGATCCATGGCCGAGACTTTGGTGCTGGGCGTGGCGGCGGTGGCCCTGTGCCTGTGGCTGCGGCCGCGCGATGCCTTTTTCCTGGAAGGCCGTTTTCCCTGGCCCTGGCTGGTCCCGATTTTCCTGGCCCTGCGCTATGGATCCAATTCGGCCATCCTCTCCTCCCTTATCCTACTGGCCGGCTGGAAGGCCGCGCGCCTCCTCCACTATCCGCTTCCCGAAGCCTTCCCCAAGGGCTATTTCCTGGGCGGCTTCATCGCGGCGCTTTCCTGCGGCGAGTTCCGGGATCTCTGGCATAGCCAGATTCGGCGGGAGAAAACGGTCCGCGAACACCTGGAACGCCGGCTCGCTTCCCTGGTCGGCGCGCATCAGACCCTGGCCCAATCCCATGAGCGGCTGGTGGCGGATTTCCTCACCCATCCGCCGACCTTGCGGGACGCTTTGGCGGAACTTCCCGCCGCCCCCGGTACGGGCGTTGCAGGCGCTACGGGTGGTACTGGTGCTACTGGCGAAAAAGGACGGGGAGCGGACTTGGACTCCGAATCGGCCCATGCGCTCCTAATCCTGCTGGCGCGCTTCTTCCAGATAGAAACCGCTTCCCTGCATGCAGTGACCGGCGGCTTTCTCCGCCCCGAGCCGTTGGCGTATCTGGGTCCACGCCGGGAACTTCCCGGAAGGGATTCCATGGTGGCGGCCAGCCTCGCCACCGGCAAGCTATGCCATGCCTTGATTCCCCAGAGCGGGGACGGCGAGGACCCCGAAGGCGGACAGGGCGCGCCGGGACCCTATCTGGTGGTGGCTCCCATGGCCCCTGGCGGAAGTGCACCCGTGGCCCTGTTGCTAGTGGAACGCATGCCATTCTTCGCCTTCCAAGCGGAGAACCTGCGCTCCCTTTTCGCCGTGCTCGGATATTATGCAGATCGCCTGCGGACCTCGTCCGTGGCCGCTCCGGTCCTTTCGCGGTTTCCGGATTGCCCGGAGGATTTCGCCGCCGAATACATGCGCCTGCATCGGGTGCAGGCCGAGGCCGGTCCGGAAAGCGCCTTGGCCGCGCTCATCATTCCCGGCTTGCCCGGAAATAGCCTTCCCGAAGGTTGGGACGCCGGACTCAGGACGGCCGGACGCAGCGCTGATCTCTACTGGATCCGGCCCGGAAAGGAAAGGAGGTTGCTGCTCATCGCCCTGCTCCCTTTCTGCGGAGAGACCCAGGCGCGCATTTTCCTGACCCGGCTTCCGGGATCGTCCGAAGCCGAAAAACTGGTGGCGACCCTGACTCCCGGCGATCCCATCCGCGGCCTGGAAGAGTTCCTGAGCCGATGCGGGCTTCCGTCGATGCCGGTCGGGGCGGCCGCCATCGCCGCTGGCGCCTACGCGCAGCATCCGGTGCGGACGGAAGGGGCCTGACATGCCGGATGCGCAGGTAACCCCCGCGGAACCCCTCTCCACGCCGTTCCGCGCTGCCCGCGGCCTGCTGCTGTTCGCCGCGCTGGTTCTCGAGGCCAAAGCCGGATGGGAATTCCTGCGCGCCCCGTCTGGCGCGCAATGGCTCGTTCCCTTGCTGCTCCTGCATGTCCTGGCCTGTTCCATGGCCGCCTTCTGCGCGGCCGGAAACCCCGCCTCGCCGGATGCGGGCCGCGCCCTGTTCGCCTTCGCCTTCTCCCTGGCCATGCCCGTATTGGGGATGCCCGCTGCCCTGTTCGCGGTGCTGCCCGGCCTCTCCCGCGGTAAGCCGCGCGGGGGTGCCGGTTTCGCCATGATCGCCCAGGAAGATCCGGAGACGTCCGCCGTAGGGTACCACGCCCGTTACGGACCGGGGGGCTTCCGGGCGCGGCTGCTCTCGCGGCGCATCCCTACCGCCTCCCGCATGATCCCGCTCATGGCCCTGGGGAACCGGGCTACGCCCTTCGGGAACCGCATGATGAAGGAGATGCTCAAGGATCCGGCCGACGAGCTTCGGCTCATGGCTTACGGAACCCTCGAGCGTCGCGAGATGGATTTCCAGAAAGCCATCGGGTCGGCCCAGGCGGGCCTCCGTTCCGCGGCCGACGACCGGCGGCGCCAGGTATGGCTGCGCCGCCTGGCTTTCCTGCAATGGGAACTGGTCTACCAGGAGCTGGCGGAAGGCGAGCTCTCCCGGTTCTACCTGGAACAGGCCGCCGAGTCCGGCCGCAAAGCTCTGGAAATCGAACCCATGGACGGACCCCTGCTGATGATTTACGGAAAGATCCAGGCCCGGCTGGGAGCCTGGGAGGAAGCCTTCGAGGCCCTGGACGGCGCGGAGCGCCTGGGAACCCCGGTCCAGAGCGTGGTGCCCCACCTGGCCGAGTTGGCGTTCCTTCGCCGCGACTTCGGGGAGACCCGCCGTCTGCTCGCAGGGAATCCGCAATTGCGTCAATCGAAAACCCTGAGGCCGCTCATGAGCTTCTGGCTGGAGGACCTTCCTTGAATTCCCTGGCTCCCGCAAATCCTTCGAATCCATTGCCCACGGCCACTTCCGCCGACGTGGCCCTGCTCCTGGAAGGGACCTATCCCTTCGTACAGGGTGGCGTGTCCTCCTGGGTGCACAACCTCATCCTCGGGTTTCCGGAGATCCGCTTCGCCGCAGTCTTCCTTGGCAGTAAACCCGCGGATTATCAGGGCATCCGCTATTCCTTGCCTAAGAACCTGGTCCACCTGGAAGTCCACTATCTCCAGAACGACCGCGAGCGCAAACCCACGGCGCCCTCCAAAGGCGATCCGGAGGTTTTCCGGGATGTGAAAGCCATGCACGATGCCTTCCTGCATCATCCTTCAGTAATGGGAGGAATGGGAGGGACGGAAACGCCGGGAGGCGCCCACGGCCATGGCGGCGCGCATGGCCACGAGAGCGGGCATGAGGGACCGGCCGGCCGAGGCCATGGCGGCGGACCGCATAGCGGAGGCGATGCCTTCTCCAAGGCGGTCGGGCATCTGATCCACGGCCGCCTCAAGGAAGAGCATTTCCTCGATTCCCGGGAATCCTGGGAGATGATCACGGCCTATTACCGCGAACGGTCCACGGATCCATCCTTCCTCGACTATTTCTGGACCGTGCGCTCCATGCACGAACCCGTGTGGACCCTGGCGCGCATCGCCCGAGGCCTGATCCCAGTCCGGTGCTACCATAGCGCGTCCACCGGGTACGCGGGCTTCCTCGGCAGCCTGCTGTCCCGTGTCCGCGAGAAACCCTTCATCCTGTCGGAACACGGCCTGTACACCAAGGAACGGAAGATCGATCTTCTGCATAGCTCCTGGATCCCGGACGCGGGACGCCCCGCGGCAGGCGGAGCGCCGGAAGGGAATTACATCCGCCAATTGTGGATCCGCTTCTTCGAGGTCCTGGGGCGCACGGCTTACGACTCCGCCGATCCCATCGTTTCACTCTACGAAGGCATCCGCCGTCAGCAGGTGGAGACGGGCGCCCGCGAGGAGCGTACCCTTTGCGTTCCCAACGGCATCAAGCTGGATCGCTTCGGGCCCTTACGGAACATGCAGTCCATCCCGCCGAAACCGGTCTTCGCCCTCATCGGCCGCATCGTGCCCATCAAGGACGTCAAGACCTATATCCGGGCCATGCGCACGGTCTGCCAGAGGATTCCGGGGGCGGAAGGCTGGCTGGTAGGCCCCGGCGAGGAGGACTCCCGTTATTTCGACGAATGCAAAGCCCTGGCCGAGGCCTTGGGCCTCAAAGATTCCGTCCGCTTCCTGGGCTTCCAGGACGTGGCGAAGATCCTGCCACAGGTGGGGGTCCTGATCCTCAGCTCCATCAGCGAGGCCCTGCCCCTGACGTTGCTGGAGGGATTCGCCGCCGGGGTGCCGGCAGTAGCCACCGACGTGGGCTCCTGTCGGCAGTTGATTGAAGGGCGGCAAGGCGATGAAGCAGACCTGGCCATAGGCGCCGCCGGAAGGGTGGTCGACATCGCCGACTCCACGTCCCTGGCCGAAGCCATCATCGGCCTTTTCACGGACCAGGAAGAATGGACTTCGGCCCGCACAGCGGCTCTGGCCCGGGTGGATCGCTTCTATTCGGAACGTCGCATGCTGGACAGCTACGCGGCCATTTACCAAAAGGCGCTAGGAGCGGTGGGAGACCAGGGATGAAGGTATCATGGCGGGCATAGGCTTCGAGATCCGGAAATTGCTGGACCGGGACACCTTCCTGGGTTCCTTCCGGGCCTATGCCTACGCCGGGGTCATCGGGTCGGGCCCGTGGATCCTGTCCTTCCTGGGCATCCTGCTCATCCATCTGCTTGGCCGCCGGCTCGGCATCCCCACCCGTCTGATCACCCAGTTCCAGACCTCGGTGACCTACGTCATCGCCTTCAGTCTGATCGGAAGCGGCGCCGTCACCCTCGCGTTCACACGCTACGCGTCGGATCGCATCTACGAGAACCGGCCTGAGCGGCTGGCTCCCGCTTTCCTGGGCGCCCTGGTCCTCGTGATCGGGGTAGGCGGCCTCGCCGGTTCGGCCTTCGCCCTGCTGGCTTTTCCCGGGCAGTCCCCGGTCTACCGCCTGCTGATGGCCATGGCCTTCACCGTGATGAACGGCGTCTGGCTCGCCACCTCCCTGCTTTCAGGCCTAAAGAAATACCTGCCCCTGGTCGGACTTTTTTTCGTCGGATATGCCTTGGTGGTTACTGTCTCCTTGAGCCTGCGGCGCTTGGGGCTGGAAGGCCTGTTGGCGGGATTCCTGCTCGGCCACTTCGCCATGCTTATCGGCATGATCCTCCTGATCCTGGATCGCTTCCCCTCGCCCGGCGTCGCCCTGGCCTTCGATTTCCTGCGGCGGAAGAACCGGTATCCCATGCTGCTCCTGACCGGGCTGGTGTACAATCTCGCCATCTGGGCCGACAAGATGTATTTCTGGTTCTCACCCATCCTCGGCCAGCCCATTATCGGGCCCCTGCGCTCCTCGCTCATCTACGATATCCCCATCTTCCTTTCCTATATCGCCACCCTGCCCGGCATGGCCGTGTTCCTGGTGCGCATGGAAACCGATTTCGTGCGCCAATACGACAGGTTCTACAATGCGGTGCGCGGCGGCGCCAGCCTGGACAGGATCGCGGAAGCCAAGCAGGATATGATCGACACCATCCGCTTGGGCATCCTGGAAATCGCCAAGATCCAGGGCCTGGGCGTCCTGTTCGCCATGATGTGGGGCCCCGCCATGCTGCGCTGGCTCGGGATCTCGCAGCTCTATCTCCATCTCCTCTACATCGACGTGGTGGCGGCGGGTCTGCAGGTGGTGTTCCTGGGGATTTGCAATGTCCTCTTCTACCTGGACAAACGCCGCAAGGTATTCGCACTTTCCGCCCTGCTCCTGGCCACCAATTTCCTGTTCACGCGCGCCAGCGCCATCCTGGGAGTGGAGTTCTACGGCTACGGTTTCGCGGCCGCTCTGCTGCTTTCCGTGCTGGTGGGCCTGGCGATCCTGGATCGGGATCTGCATGATCTGGAATTTCGGACCTTCATGGGGCAGTCGTGATCCGGCCCGGACCCTTCCGACGCATCCGCGTCCAGGGCCTCATTGCGCTGGCCTTGACCCTGTCGCTGACCGGTCCAGGTTCCGCCGCGGTGCCGCTCAAATCCCATCTCACCCATTACGGGCCCTGGAAAGATTTGGACATTCCCATGTTCCGGCGCTTTAGCATGGTGACCCTGCAACCCGGAATGTACTCCGGCTCTTCCA
>JBDSIO010000393.1:0-2910 GCA_039917895.1 Fibrobacteria bacterium | reverse complement strand
GTTAGGGCCCGTTAAGAAATAAATGACCTGCACCGAGGGCGGTGAGCCGGTTGGCTGGCAAGGCGCGAGGAGCGCCGCGGACCGGGCGTCCGCAAGCGACGAGCAACGCAGCCAGGCGGCCGGATCTACGGCCGAATGCGGGCAGTTATTTCTTAACGGGCCCTTAGGGCAAGCCCGGTCAGGAAAGGAACTCGCGCACCTCCGGATCGACCATCAGATCCCGGCCCGAAAGCGCCCGCCGCAGGGTGATGCCCTCCAAGGTGGTGCAACGGCTCAGGGCCACGTAGGATTGCCCGTGCGCGAACGCCCCTTGGCCCAGATCGATGATGACACGGTCGAAGGTCTTGCCCTGGCTCTTGTGGATGGTCATGGCCCAGGCCAGCTTGAGCGGGAATTGCGTGAAACGTCCCACCGGTTTCGGCACCACGCGCCCGGTTTCCGGATCCAGGCCGTAACGCACGCTGTCCCATACCGCCTTCTCCACGCGCATCGCGCCGACTGGGCCCGCGTCCGGATCGAGATTGCCCCCGCGGCCGCCTCTGGAAGGGATGTCCACCCAGACCGCTTCGGAATCCATACCCACCACCACGCCCAAGGTCCCGTTCACCCAATTCCCCTGGGAATGGTTCTTGAGGAACATCACCTGCGCGCCTACGCGCAAGGCCAGGGGTTCGTCGGTGGGAAAGGCGCGCGCGTCGAACTCGCCTTGCACATGCGCCTTGAAGAGGGCAAGGTGCGCGGGCAGCTCATCCAGCTTGCGGGCATTGACGCGGTCGGCGGCGACGTTGGTCGAGGTCAAAGTGATGCAGGGTTCGTCCTCGCCCGGCTGCCAGACCTTGTCCAGGCGGCCATTGAGGGCGACCAGTTCGTCTTCTTCGGCCTCGCCTGTGCGGATGGCATTGAGCAGGGAGATGAATCCCTTTTCCTTCTGGCGGTAGACCTTTTTCAGATGGACGCGATCGAAGGGCAGCCTGGAAAAAACCTTGGCCTTGAAGAACCACGGGCTTTCGTAAAGGGATTGGAACGCCTCCATCTCATGGGGTGAAACCACCGGAGGAAGCTGATGCAGGTCGCCGAAGAAGACCATCTGCACGCCGCCGAAAGGGAGGTGGGATTCCGGCCCGTGCCGGCGCAGGAACATGTCCATGGCATCGATGATGTCGGCGCGCACCATGGAGATCTCGTCGATGATTACGGTGCGCAGCTTGCGGTACACGGCCCCGCCGCCCATGCGCGACACCGCTTCGGGGAACAGCACATGCGGTGGGAAGCGGAAAAAGGAGTGGATGGTCTGGCCGCCCACATGCACGGCGGCGACGCCGGTGGGAGCGAGCACCACGGCCTTGCCGATGACGGTCTTTTTAATGTGCTGGAGCAGGGTGGATTTTCCCGTGCCCGCCTTTCCGGTCACGAAGAGGCAACGGTTGCCTTCTTCGATCCATTCGACCACTTCCTGGAAGCCGTCGTTCCATTCCATGCTTTCGGGAGCGGCGGATTCTTCGGGGATCATTGCTTTGGGGAAGCGGGCCGGGAGCCGGGGGCTAGGGGCCGGGTACGATAGGTCCGATTTCAAGGACAGCGGCGCAAGCCGCGGACAGGGAGGTAAATTCAGCCCGCAAGGGCATGCGGGGCCGGAGCCACGGAAGGGGCCTTGGGCTTTCGACGGGGACGCAACTTCAGGGGAACCTCTTCCCGGACCAGATCCAGGTCGAGCAGGGGCTCGGGCGATGTGATGTGGTCCCAGGTTTCGGCCACGAAGTTGCGGATCTCCATCGTCAGGGGATCGGTAGCTTCCATGTTAACCTGGTTGGCCAGGGCCAGGTCCCGGGCCTTGGCGTAATAGTAGAGGTAGTCTCCGTCGTCGCGGCGTTCCAGAAACATGGTCTCGACGACCATGCCTTCACGGCGCATGGCTTCGAGGGATAGGTCCTTCCGCGATTTCAGGTTGCGCAGGAATTCGATCACCTTGGCGGTCTTGCCGGGGCGGATCTTGATTTTCAATAACTGGGATTCGTACATCCGGATTTCACGCTTTGCGGCGCTGTGCCGCCGTTTCCTGTGGCTTGTCCCGGCAAGAGTCGGGGAGCCGTTCGTTTTCTATGCGGCGTTGGAACTAATATAAAAAGTTGCGGGCCTATCGGCTGTCCCCGCTGTGTCCCGCCCGCGCATCCGCGATCCGGACATGAACTTTGGGTCCTGGAACTCATGTTCACATTATCGGACAAAACCGGAACCGACGCAAGGGATTTGCCCGCCCCCTAACCGGGTCCGGCGGAACTGCCGATCACCCCTAACGCTTGCGCTTCCTGAGGATCCAGGTGGTCATGCACCGGAGGTTTTGGACGTTTACCGACCGCATGGGCTCGGCCAAATCGGCCCCCAGGCGCTCCGTGGCCAATAGCAGTTTGGCCTCCGTAACCAGGAACCATTCCCCACCGGTCGGCATCCGATACCGCCCCGAGTCCAACCGGGTTACCCGGTTTTCGATGCCGATTGTGGAGGAAAGCCGGATGAACAAAAGGCCGCCTGGGGCCGTGACCCTCCAGAGCCCGTCCAGCATGCGCTGGAAATGCTCCTCGTCCTCGGCGAAATGCAATACCGCGTTGCACAGGACCAGGCCGAAGTGGGCCTCCGGAAAACTCATGGTCTCAATTTTCTCAACCCGGAAATGATCGGCTGGCAGGTCCGGAGCCAGCTCCGCGGCCATCTCCCGGACATGGTTCAGGGCGTCCTCGTCGGCATCGAAAGCATGAACGTCGTAACCGGTCCGCAGAAACCAGGTCAGGTTGCGGCCCGTGCCGCACCCGGCATCGAGCATGCGCAGGGGCGGCTTGATCCGGCCCTTGAGCACCTGATCGAACAGGTACACGTCGATGTCGCCGAACCAGGCGCGCAGGTCAGGGGCGGGGG